>JADZAR010000104.1 GCA_020852475.1 Nitrosomonas sp.
ATTAAATGTTATCGTATTTAATAGATATTTCATTGTTCGAAGCTTGCGGAGGTGTGCTGCGATGGGTGTGAAAAATTCTTCAGACGGACTTAAAGAGGCAGACGATGTGGCAGATGGCATGATTCCCGATAGTCAGATTGTAAATATGATTAATCAGATAGCTTCCGCCAAGGATGCCCAGGCGCAGCAGGATGATCTGACAGTGCGGCAATCCTCATCCGAAACGATCAACTATCGCGAGGCGGATCACAACGCGGAAAAGACCGATATCGATGAAGCGTGTGACAAACGATGAATGGCTTCTGATAGGTTTGAATGAGGTCGCCACGGCTATTTTATTATCTTGTCTGATCGGTGGATTTGATGCGTTAAGTAACCAATATTCAGGTAAGCTGCCTGCCTAGTTTTTTTGCGCTTTTGTTTTTGTACATCAGTGCATCGGCTTGTTCGAGCAGATCGTCAAGTGATTGATAGTCTTTCGCCCGTCCTGTAATCTTGCCGTGGCTGTAGCTGATGGTGTAGGGTTTACCTTTTTTGTTTACGGCTTCGGTGGCGTCGGCCAGCCGTTTGAGTGCGACTTCAATTCCGTTTCGCTGGCTCAATACAACAAATTCATCACCGCCGATGCGTGCGATGGTTTCGTTGCGTCGAAAATTGGCTTTCAACAGATTGGCGAATTCAATAATCATTTCAGAGCCCGCCTGATGACCCAGTGTGTCGTTAATAGTTTTCAATCCATCGAGATCAAAATAAAGCAGAACGATTAAAGAATCATTCCGTAGGCTGTCCAGAAAGGCATGCTTGCCAAGAATACAAAAGGCGCGATTGTTATATAGACCTGTCATTTCATCCGTCAGCACCAGTTTGCGCAGATCATCTTCCAGGTGACTGATTTTGTTGGATACACCGACGATGATGAAGAAAAGCATAAGTGACAATAAGGTCGCTGAAAGCGCAATCCGATTTTCCAGCGAGATGCCCAGAACAGTTGACAGGTAGTTTATGGCGCTGATTATCGCAAAAGGCCCCAGTAATGCCCAAGGTAAAGTCATTCGAGCGGTATAGCTGCTGATTCCAAATCCCATGAACGATGAAAAAATGCCGCCATGGATGCCACGGACAAAATTCCCGTATGTCAGCAGGCACATGGCAATGAAAGTGTATGAGTCGACAAGAATTTCTGTAGAGTGTCCGTACAAGCTGGTTGCTGAAAAAAAGTAGCCCGAAAAAAACACCATAACCAAACTGATCAGCAATAGTGTCAAAAAGTCACGAATGTTGTTGCGATGATCTTCTATTTTCTCGGCAACGATAAACGAAAGACCCAATAAGCAAAAAAAAGCCGCTGAGTGTACCGGCATTTTGCCCGGAAATTCGGTATATATATCCGTTGCCAAGAGTGCTTCCACCGGTAGAGATTGTCCAGTGGCATAGCCGTATAGTGAAAGTGCGGCCAGAAAGATAATCATCATGCCGCACAGGCGCACGGCAAGTACGCTGATGCTTTTCTGAATCAATAGAATGGATATGGCGCCGAGAAGAATGCAAAGCGCTGTGTCCGGTTTCATAAGCCACCACTCTTTTGGCAGAATCTGATCAAACGACGGGATGAGCCAACCGGAAAGTGCAAGCAGCGCTATAATTCCAGCCGCGCTCATGCCGATCGTTTGAGTGTATAACAACCGGGAATAGGCTGTGTTCGATGAAGAAAACTGCTGTTCAACAAAGTTATTCATATCGGACTGTGACTATCAGTTCAGGCTGAATAAAGAGCAGACGTGGCCACTGGCGTGTCATGCCCAGGTTATTTACATTCTTTCCGTAAAGAAAGTAGTGATGTTGATTTCCAGAATATTGAAGTATATGCATTGTATGCTTTTCTTATAAAAGTCCAGAGTCAATTTGTATGCCGCTATTGTTTTAATCAACATCATTCCAAATCATTATGTCAGACCAGACAGAATTCAGATACATGATACCGAGCGACTGACCTGTGTTTATGCCTCAGGCAAGGATTAAATGGAACGATTGGGGTGAATTCAACCCGAGTCTCAGGTGGCGATGGTTGGAATTCAGAGTCTACACGGAGTTCAACGTCTGAGAAAAAATCAGTTAGAATACCGCTTTTAACTGAATTTTTCGGGAGTTTCTGGATGTCAATGGCTGATCGTGAGGGCGTTATCTGGTATGACGGTGAAATGGTTCCCTGGCGGGAGGCCACTACGCACGTGCTGACGCATACGCTTCACTACGGAATGGGAGTTTTTGAGGGGGTGCGCGCATACGAAACCGAACAAGGAGCCGCTATTTTTCGATTACAGGAACATACAGACCGGCTGTTTAATTCGGCGCATATTTTCATGATGAAAATGCCTTATGACAAGGCAACGATCATGCAGGCGCAGTGTGAAGTCGTCAAGCAGAATCATCTGGCTTCAGGTTACATCCGCCCGATTGTATTCTATGGTCCCGAGGCGATGGGATTGTCCGCAACTACATTATCTGTACATATCGCTATAGCCGCATGGTCATGGGGTACATATCTCGGTGCCGACAGCCTCGAGATGGGTATTCGGGTAAAAACTTCAACCTTCACCCGCCATCATGTCAACATCAATATGTGCCGGGCTAAATCAGTGACGACGTATGCCAATTCCATTCTCGCACATCAGGAAGTGGCGCAGAATGGCTACAATGAGGCTTTATTACTGGATGTTGACGGTTATGTTGCGGAAGGATCCGGAGAAAATATTTTCATCGTCAAAAAAGGCAAGATTTATACGCCTGATCTGACTTCCTGTCTGGAGGGCATTACTCGCGCATCCGTCATGGAGCTGGCGAATGAGCTAGGGATTCCTGTTATTGAGAAACGGATTACGCGTGACGAGATTTATTGCGCGGATGAAGCGTTTTTTACGGGCACCGCGGCGGAAGTCACACCGATCCGGGAACTGGATAACCGATTGATAGGCAGCGGAAAACGCGGACCAATCACGGCGCAGTTGCAGTCCTTGTTCTTCGACTGCGTCAAGGGTAAAAATGACAAACATAAAAACTGGCTTACTTTTGTAAAATAACTTTAACCGGAGCAAGCGCATATATGAATCAGCAACAAACGGATAACCAAGAACGAGAAATCGAAATTACTGTTGATGACCTACCGCTGCATTGTCCAACACCGGCAATGAAACTCTGGAATACGCATCCGCGAGTTTATTTGCCGATCGAAAAAACGGGCGAAGCGCTTTGCCCGTATTGCGGAACGCACTATACCCTTAAAGGTGGCGCACTCGCTGGACATCACTAAAAATGCGATTTGTGACGTACCAATAACTGTAACTATCTAAATTTTATTGTGAATGAATGATTCGGAAAACAAAATTCCAGGTGGAATTTTCAAGGCCTATGATATCCGCGGTATTGTTGACAAGACGATAACCCCGGACACTGTTGAAAAGATCGGGCACGCCATTGGATCAGAAGCGCGCGCGCGCCAGCTGAAATCCATTGCGGTGGGACGGGACGGGCGGTTATCCGGATTGTCACTTTCCGGAGCGCTGGCGAAGGGTATTATGAAAAGTGGTGTCAATGTCCTGGATGTCGGGATGGTGGCTACGCCTATGCTGTATTATGCCGCTCATGAGCGATGTGATTATTCCGGCGTGATGGTGACCGGCAGCCATAATCCGCCCGAATATAACGGTTTTAAAATCGTACTTGGCGGCGAGACGCTGGCGGCAGAATCAATACAAGCGCTACGCCAACGCATTGAAAACGATGATTTGATTATCGACGTGGGGGGGCAACGCACTGAACTGGATTTTTCCAACAACTACCTCGAACGCATTATTAGCGATGTCAGGCTGGGTCGTCCGATGAAAATCGTGGTGGATTGCGGCAACGGTGTTGCTGGCGCCTTCGCGCCGTCGCTTTATCGAAAACTGGGCTGCGAGGTTATCGAGTTGTTCAGCACGGTGGATGGCACATTTCCGAATCATCATCCCGATCCCTCTGTTCCGGAAAATTTGCGTGACGTCATTCAGACATTAGCCGCAACGGATGCGGAAATCGGACTGGCCTTCGATGGTGACGGCGACAGATTAGGTATTGTCACTAAAAGCGGTGTCATTGTTTACCCTGACCGGCTTTTGATGCTGTTTGCCGCCGATGTGTTATCGCGTAATCCGGGCGGCAAGATAATATTTGATGTGAAATGCACACGCAACCTGGCGTCCTGGATCAAGCAGCATAATGGCGTGCCGGTAATGTGGAGAACCGGTCATTCCCTGATCAAAGCCAAACTAAAGGAAACGCAGGCGTTGCTCGCGGGGGAAATGAGCGGTCACTTTTTTATCAAGGAACGCTGGTATGGTTTTGATGACGCGCTGTATGCGGGTGCGCGGCTTCTGGAATTGCTCAGTCACGCCGATGACATCAATACACTACTGAACAGCCTGCCGGATTCGATTAATACGCCCGAGTTGCAAATCAAAGTTGCAGAAGGCGAGAACCATGCGCTAGTTGCCGCCTTGCAGAAGAATGCGGATTTCAGCCGTGCACAGCAGATTATCATGATTGACGGACTGCGCGTTGAATATGCCGACGGATTCGGTCTTGCGCGCGCATCCAATACCACCCCGGTGGTGGTATTACGTTTTGAAGCGGATAATGCTGCAGCGCTTGCGCGCATTCAACAGGATTTCCGTGACAATATACAACGGGTAAAACCGGATGCTGTGCTGCCTTTTTAATTTTTACCTCTATTTCAGTAGTCATGAAAATCGCCATTGCGCAAATCAATTTCACGGTTGGCGATATCGCCGGTAATGCGGCAAAAATCATCGAAGCGGCGGAGCAGGCGAAACAAGCCGGCGCAGATCTGATTGTTACACCTGAACTCGCGCTGTCCGGTTATCCGCCAGTTGATCTGTTGTTGCGCGAAACATTTCATCTGGCTTGCGCTCAGGCATTGGAGCAACTGGTGCAAAAAATATCCGGGATCACCTTGATTATCGGACATCCGCATTTTCAGGACGGCAGGCTCTATAATTCGGCTTCTGTTATTCAGAACGGCGCGATTATCGCAACGTATCATAAACATATTCTCAATCGCGCCCCGTTTTTTAACGAATATTATTACTTTGACAAAGGCGAAGCATTCTGTCGCTTTGAACTGGCCGGCGAACGATTTGGCGTCATGATCTGCGCCGATTTCTGGCAAGCGAACAGTTCGGCGGACAATACGCTAACAGTTGAAATTGATCATTTGCTCGTACTGAGCGCCTCCGCTTATCACATCGACAAACAGGTTTCGCGTTATCAATTGACGCAACAATTTATCAGGAATACCAGCGTTAACGTCATTCACGCCAATCTGGTCGGTGGCCAGGATGAACTGGTTTTCGATGGCGCGTCCTTTGTCATGAACAGACAAGGTGTGTTGACGCATCAGTTTCCCGAGTTCAGGGAAACGCTCGGCTGGATAGAAATTGAACGTAACGAGCCGTTAAGCGGACATATCGAGCCGCATTTGTCGACGGTTGCGAGTATTTATCAGGCGCTGTGCACAGGAGTGCGGGATTATATCGAGAAGAACCATTTTCCAGGTGTGATCATCGGTTTATCCGGCGGTATCGATTCGGCGTTGACGCTGGCGATCGCGGTTGATGCGCTGGGGGCGGAGCGAGTACATGCGGTGATGATGCCGACGCAATACACGTCCAGCATCAGTCTCGAGGATGCCGCAACAATGGCACGGACACTCGGTGTCCAGTATAGTCAAAGTCTGATCAAACCGCTGCTGGATCATTTTTTGTTGACACTGGAAAATGATTTCCACATCTCGCCCGACAGCACGTACATCAGCACGGTACCGGAAAATCTCCAGGCCCGTATCCGCGGGACACTGTTGATGGCGCTATCCAATCATACCGGCGCCATCGTTCTGACTACCGGCAATAAATCAGAAGTGGCTGTCGGTTATTGCACGTTGTACGGTGATATGGCCGGTGGTTTCGCGGCGCTCAAGGACATCAGCAAAACGATGGTGTATCAGCTGTGTAAATACCGCAACCAGATAACTGAAGTTATCCCGCAACGCATCATTGAGCGTGCGCCTTCAGCCGAGCTGCGTTATAACCAGACTGACCAGGATAGCCTGCCGCCATATGAGGTGCTTGATGCAGTCATGGAAGCCTATGTCGAGCACAATCTGTCGGCAGCGGAAATCATTGATAAAGGTTTCAGCGAGACAGACGTCCAGCGCGTCATTCACCTGATCAAGGTCAACGAATACAAGCGCCGCCAGTCACCGCCCGGTATCCGCGTTACACAGTGCGACTTTGGCACTACCTGGCGTCATCCGCTGACCAATATGTTTGAGGGGTAATGTGCTTTTTTGCTTCATTCCACGAATCCGCCGATGACGCCTGGGTGGGCAAAGAAAATAATTTTTATCACAAAAAACGAGGTCGATAAGTCATGAAAATTGCCATCATCGGCACCGGTCATGTCGGTTCTGCATTGGCTTATAGTATTGTGCTTAAAGGATTATGCAATCATCTGGTTCTGGCTGGCCGTACCTTGGCGCGAACGCAGGGGGATGCGCTGGATTTGCAGCATACACTGTCATTTTGCGAGCGGCCTATGACAATCGAGAGCAGCGTGATTGAGGATGTCAGGCATAGCGATATTCTGGTGATTACCGTTTCGGCCAGAAGAAAGGAGAAAATGACCAGCCGGATGCAATTGGGGGAGGATAATGTCAAAATATTCAGGCAAATGATACCCATATTGGTGCACAATAATCCGGACGCCTTGCTGGTTATCATTTCCAATCCGGTTGATGTATTGACCTATCTGACCACTCAATTGGCCGGACTGCCGTCTTCCAGAATCATGGGAATAGGAACGCTGGTGGATTCAGCCCGCTTTCGGGTGTTGCTCTCGGTAGAAGAAAAAATACATCCGGATGATTTGCGTACCTACATACTCGGTGAGCATGGGCCAAATCAGTTTCCTTTGTTTAGCAATGCGTTCGCCGGCAGCGAGCGCATTGCCGATAATCCTGAACATCGGAGGATTTTTCAGGAAGTATCTCAGGCAGGTTTCGATGTTTACAATTTAAAAGGCTACACCAATTTTGCAATTGCTACGGCGGCATGTGAGGTTTTGAAAACAATCGTATACGATGACCATCGAACCATGCCGATCAGTACCTATTTCAGAGAGTGGCAAGGCATTGAGGATAACTGCTTCAGTATACCGGTGGTGGTCGGGCGCAATGGTGTCATTCGGCATTTGCAACCCAGACTGAACCAGATTGAACGTGATGCACTGGAAAAAACTGCGAAACGTGTCAAATCCAATATCAATGAATTGCTTTTCGAAAATAAAACCAGCCTGCGTAAACGGAAGTGAAGCTGTGTATGCGCCGTGCAGAGCGGCGCTATTAAATGTTGTGATGTTTGCTTTTATTCTGCACTGAACTTCCTATTGCGGTTTGCCGCACTTAACCGGGTTGTTTTACCTTTCTCAAATAGGGTTTGACTGTAACCCAGCCTTCCGGATAAATTTTTTCGGCTTCTTCATTACTGACACTTGGCACGATGATGACATCTTCGCCTTGCTGCCAATTGACTGGCGTTGCTACTTTATGTTTTGCAGTCAATTGCATGGAGTCGATGACGCGCAATATTTCATTAAAATTTCGTCCGGTTGTCATGGGATAGGTCAGCATGAGTTTTATATTTTTGTCAGGGCCAATGACAAATACCGAACGTACGGTTGCATTTGTCATTGCTGTGCGATTTTCAGCCGATCCGCTTTCGTCAGCAGGAAACATGTTGTACAACTTTGCCACACTGAGGTCAGTATCGGCAATGACGGGATATTTGACCTTTGCGCGGCTAACCTCTTCAACGTCTTTCAGCCACTTTTCATGATCGTTGATTGGATCAATACTCAAGCCGATGATTTTGGTGTTGCGTTTGTCAAATTCTGATTGAATGCTGGCCATGTAACCCAGCTCGGTAGTGCAAACCGGCGTGAAATCCTTAGGGTGGGAAAATAATACCGCCCAGCTGTCCCCGATCCATTCATGAAAATCGATTCTGCCGTGCGTGGTATCGGCCTGGAAATTGGGTGCTTGATCGTTAATACGTAACGCCATGATTGCCTCCTCGAGTGTATAAAGTTGAAATAATAACTGCGGCTGAGATTTAGCATTAACAGTCTAACCCGATATTACAGGCAGAACAAACCATGGATAGGAAATTTTGACTAAGAACTGAATGTGTAAAAACAAAAACAGCGCTTCTCGAAGCGCTGTTTTTGCCGGAAAAAATAATAAGCTTATGCTTTTGTATTGATGTGCTGACCTAAATGCGATGGCAAGTTTTGCGCAGCTGTATTGTCCGGAATTGCATGAATCAGCGCCATCGCATTCTCGGCGCCGATATCCATTGCTTTTTTCAATACGGCCGTACCAACTGCCTGCTGTAGGCTGGCTTCGCTCATCGCTGTCGCCGCGCTGGCTATACTGGAAACTTCCATAAGACACTCCTTGAGAAAAAATAGTAATGCCATTGTATTAGCGGCACGATACGATCATTTTTTAAATACTCGATTATGAAATCAATCAAATAAATTTTCTGAAAAAAGGCGGCAGAAAATTTCTAAGCTCATCTTTCCATTCGGTGCCTACTTTGATGGGAATTTTTACCTGATAATGAAGATCGTTTTTGTCTCTGCCATCAAGATACAAACGGTATTGACCGGCTTCCTCGAGACGCAATGCCTGAGTAATTACGCCGGATTGATAAACTTGTTCAGGTATAAGCAGAATATCCTGTTCTTCATGAATACCGACAGCGTCAGCATTTTCTTCTGTTATTCCGGTTTCGGTCGATTTGACGAGACGCAGCGCTAAAAGGAAGTCACGCGCCGATTCCGGATGAAGCAAGTCGATTGTTATATTCAGCATGCCCGGTTCAGGGATACGATCACATTGCACCGGTATATAAGGCGTTCTTGGCTCGTCATCAGAAATTGTGTATTCATCCGGCAGGTAATAACTCGAATAACCGACTGTCATGGTTTCAGCTTCTATGGTGCATGTACTGCCGCGATAACCCTTAGGATAAGTATCTGAGAAATCACCTTGTGAGCTTGTTCCTAAAAATATACCGATAGCAATAAAAACAACAATAATACAGGCGCCTATAAAATATTGACGTTTCGCTGGTGTGACTAAATCGGGATCTAAAGAGCTGGGCATAATGTAATCCTTGAATTCTTATTGGTTATAAGGTTGAGAAGTGTGCAAGCAAAGAATTGAAAAGTGTTCGATCAGGCGTTATGCGCCGTGATTTATAACCGTAGCCGATAACATAACTGATGGCGATAGGATACACAAGTAAGCTGTAAGAGAAAAAATCAGCCGCTCCGTTCATTTTTGATTCAGGTTGAATTATATAAACTGTCTGCAACAAAACAATTGATCCACTTTATACACGGAGAGCACTGATGAAAAAGAAAAATTTATTACTGATCGCTGCTGGGGCAATTACCGTAAGTCTGTTGCTGGGAATGGCTTCAGCGGCGGAAGCAGGCAGGGGACATCACCGTCACCACCATCACGGACATCACCACCACCATCATCATCATGACGGTTATGCCTATATTTATAACCAGCCACAACCTTACTATCGTCCGCCAGCTTATGGTTATAACTATTATGCACCTGTACCTGCGCCGGTTATGGTGCCAGCACCCGCGCCCGTATATGGCTACCCGCCTAATATGATGCTCGATATACATACCAACTTCGGGCATTTCATGTTCAGCCACTGAGTACAATGGCATTAAGTACGCACGATGATTTGGTTGGTAAATTTGCTCTGAAGTATTACCTATTGTTCGAAAAACGTTTTTTGTTATTGTTTTTGTCATTTATATAAATTTCTTCTCTCCTCTGATTGAAAAGCCGTCCTGGTGGCGGCTTTTTTTTTAGACTCAAGACAGCTCTATCCATACCGGCTGATGATCGGAAGCTGTTGTTGCAGCATCCACACGATGCGTTTTCAGATGATTGAGCAGGCCGCTGGTGATAAAGATATGATCGAAGCATTCGGGTTTGTCGACAAAATCGACAAGATGAATACCAACCGTAGGTGCATGCGGCTCATCGGGAAATAGTGTGGCTCTTGTGTCGTGGAAATCAGGTGTGCCGGAATCAAACGGCATGAGTATTTGTAAACGCTCCCTGGCCGTGGCGGGAAAATTCATGTCGCCGCATAGGATAGCATTCACAGGGCGGACATGTACTTCGAAAGGCCCACCTTGTTCTTCGTCAAGCCGTTCACGATGCGTCATCGCACAGGCCTCAGCATTCAGGTGGCGTATATGTGCGATTTGTTGTTCTCTTTGCTGCTGCGAGTAATACTCAAGATGTGTCGTCATCACACGCATAGAGCCGATTTCAGATTGAATAACAGCTTCAATCAAAATGCGCTGCATGCTGGGTGTGCTTTGTTCAGCCGCCCATGGCAATAAATGGCGCCAGACTTGACTCACGGGCAGACGGGAAAAGATAGCATTGCCAAAATAACTGCGTCCGCCTTTTGCATTAGGCAGATCAGTGGCAATCCCGTAAATACCGGTATATTCCGGTAATCCTTGTGACAGCAAAGTAAATTGATCTTCACCCTGACTCCCAGGTAACCCTGGGAAATTGACGGCAACTTCCTGAAGACAGATAACATCAAAGGCATCCAGCGTTCGTATGGCGTTGAGAATGCGGTTGAAGTCGACAATGCCATCCATTCCGCGACCCCACTGAATGTTCCAGCTTAACAGTTTCATGATTTGCGCGCTGATATGTGTGTAATTGAATATCCGGATAGTCTATCGTTATCTTGCACTCCTGGCTATTCGTGTCTGTGATGTATCAGTTTGATGTGGGAATGAGAAAGAAGCGCCAGATTCTGTTGCTGGTCCGCATGTGGAAATCGTTATAATTCAGTGCGCATTGAATATGGAAAACAAAAACATATCATGAATAATCAGACTTTGAAGCTACGTCGCGTAGCGATCGATACTTACCACGAAAACGTCGCTTATCTGCATCGCGAATGTGCGGTTTACCGTGCAGAAGGCTTTCAGGCGCTGTCAAAAATCCGTGTCAGCGCCAGTGGAAACAGGATACTTGCCGTACTGAATGTGGTTGACGATGAAGCGATTGTTACGCCATTCGAGCTGGGTCTGTCTGAACAGGCATTTCAACAGTTGAATGCTTGCGCAGACTGTGCAGTCAGCGTCGATCATGCGGAGTATGCGGCTTCAATGGACGCGGTGCGGCGCAAGATCAACGGAGAACGATTGTCGCTGATTGACTTTGAATCGATTACCCAGGATATCGCCACAAGTCGTTACTCCAAAATGGAAATGGCGGCGTTTCTGGTGGCGACCGGACAAAACAGCCTGGACCGTGATGAAGTATATTTTTTGACACGCGCCATGCTGGAAACGGGGCAGCGGTTGAATTGGGGCGAATTACAGGTCGTTGACAAGCACTGCATCGGCGGCATTCCCGGCAACCGGACATCCATGCTGGTGGTGCCTATTGTGGCGGCGCACGGCATGTTGATTCCGAAAACATCCAGCCGTGCCATCACATCACCTGCCGGAACAGCGGATACCATGGAAATTCTTGCAGAAGTGAACTTGTCGCCCGAAAAATTGCATGACATCGTGCGCAGGCATCGGGGTTGCCTTGCATGGGGCGGCACTGCGCGGCTTGCGCCGGTCGATGATATGCTGATTTCGGTTGAGCGCCCTCTTGGTATCGATTCACAGGGACAAATGGTGGCATCGATTCTTTCAAAGAAACTGGCGGCCGGTTCGACGCACTTGCTGATCGATATTCCGGTCGGACCGACCGCCAAGGTTCGCCATATGCGAGCAGCGCTTGCACTCAGAAAGCTGTTTGAATATGTTGGTGATCAGCTCGGCATTCATCTGGAAGTAATTATTACCGACGGACGCCAACCCGTAGGGCGTGGCATCGGTCCAACGCTGGAAGCGCGCGACGTTATGCAGGTGCTGGAAAACGATCCCGTCGCACCTGCGGATCTGCGGCAGAAATCGCTTGCACTGGCAGGGCGCATTATCGAATTTGATCCCGATGTGCGCGGTGGATACGGTTTTGCAATTGCACGGGACATTCTGGACTCCGGGCGTGCACTTGCCAAAATGAATGCCATTATTCAAGGGCAGGGCGCGCATGAGGTTGATTTTACGCCGGGGCGCTATTGTCATGAAGTGAAAGCAGATAAAGCAGGCGTGGTTTCCGCTATTGATAATTTGCAGATGGCCAAAATCGCGCGCATTGCCGGCGCGCCGATGGATAAGCGCGCCGGTGTCGATCTGGTTCGTAAAACTGGTGATGCCGTATCGGCAGGCGATGTGCTGTATTATATTTACGCTGAGTTCATGTCCGATTTTGAATTTGCCGAAAAACTGGTCGAACAGAATAATGGATATACCATTGGCGAAAAAACGGATGTCAATAAATTTGATGCCTTTATGTGAAGTGGAAAACCGCCATGCTGATTGTTGGATATGATGATTACCGTACGCAAGCGCAGAATCTGGCCAATGCATTGCAGATGCCTTATCGGGAAATCAGGCGGCATGTTTTTCCCGATGGCGAGAGTCTGATTCAGGTGCCGGTGGAATTGCCGCAGCATGTCGTGCTAATCAGGAGCCTAAATCAACCCAATGACAAGCTGATTGAACTGCTGTTCAGCGTCTCCGCGCTGCGTCAGCACGGCGCAAAACGGATTACACTTGTCGCGCCCTATTTATGCTATATGCGGCAGGATATTGAAAATCAGCCCGGGGAAGCGGTCAGTCAACGCGTGATCGGGCAGCTGCTGGCCGATCATTTCGACGATGTCATTACCGTCGATCCGCATCTGCATCGCGTCCAGCGGCTGGATCAGGCGATACCGATCCGCAACGCGCGAGCAGTATCCGCAGGTGAAAATATCGCCCGCTTTATCGCCAGCCGATACTCTAGTGGGATATTGCTCGGCCCGGACAGCGAATCAGAACAATGGGTGCGCGAAATTGCCACAAAAATCGGCTTTTCGTATGCCGTGGCGACAAAAATCAGAAGCGGTGATCAATTGGTGGAAGTCTCGATTCCACAACGGGATTATGCCGGTCAACCGGTCATACTGATTGACGACATGATCAGCACCGGCCGTACGCTCGCACAAGCTTCCGACAAACTCTTGCAGGCTGGCGCCAGTCAAGTTGATGCCATCATTACGCATCCGTTGTTTTGCAATGATGCAGAGCAATGCATGCTGCAATCCGGCGTAACGCATATCTGGAGCACTGACAGCATTACGCATCCGACCAATGCGATCGCGCTGGCCGATTTGCTGGCCGATGCAATCAAGCAGCTTGCTTGAATCGCGCATGTCACCCGCGGCTGGCGCGGTTTCAAAATTGCTTGTTTTAGATTATTTATCTTTGACTTAAACGTTTTTAGGCCATGAAATTTTCGGGCGAGATCACCCATTTATCGCAAAAAGGCTATGGCGTTGTTAAAAACGCATGCAATGGCGTTTCATACTTTGTATACGGAACCTGGCCCGGCGATATCGGTGAATTTGAGATCATTGATAAACCGGCGCACAACAAAAAATTTGCCTATGCCCGTTTACTCCGAATAATCACGCCTTCATCCGACAGACAGCATCCCGCTTGTGCTTACATGCATCTGAAGGATAACCCGTGCACCGGTTGTCCCTGGATGATCGCGGATTACGCCAGCCAGCTGGAACAGAAAAGAAAACGTTTTCTTTACGCCATGAAGCGAGTGGGCTTCGACGTGGCTGATTTTGACTCAGTAGCGATACAACCCGCGCCGCAGCTCTTTGGTTACCGCAACCGCTGTCAGGTGAAAACAGACGGCGAAAAACTCGGCTTCATCAATGAGGAGTCCGGCCGGATGGTTGCGGTCAGCGACTGCATGGTACTGAATGAACCGTGTCGAGCGTTATTGAAAGCCGCTATCCAGCGCCTGCCGGATAAATCATGGTGCTTTCCGGTTGATGGCGGTATGCACTTTATCGACTTGGATGACGCTATGCAGCGTGATGATATTCAGATCGATTGTAAGCGTCCGTTCAGACAAGGAAATACGCAACAGAACATATGGATGCGCGCGTGGTTGAAGGAAAGGCTTGCGCAGGTATCCAATCTGAACAAAGTGGTCGAATTGTTTTGCGGCTCCGGAAATTTTACGCAGATCATTGCCGGATCGACGTGTCAAACAATTCTCGCTTATGAAGTCGATCAATCGGCTATTGATCAGTTGCGATCGGAACAATTACCCAAAGTGAACGC
>JADZAR010000105.1 GCA_020852475.1 Nitrosomonas sp.
CATTCAATTTTCAGCTCGATCAAGACTGGAATGAAGGCTTCCGGCATCCATTGACTGGTTGGGATCATGTACTCGTGATGGTTGCCGTTGGTGTCTGGGCGGCGCAGATACGCGGACAGGCGCTGTGGGTGCTGCCGGTTGTTTTTGTCGGCGTGATGAGTCTTGGCGGTCTGATCGGCGCGGCAAGCCTGGTCATTCCGGGTGCGGAAGCGGTGATTCTCTTGTCCTGCCTTTCGATCAGCGCATTAATTGTGCGTGGCATACGGTTCAGCGCGCCCGTCAATATCATCATTATTTCGCTGTTTGCTTTTTTTCATGGTTATGTGCACGGACAGGAAATATCCGCATCCGCCAGCCTTGCCTCCTACACCACCGGTTTTATGCTGGCCACGTTATTTTTGCATGGCGCCGGCATTCTGATTTTCAAGTTTACCGTTCTGGCGATTACCTGCTTTGTCAGCTCAAACCTTCATGCGCATGACGCTGCCGCGCCTATTGATGCGAACGCCATGAAATCCGGTTCACGCAGCGACCGGCTGGCGCATGTGGTTCTGGATGAAATGCGCGTCACCGGACGCGCGGATAAGCTGATCAGCATGGCCGACAGCGCCGCGCAAGGCAAGGTGGGGCAGGACCAGATTCGTTACCGGCCGATTACCCGGCCCGGCGAGATACTCGAAACAGTACCGGGTTTGATCGCCACCCAGCATAGCGGCGAAGGCAAGGCGAACCAGTTTTTTCTGCGCGGCTTCAACCTGGATCATGGCACCGATTTTCTGACTCAGATTGAAGGCGTGCCTGTCAATCAGCTTTCGCATGCGCACGGTCAGGGATGGACGGATGTTAATTTTCTGATTCCCGAACTTGTCGAATCGATTGACTTCAGGAAAGGCAACTATTTTGCCGACACAGGCGATTTTTCCAGCGCCGGATCAGCCAATATCCGCTACTTCAACCGCTTGCCCGAGAACCTGTTCCGCTTTACCGGCGGCAGCTTTGATTACTATCGCGGACTGATAGCCGGATCGCATCAACTTTTGAAAGGCGATGTTTTATATGCCGGAGAAGTCGTGTACAATGACGGCCCCTGGGACGTGGGTAATAATTATCTGAAATTCAACGGCCTGCTGCGCTACAGCCGTGAATATGGCCATCACAGCTGGCGTATCACCGCCATGGCGACACATGCCGACTGGCGGGCAACCGACCAAATTCCAAGGCGCGCGTTCAAGCAAGGCCTGGTCGGCCGGTTTGGCGCGCTGGATCCGAGCGATGGCGGCAACAGCCATCGCTACAGCCTGACCGCCGACTGGCGTATGCGCGGAGAAAACAGCATAACGTCCGTCATGGCGTACGGGGTGTATTCCAAGCTGGATCTGTTTTCAAATTTCTCCTTTTTTCTGGATAATAACGAGACGACCAATCCGGCTGGATGTGTGGGATTGCGCGGGTTGCCGCCCGGCAACCGGGTTTCTCCCGAACTGTTTCGAACCTGTGGCGATCAATTCGGACAGCCGGACGACCGCTGGACGACCGGCTTTGCGGCCAGCCACACCCTGTTTCACACAATCGGCGCATTCGATGCTGAAACAACGCTGGGTGTTCAACTGCGCAACGATAACATTCAAAACGCCCTGACAAAAACCCATGCGCAGAAAACGTTTGGCATTACCCGTCAGGACACGGTCTGGGTGACCAGCATCAGTCCTTATCTGGAAAACAGAATACACTGGCGGAAATGGCTGCGCACAAATCTGGGCGTGCGTTTTGACGGCTTCCGTTTCGACAACAGCCGCAGCAACATTCAACAAAACAACGGCACACGCTACGATGGTCTGGTCAGTCCGAAACTGAGTATTGTCTTTGGTCCCTGGGCGGATACCGAACTTTATTTAAATGGCGGGCTGGGTTTTCACAGCAACGACGCCCGCGGAATCAACACCCGCATCGACCCGGCAAGCGGAGACGCCGTCAATCGCGCCGATCCGCTGGCGCGCACATACAGTGCTGAAACGGGCATCCGCTCGACCTGGATTCGCGGACTGCAAAGCACGCTGACGGTCTGGTGGATGGATCTTGAATCCGAACTGGTTTTTGTCGGAGATGCGGGCACCACCGAAGCAAGCCGACCCAGCCGCCGCTATGGACTTGAATTCACCAACTACTACCAGCCGGTGCACTGGCTGACGCTGGATGCCGATTTCAGTTTCTCGCACTCGCGTTTCCGCAATACGGTTGCCGGCGAAGGCAATTATGTGCCCAACGCCGTGGAAACGGTGATTGCCACAGGCGCGACATTTCATGATGTTTTCGGCGGTTTCTATGGCGGCCCCAGATTACGCTATCTCGGCCCGCGCGCACTGAACGAGGACAACTCCAGCCGCTCGGATGGCACCATTTTGCTGTCGGCGATGCTGGGCTATGAGGTCAGCCGGTCGCTGCGCATCCAGGCTGAAGTATTCAACATGCTGAATCGCAAGGATGATGCGATCACGTATTTCTATACCTCGCGCTTGCCGGGAGAGTCCTTGGCGGGTGTGAATGACTTCCATTTTCATCCTGTCGAACCGGTGAGCTTCCGG
>JADZAR010000106.1 GCA_020852475.1 Nitrosomonas sp.
AAGAAGATTCATATTTCTTTCTTGTGCATTGATCCTGAGTTCCAGCTCACAGCATGTCGATCTGCTTCGAAATCAGCGCATCACAAAATCCTTCAACTTATTCCTGAATAGCCAAATGCGCGATACCTGCACTTAAATCTTTATCCTTTGCTTCCTTACCTTCCAGTTTGATCTGCAAGCGCAGTTCGTTCATTGAGTCCGCATTCCTCAGTGCATCTTCATAACTGATGAATCCGGCTTCATAGAGATCGAACAGCGCCATATCAAATGTCTGCATACCGAGTTCGCGTGATTTTTTCATGATCTGCTTGATTTCATGTACATCGCCTTTGAATATCAGATCAGAAATCAAGGGCGAATTGAGCATAATTTCAATCGCGGCAACCCGGCCTTTGCTGTCTTTTTTCGGAATCAACCGCTGTGCGATCAACCCCCTTAAATTCAATGACAGATCCATGAGTAATTGCTGACGACGTTCTTCCGGAAAAAAATTGATAATCCGGTCAAGCGCCTGGTTTGCGCTGTTAGCATGCAATGTGCCCATGCACAGATGGCCGGTTTCAGCAAACGCAATCGCATGCTCCATGGTTTCACGGTCACGAATCTCGCCGATCAGTATCACATCCGGCGCTTGGCGTAGTGTGTTTTTCAATGCCGCTTCCCAGGATTCGGTATCAACGCCGACTTCGCGTTGGGTGATGATGCAGTGGATATGCTCATGGACATACTCCACCGGATCCTCAATAGTGATGATATGTCCATAACTGTTTTTATTCCGATGTCCGATAAGCGCGGCCATGGAGGTTGACTTGCCTGAGCCGGTGCCACCAACAAAAATAACCAGACCGCGTTTGCTCATCACGACTTCCTTGAGTACTGGCGGCAGGCCCAGCGCATCAAAATCCGGTATGTTTGTCGTAATCGTCCGCAACACTAACCCTACCCGCTGTTGCTGAACAAAGGTATTGACGCGGAAACGTCCAATTCCGGCAGGATTGATTGCAAAATTACATTCCTTGGTCTGTTCGAATTCCGTGGTCTGTTTTTCATTCATGATCGCCCGCGCCAGAATTTCAGTATGCGCTGCGGATAAGTGTTGCTGGGATACGGGTGTCATTTTTCCATCGATTTTTAACGCCGGTGGAAAACCCGCGGTGATAAAAAGATCTGACGCTTTTTTGCTCAGCATTAACCGCAGAAGATCATGCATGAATTTTGTCGCTTGTTCTTTATTCATCGCCACACCGGTGAGTTATCTGAAATTGTCTTTATTCGCTGCCTTGTTACGTGCTTCCGCCATCGCAACGACATTACGCCGCACCAGTTCGGTCAAATTCTGATCCAGTGTCTGCATGCCAACATTCTGTCCGGTTTGAATTGCAGAATACATCTGTGCGACTTTGGCTTCACGAATCAGATTACGAATAGCAGGTGTGCCAATCATGATTTCATGCGCGGCCACACGGCCATTGCCATCCTTTGTCTTCAGCAGTGTCTGCGATATTACCGCTCTGAGTGATTCGGACAGCATTGCACGTATCATTTCCTTTTCTTCTGCCGGAAAAACGTCAATGATACGATCTATAGTCTTTGCGGCTGAGCTGGTATGCAGAGTACCAAAAACCAGATGGCCGGTTTCTGCTGCCGTCATGGCCAGACGTATGGTTTCCAGGTCACGCAATTCACCGACCAGAATGATATCGGGATCCTCACGCAGCGCTGAACGCAGCGCATTCTCAAAGCTATGCGTATCACGACCCACTTCGCGCTGATTAATAAGACATTTTTTGCTTTGATGCACGAATTCGATTGGATCCTCCAACGTCAGAATATGACCATATTCATTATCGTTGATGTGATTGATCATCGCGGCCAGTGTCGTGGATTTGCCTGATCCGGTCGGCCCTGTAACCAATACGACGCCTCTCGGTTGATTGGCGATTTCAGCAAAAATTTTCGGCGCATTCAATTCTTCCAATGTCAGCACTTTTGACGGAATTGTCCGCATGACAGTCGCCGCACCACGCTGCGTATTGAAGGCATTGACACGGAATCGGGCCAGATTGGGCACTTCAAATGAAAAATCACATTCCAGATTTTCCTCATAGTACTTACGCTGACCGTCATTCATAATGTCGTACACCATGGCATGAACTTCCTTATGCTCCATTTCCGGCAAATTAATGCGCTTGACTTCGCCATGCACCCGTATCATAGGCGGCATGCCAGCTGACAAATGTAAATCAGAAGCCTTGTTTTTAACGACAAACGCGAGCAGTTCGACAATATTCATGTAATCCCTCAATCTCCACTTATATCGAAAAATATTAACCGCTCGCGACTTGGCGTCATCGGACAAACAGAAACCCTAGATTAGGGTTATTTCTGGCTTTGACTTAACATGGGAGACCATGAATTTCTGTATTGCAATACAGTTCAATGCTGATTTTGCAGCCGATCTTCAGGAAGTTATACGTATGAATACCACTGCCTCGAGCATAACAGCCAGGCGGTATATCCTCTGCTGATCAAGCCTGCCGAAGCCTTCCATTTCAATGTAGAATGCTTTTTAAATTCAACTCTAATCGCCCCCGGTGATTCACATTCGACATGAAACAAATCTCACCACGTTACGTTCGCATAATCCGGTTGGCAAGACTGATCATTCATGTCACATGGGGCATTTTGCAGGCTACCGTCTATCCCTATTGCTCGCGAAACAAGCAACAACGGATGATGCAGAACTGGGCTGCCGGTATATTGAAAATATTGCGCATCAACTTGCAATGCTCAGGAGAAGTACCTGAACAGAAAGTCAAACGCGCGTTATTGGTTGCCAATCATGTTTCCTGGCTTGATATCTGTGTCATGATGGCTGTCACTCCGACACAATTTGTCGCCAAATCGGAAATCAGAAACTGGCCTGTTATCGGATTTCTGTGCAAAAGAATAGGAACACTATTTATCGAACGTTCCAAACGCAGTGATACATTGCGTATCAACCGGGAAATCGGTGATGTGCTCAACACTGGAGAACGGGTTTGTATTTTTCCCGAAGCAGGCACCAGTGACGGAACACAAATCAATCATTTTCATGCATCCCTCCTTCAGTCCGCCATCACTGCAGAGGCTAACTTATATCCTGTCGCCATCCGCTATCTGGATCACACAGGCAGCATCTCCAGAGATGCTGCGTATATCGACGTATCGCTCGTTGTTTCCTTACAGAGAATTCTCAAGCAACCCTGCATTGACGCTGTAGTGACTTTCAATGAAGCCATTCATACCGTAGGGAAAAATCGTCGCGAGCTGGCGCGCCTGGCTGAACACGCTGTTGCTAACACTCTCTCGCTGCCACTGTACCACACTGAATCTGAAAAACCTTCCTATCTTCCAGGCGGATAGCGGATAAACGACCATTCCAGACACAACCACTATCCAGCGCAATGATATTTTCGGTGACATATAAACCTAGCGCCGACCAATGACCGCAGATAATCGTATCATTTCTGCTGACTCTGTCAGGCACTTCAAACCAGGGAATGTAACCATCCGGTATGGAATCACACGTGCCTTTATATGAAAAATTCATTCTGCCTGCCGGGCTGCAAACGCGCATACGCGTCATCGCATTGATAATCACGCGCAATCGCTCCGAATCTTTCCAATTGTCACACCAGTAATCAGGCTCATTACCATACAGTCGCGCAAAGACCTCGCGGTAGTTGTCCCGCTGCAACGCGCGCTCGACTTCTGTGGCCAACTCCAAAGACCTGGAAATCGACCAGCCCGGCAACAAACCTGCATGTACCATGGCATAGTCATCTTCTGCATAGAAAAGCCGTTGATGACGTAACCAGGACAACATTGTTTCACAGTCTTCCGCATCGAGAATGGGTTGGATGGTGTCGCTACTGTTACTGCGTGCGATGCCCGCATGCACCATCAACAAATGCAAGTCATGATTACCCAATACCGTGACCACTGAATCACCCGCCTGCATTGCAAAACGCAGCATGCCCAATGAATCGGGTCCACGATTGACGATATCGCCAACCAACCACAGCCTGTCACGCTCAGAACTAAACCCGATCAGCTCGAGCAGTGCCCTGAAAGCGGTGTAACAGCCCTGAATATCGCCAATTGCATAGGTCGCCACGACAATCAGCGCAAACCCAGCACATCCTGCATATCAAACAATCCGCTGGGTTTGTCCTGGAGAAAACGAACCGCGCGTAAAGCGCCCATGGCAAAGGTCATACGGCTGCTGGCTTTATGAACAATCTCGACACGTTCCCCCGAACCGGCGAACATCGCGGTATGTTCACCGACGATATCACCAGCACGAATCGTGGAAAAGCCGATGGTCGTGTCATCGCGTTCTCCGGTAACGCCTTCCCGTCCGTATATGGCAACCTTTTGCAAATCGCGCCCAAGCGCTTCCGCAATAACTTCACCCATGCGTAACGCAGTCCCGGAAGGCGCATCGATTTTATGCCGGTGATGCGCTTCAATAATCTCAATGTCGTAGCCTTCATTGAGCACCCTGGCGGCGATTTCAAGTAACTTAAGCGTTACATTGACACCTACACTCATATTGGGCGCAAAAACAATCGCGATATCTTCTGAAGCTCTCCTGAGCAAGTCTTTTTCGTCGGCGGAAAAACCGGTTGTACCGATCACCATTTTGACACCCGCGGCCCGGCATACTTCCAAATGCGCAAGCGTGCCAGCCGGTCGAGTAAAATCGATAATATAATTACATCCTCTTAATGCTGCTTCATGATCACTGGTTATCACAACACCGTTCCTGGAACCGATTAATTCACCGGCGTCTTTACCGAGAAAAGGGTTGCCAGCTATCTCCAGGGCCGCTGCCGCGCACATATCGCCAGTCTGCGTGACGGCTTCGAGCAATGTGCGCCCCATTCTTCCGGAGCTACCTGCGATTGCGATTTTTTGAATAGTCATAATGTTACGTTCTCTGTATGGCTTGCTGTGTGGTGTATATCAATCGTTATCAACAGGACTGGCGAAAGTACTGTCCGATTTCCTGGATTCAGCATCAGGTGCTACAGAATCCCCAGGCGAATCGGGTAATAGCTGATTATCCAAATCATCAGACTTCTGCTGTGCATCGGCCCGCGGCGTCTTTTTGCCACTCGAATATATTTCCTGCATTTCAGTTCGCACCAAGCGATCATCCTCAAAATAAATGGTCAGCTTTTTCTGTTCAACCAGACCACCTCTGATGCGTTGGATATACGCATAATCCCAGCGGTTATTACGAAACGGATCGACAATCAGTGGCGAACCCAGTACGAACCTGACCTGCGATCGGGTCATGCCAGGCCGCAGCTTTTCAAGCATTTCGTCAGTCAGCACATTACCCTGTTGCACATCGATTTTATATAGCAAACGCGGCGCTAGCGAACATCCGGCCAGAAAACTCAAAAAAACCAGTAAAGTTATTATTTTTATTGGCATTCTGTTGACATCTTTTGTAAATTCATCGTTGTGTAGTAAACTCGGCAAGCTTACACGCGCAATTAATTTTGGATACCTCCGCAAGTTTTTACACTTTTATTCATTTAGCGCGATATGATACAGTAAATAATTTACTAGGCAGAGATAACCATGAGCAATTCTCGGGAACTCAAACATATCGATCTAAAAAACATCGGCCTTAAAACCACGCTTCCACGGCTTAAGATACTCAATCTGTTTGAGAACAGTTCTGTACGCCATCTTTCCGCGGAAGATGTTTATAAGGAATTGTTAAGTGAAAATGAAGATATCGGCTTAGCGACAGTATATCGGGTTTTAACGCAATTTGAGCAAGCCGGATTACTTGAACGGCATCACTTCGAAAGCGGCAAAGCTGTTTTTGAACTCAAAAGCGATGGTCATCACGATCATCTGGTTTGCCTGCAATGCGGCCGTGTTGAGGAATTTTACGATGAAGCAATCGAGAAGCGGCAGATTGCAATCGCAAAAGAACGCGGATTTAAATTGCAGGAACACTCTCTATCGCTATATGCCGACTGTTTACAGACAGACTGCCCACATCGCACTAAATAAACAGTTTTTAATGAAACCAGCACACTCGCAGGATCAGTCTGTTCAATGTCTTCCATCGCGTCGTCCATCATGAGTTTTTTGCAGCTGTATACAAAGAAACGTCACAAGGTATTGATATTCTCAGCGTCACTCTTCCTGATCAGTACGGTCGCGTCAAACCCTGCTGTTTCCGCTGACAATCAGCAATTCGGTCAATGCGTCGCAAACTTGCAACTACAGGCTCGCCAGATCGGCATATCGGACAACACGATCAATAATGTTCTTGGCAAGGTCAGACACCTTGCGCGCGTGATCGAACTGGATCGCCGTCAACCCGAATTCACGCAGAGCTTTGCGGGTTACTTCAATACACGCGTCACTGAGGACCGCATACGCAAGGGGCGTGATCTTGTTGCAAAACATCGTGATTTGTTAAGCAGAATAGCGCGGGAAAACGGGATACCACCCAAATATCTGGTTTCATTCTGGGGATTGGAAACTAATTACGGTGGATATTTCGGTGACTGGTCGGTACCCGATTCGCTTGCAACACTGGCGTGCGATCAGCGGCGCGGCGCTTTTTTTACTCAGGAATTGTTGAATGCCTTGCGTATCATCGATGCGGGTGATGTCACCCCGGATCGTATGGTCGGTTCCTGGGCTGGCGCCATGGGACATATGCAATTCATGCCATCCACGTTTCTGAATTACGCCAGAGACGCGGACGGCGACGGACGCCGGGATCTATGGGGCAGTCTGGAAGATGCCATGGCTTCCGCGGCGCACTTCCTGAGACGCCTGGGATGGGATCCGGAGCTGGAATGGGGACAGGAAGTCAAATTACCACAAGGCTTTGATTATTCGCTTGCCGGTCTGCACCACAAACTCCCGCTGAGTGACTGGGCGGCGCGCGGCGTAACACCGGCATCAGGACTCGCGTTATTACCTACTCATCAGAAAGCATCTTTACTGGTTCCCGCAGGACATCAGGGACCAGCCTTTCTCGTCACGGATAATTTTCATGTCATCATGCGCTGGAATCGCTCGGAATTTTACGCGTTATCCGTTGGTCACTTAGCCGATCGCATCAACGGCGATGCTGCGTTATCGCAGCCGCCGATAGAGAACGACACCAAAATTTCGCGTGACCAGGTTCGCCAGTTACAGATGGATCTCAATGCCTTGGGTATTGATGCCGGTGGCGCGGATGGCGTCATGGGTCCGCAGACACGAAAAGCGATCAGTATTTTCCAACAGAGAACACAGCGCATCGCAGATGGGTATCTGGATACTGCGTTGATTGAAGCGGTGCGCGCAGCAGCACGGTAAAAAAATTATTTTTTCCCAAATTCGTATTCAGCGCTAACAACCTGTTAATGCCCTGCGTAAAGCTGTTCAATCTCGTTTTTATACCGTTCCAGTATCCGCGACCGACGCAACTTCAATGTCGGCGTCAACATTTCATTATCGACCGTCCAAGGCTCAGGTATCACGGCTACTTTACGGATACGCGCATAACCAGGGAATTCACGTGTTTCATGTGTAATTTTATCGAGCAGGATTTCTTCAATCGTTTCATCGCGCACATGCGCATCCAAACCATGCGCTTGCGCGTATTTCTGCCAGTGGGAAGCGCTCAGCACGACCAGCGCGCTAAGATAGGAACGTGATTCGCCAATAACCATCGCTTGTTCGAATACAGTGTCACGCAATATGGCCGCCTCCATATCGCCAGGCGGTACCTTTTCGCCCGTTGACAACACGATAATATCTTTCAAACGCCCGGTAATCGTCACATGTCCCTGCGCGTCTATCGATGCGACATCGCCCGAATTCAACCAGCCGTCATTCGACAGTACTGCACGGGTGGCTTCTGGATTATTCCAGTAACCCATCATGACATTCGGCCCGCGAATCAATAACGCATTGTGCTCTCCTAGCTTGACGTCAACACCTGGAATCGGCAACCCCACACTCGAAGGCACATTATCATCATGCCGGTTCACGCAGACGGTTGGACTGCTTTCAGTCATGCCATAACCTTGCAGAATCGGCAGGCCCAGACCAATAAAAACACGTGAAATTTCGGCTGATAAAGCCGCACCGCCGCTCATGGCATGACGAAGCCGCCCTCCCAGTTTGTCCAGAAGTTTGGCGGCAACCAGTCTGGCCAATACCGGCCACAGCAGAAAAGCCGGTTTCCAGGGGCCGCGTCGTTGCCGGTATTCAAACCGGCTATATCCGACATCAACCGCGAACTCAAACAACCAACGTGCGAATTGCGGGCCTTCAGCCAGCTTGGCGCGTATGCCCGCGTAAATCCGCTCATAAATGCGCGGCACCGAGATCAGGATGGTCGGACGGATAATAAGCAGATCTTCCTGCAATTGTGAAATGGAACGTGCATAGGCGACAGTAGCGCCGCACATGATCGGCAGATAATAGCCGACCGTGCGCTCGAAAGTATGCGAAAGCGGCAGGAATGACAGCAATATATCGTCTGAAGCCACGGGAACGGCTTGCAGTCCGCCAAAGGCATTGGACAAAATATTGTCGTGATTGAGCATCACGCCCTTAGGCCTGCCCGTTGTGCCTGAAGTATAAATAATCGTCGCCAGTGCATAAGGATCATCGTTGATGTGTTTGACATCAGCTGCTCCGGAAGGCACCCAGTCTTTCAAAGCAACCAGACGCGGGTCGTTCAGTTCGCGCAAAGCGTCTGTTTCCGCCGTTTTACTGGGATCGACCAGGACAATGCGCTGCAAACTTTGCACATTGTTCGACGCCTTGCAGACATCCCGCCAGTGCTCTGCTTTTTCCAGCACCAGAAGTCTGATACCGGCATCAGCAAGCATGTAACTGATATTGTCCGCACGATCTTCAACATAAAACGGCACAACCACCAATCCCAGTCCCATTGCAGCCTGATCAAACATCACCCATTCGGGGCGATTGCGCATCATGATTGCAACACGATCACCGGGGGCAAGGTTTTCTTTTTCAAACGCCGCCTGCCAGCACGCAATCTGCGTATTCATTTGCTCCCAGGTATAGGTTTCCCAGGCATCATGCTGATCGTTAAAGTAGCGATAGGCCACGTCTTGAGGCGTGGAACGGACGCGCGCCGCAAACAATCCGTCCAGTGTTTTCGCCTGTTCGGCTGATATGATACTTTCCATCTTACTTAACCTGGTCAGGATGTATGTTTACTGGATCACCTTTACCATCCTGCTGACCGGCATTTTTTTCATCCTGACCTTCGTTTTGCTTTTCACTTTCCGGTTCGGGTTCGGGTTCGGGTTCGGGTTCGGGTTCGGGTGCAGCTTCTACATCATGCTGAGTTTCTCCGGGCAAATCACCTGTCGATATCTCAGCCGTTGAAGCTGTTTGCGTTTCAGATTGTTTTCCGAAATCTGCCATCTCAATATCCTGTACGGCGGGCATTTCAGTATAAACAACACCGGACAAGGCGCTGCGGCTATCCGTTTCCGCCAGGTCTATCTGATCACTACTGGAAAAATCCCTGGAGAAATCATCCACCTTGATCACGCGATTGCGCAAATCATGCAGTTTCTTCATTGCCTCGGCTTCAGCAGCGTTTATTACATTCAAATGATAGGCCTGCGTAATCTGCTCCCTGCCTTGCGCGGTAATCTGACCAGATTTAACCGCGCCACGAATCCGGATTTCAATTGGCGCGCATTCTATGGCATATTTCAGCGCTTCCTCCAGATCGGCCATGGATTCACCAGCAGCTGCCGGCACATAAATACCACCAGTCAACCGATCACGCACCGCGCCGGGCTCCATCATCAACCGGGAAATGTCGTGTCCCAAAGCGTCAGATGGCGGTGCGAATGGTCTGCCCAGCGGGAAAATCCACATTCTGAGCAACCAAACGAAAACTTTGTTGCCCGGAAAATTATCCAGAAATTCGTCAAATGCCTGTTGAATGCGATAAATCGCATCCTGCAGCGACCAGTGCAACAAAGGCAAATCGGCCTGCTGTCGCCCTTCGTCTTCAAACCGCTTGAGCGTGGCCGAGCATAAATAAAGCAGACTGAGAATATCGCCCAGACGGGCGGAAAGCCTTTCCTTGCGTTTTAACGCGCCCCCCAGAACGACAAGCGCAATGTCGGCGAGAAATGCAAAATTGATCGATAACCGCGTCAATTGCTGGTAGTAAACTGCAACGTCAGGCGCGCTTTTCTGCGGAATACTGCTTTTGATGAATTGACCAAACAGGCCATGCACAATGCAATTCGCTGTATTGCGCAGGCTGAACAGCACATGCCCCACCAGCGCGGCGTCGAATGTTTCCGAAGCGCGCTTGGCATCGGTGTCCCGCGTTGCGGTGACTTCCTGCAGGATATACGGATGACAGCGAATCGCACCCTGTCCGAAGATAATCATATTCCGCGTCAGAATATTCGCGCCTTCCACGGTAATGCTCACCGGTATCTGCTGGTAAGTGCGGCCAATATAGTTGCGCGGCCCAAGACAGATAGCCTTGCCGCCATGAATATCCATGGCGTCGTTGATCGCCTGCCGTCCGCGCTCGGTCAAATGATACTTAACGATAGCGGATATGACCGATGGTTTTTCGCCGAGATCGACAGCGCCCGCAGTCATCGTGCGCGCCGCATCCATCATGTAGGTATTCCCACCGATGCGCGCCAGTGCTTCTTCGACACCCTCAAAATAACCGATTGGCGTTTTAAACTGCACGCGCACGCGACCATACGCACCACTGGTTCTCGCCGCCAGTTTCGCGCCACCGACACTGGTCGCCGGCAGAGAAATGGAGCGCCCGGCGGCCAGACAATTCATCAGCATCCGCCAACCCTGCCCCACACCCTCCTGTCCGCCGATTATCCATTCCATGGGGATAAATACATCCTTACCCCAGTTCGGGCCGTTCTGGAATGCGCCATTCAACGGAAAATGGCGGCGTCCGATATGCAGTCCCGGTGTATCTGTCGGAATCAGCGCCAGCGTAATGCCCAAATCTTTCTGTTGTCCCAGCAGATGGTCAGGATCATAGAGCCTGAACGCAAGCCCAAGCAGCGTAGCCACCGGTCCCAGCGTGATATAACGCTTTTCCCAGGTAACACGCATTCCCAGCACATCCTGTTTGCCGTTGAATTCACCACGGCACACAATACCGTAGTCGGGAATCGAACCGGCATCCGATCCGGCTTCCGGTGAAGTCAGACCGAAGCAAGGCACTTCGAGCCCCTTCGCCAGGCGCGGCAGATAATGTTTTTTCTGTTCCTCAGTACCATAATGCAGCAGCAATTCCGCCGGCCCAAGGGAATTCGGCACCATCACCGTGACCGCAGCCGTGCCGCTGCGCGACCCGATCTTCATCACGACTTCCGAATGCGCCAGCGCGGAAAATCCATAACCGCCATATTGCTTGGGAATAATCAGTCCAAAGAAACCGTTATCCTTGATAAACTGCCAGACTTCCGGCGGCAGATCCTTAAGATCATGCGTGATTTTCCATTCATCCAGCATGTCGCAGAGTTGTTCGACCGGGCCATCGAGAAACGCCTGCTCCTCAGCGCTTAATTGCGGCCTCGGATAGGCCAGCAACTTGTTCCAGTCCGGCTTGCCGCTGAATAATTCACCATCCCACCATACCGTTCCGGCATCCAGCGCTTCCTGTTCGGTCTGCGATATCTGCGGCAGCATTTTGCGGAACAGTTTCAAGATCTGATTTGAAACAATCAGGCGGCGTATCACCGGTACGAATAAAATCAGGGCTACAATAGCCAGCAAGATAAACAGCGTCAGAAGCATCTTTTTCCCCTTGATTGAATGAGTTCAGTCCAATGGTATGCGCGGGTTTCAATTCTGTTCTTACAGGACGCAACAGACCGGGATTTATTCCCAAGTGCAAGAATTACGCCACATGTGTAGAATCCGGAAATCATCGGTAGGTTACAAATTTACATGATAATTGCACTTATCCACTATACCAATTGATTTTTTTGAATCAAGTGTTGCCTATTGGATACACTGTGCACTCCCCGTACTTAATGGCAGGCAAGCTCATTTTTTTAAGCATAACAAGGATCTTTCATGTCTAATGACACATTGGAATTAACTCGACAACTCATTGCATTACGTTCAGTGACGCCGGACGATGCCGGTTGTCAACAGTTATTAGCGCAACGGCTCGAACAGGCAGGTTTTCAAATCGAGCACCTGCGTTTCGGAGAAGTCGACAATCTCTGGGCAAGACGCGGAAATACCGCGCCCCTGCTCTGTTTTGCCGGCCATACCGATGTGGTTCCAACCGGGCCGCTGGAGCAGTGGAGCAGCGATCCGTTCACGCCCGCCATACGCAACGGATGCCTGTATGGCCGCGGCGCCGCCGACATGAAAGCGTCTCTGGCTGCGTTCATTACAGCCATTGAGGCTTTTGTCGCGCAGCATCCGCAACATAAAGGCTCCATCGCATTACTGATCACTTCCGACGAAGAAGGCCCCGCCGTCAATGGCACGGTGAAAGTTGTCGAAACGCTCAAAGCCCGCAATGAAACACTGGATTATTGCATTGTCGGCGAACCCACCTGCGTCAGCAACCTTGGCGACACCATCAAAAACGGCCGCCGCGGCTCACTTTCCGGCTATCTGACCGTGCATGGCGTTCAGGGACATATCGCCTATCCGCATCTGGCGAAAAACCCGATTCATCTCGCAGCACCTGCTATCGCCGAACTGGCCGGAATCACCTGGGACAACGGCAATGAATATTTTCCGCCGACCACCTGGCATATTTCCAACATCAACGGCGGCACCGGCGCGACAAACATTATTCCCGGCGCCGTCAACCTAATTTTTAATTTCCGTTTTTCAACCGCCAGCACAGTCGAGTCTTTGCAGGCCAAAGTTCATGAGATACTGGACCGGCATGCGCTGAAATATGATCTCAAATGGGAATTGTCCGGCAGACCCTTTCTCACCCCCAAAGCTGACCTTGCCAACGCCATGTCGATAGCCATAGCGCAAATCACCGGCATCGAACCGGAATTGTCGACTTCTGGCGGGACTTCCGATGGTCGCTTTATCGCCGATATCTGCCCCCAAGTCATTGAATTCGGCCCCTGCAACGCCACCATCCACAAACTGGATGAACATGTAGCCATCGCTGACATTGAGAAATTATCGCAAATCTATCAAAAGACACTGGAGCAGCTGCTGAAGCCTTAGCGGCGGTGCAGGATGGGCGATAGCGTCAGGCGGTTAATAATTCAGGATTCTCTCACACAGCGTTATTCGAAAGAAACAGAGTGACCATGTCAGGGGATGTTTGTGAAACCTTTTCTTAGCGTTGGATTACGGTGCGTTGGATTACGGTGACAGTTTACTAAATACACTAATTATGCCATATTGTCAGCATGGCTCGCTTACCTCGTATTGTAATTCCCGGCTATCCACATCATGTGACACAACGTGGTAATCGCCGCGCTCGAACATTCTTTGAGGATGGCGA
>JADZAR010000107.1 GCA_020852475.1 Nitrosomonas sp.
ATGTCAGAAGTCAATCTGCGCGCTGCATGCAATGAGCGTGTACTGGTAACCACGTTAACCAAACGCATGGCGGAGGATTTGACGGATTATTTTGCCGATCATCAGATACGGGTGCGCTATCTGCATTCAGATATCGATACGGTTGAACGTGTTGAAATCATCCGTGACCTGCGACTTGGGCAATTTGACGTTCTGGTCGGCATCAACCTGTTGCGTGAGGGACTCGATATCCCGGAAGTTTCTCTGGTAGCCATACTGGATGCGGACAAGGAAGGATTTCTACGCTCCGAACGTTCCTTAATCCAGACCATCGGCAGGGCAGCCCGGCATATCAACGGAAAGGCTATTTTATATGCCGACAGAATGACCCGTTCGATGCTCGCCGCCATTGATGAAACCAATCGCCGCCGTGAAAAGCAGCTGGCTTTTAATCAACAGCATCAAATCACGCCACGGGGCGTGCATAAACGGATCAAGGATCTGATTGACGGCGTGTACAGTTTGGATTCCGCGCAAAGAAAACTTAAGGTCAGTGAATCGCAGATGAATTACGACACCCTGAATGAACGCCAGATCAGCAAGGAAATTCAGCGCCTGGAAAAACAGATGCTGAATGCGGCCAGAAATCTGGAGTTCGAGCAGGCCGCACAGTATCGGGATGATATCAAGCGATTGAAAAACAAATTGTTTATTGGCGCGGAAGAGATTGAATAAAGAGCGTTTCTAAAGCTATTTTTTTATCATGGTGGATGACACAAAAATAACCCGCCGGAATGTCCGGTTTAAGGTTTTGCTGGTGAAGTTTTCCATCGACATGCTTTGTATGAATCGAACGTGATCGCCCGGTTTCACTTGCGTTGTCGGTGCTGCGATCCAGAAGCGTTTGTCGCCGTTTTGCAGTTCCATATAGGTATAGCCAGTGGTATCCAGAACTTCCATGACAATCCCTTCATCATTAGGTAATGTGTCATTTGCAGCAATGTAGAATGGTTTATCCTGCTGTGCTGAAGCATGGAGTGGATAAACAAACAGGCAAACTGTCAATAACATCACGGATAAAGTAGAAAACCGCATTCTTCCTCCAAAAATGATTTGATCAAAACTGTTAATCATACACTGCTCTGTTTTTTAGTTCCAATCGGGTTTTCGGAGTTTTTCTCAACCGCTCTTACATAATCCTGGCGGACTTTTTCATATAGACAGATCGAAGCGGCGATAGCAGCATTCAGAGATTCAACTCCGCCAGACATAGGTATTGAAGTCATGTCGGTAACAGACTGCCGTATTGTATCCGACAATCCGGCGCCTTCATTACCAAAAACAAACGCGGTCGGCTTCGTGAAATCAAATTGGTAAAGCGGTTTTGCCGCTGCGGGTGATGTGCCAATCACTTGACCCTGGAATAGGGCGGCAATTTCGGTAAGATTGCAATCCGTGTAAATTTTCAGAATAAAATGCGCCCCCATCGCGGCGCGCAGCGTTTTGGGTGACCAGGCATCGGCACAATCCGTGGATAAATAAACATGGCTCACACCCGCACTGGCAGCAGAACGCAGAATGGTGCCGAGATTACCGGGATCCTGAATGGATTCAAGTAACACGCAGCAGTTTTGATAAAAAGGCGCATCCGGACATGCCGTATCCGGTATGGCAATGCACGCAAGTATGCCGATGGGGGACTGCACGGGCGAAATTTTCTGAAACACGCGATCAGTCATCCAAATGATCTGTGTTTTATCCTGCGCACTGCAATTTTCCAGTAGACCGGCAATTTCGGCATGGTGCTGGCCGATTTCACTGACGGCCAGCGTTTGTGGAAAATTACCAGCAGAAAGACAGGACTGGATCAAATGAATGCCGTCGAGAACGGCGAGCTTTGACTGCTTCCGGAAACGGGCGGATTTTTGCAACTTGGCCAGTTGCTTGACCAGTGGATGTTCGCGGGAAGTAATATGCAGCATAGTGTGCCCGGACTACAGGCTAAACTGCTGAAAATGGCGGACTATGCTTTGAAACGATATTCCGCCGACTTTGCATGTGCAGACAATCCTTCACCATGCGCCAGAACGGCAGCGATTGAACCCAATGTGGCGGCGCCTTGTTCGGAAACCTGTATCAAGCTGCTGCGCTTCTGAAAATCATAAACACCAAGCGGTGAAGAAAAGCGCGCGGTTCGTGATGTCGGCAGCACATGATTGGGGCCTGCGCAATAATCGCCCAGTGCTTCGCAAGTATGTCTGCCCATGAAGATGGCGCCAGCGTGTCTAATTTTATCGACCCAGCGCTCGGGATCATCAACGGAAAGCTCGAGATGCTCTGGAGAAATGCTGTTCGCAATCGCGCAGGCTTCATCCAGGTCGCGCACTTGAATCAACGCGCCGCGATTTTCCAGTGAGACGCGAATGACATCTTTGCGCGGCATGCCTGCAATCAGTTTATCAATACTTTGCGCCACAGCATCCAGGAAACCGGCATCGGGTGACAGCAAAATAGATTGCGCCAGTTCATCATGTTCGGCTTGTGAAAATAAGTCCATTGCAATCCAATCAGGATTGGTTCTGCCGTCACAAATAACCAATATTTCAGATGGGCCGGCGACCATATCGATGCCGACAAGACCAAAAACACGCCGTTTGGCGGCAGCAACGTAAGCATTGCCCGGGCCGACTATTTTATCGACCTGCGGAATGGATTCGGTGCCATAGGCCAGGGCGCCGACAGCTTGTGCGCCGCCGATGGTAAACACTCGGTCAACCTGACTGATTGCAGCCGCAGCCAGTACCAGATCATTTTTCTCGCCATGTGGCGTCGGAACAACCATGATGAGTTCTTCGACACCGGCAACCTTGGCCGGAACAGCGTTCATCAGCACCGAAGACGGATAGGATGCCTTGCCACCCGGCACATAGAGTCCGACGCGATCGAGCGGCGTGATCTTCTGGCCGAGCAAGGTATTGTCGGATTCCCGGTATTGCCACGATGCACTGACCTGTTTTTCATGATAGTTTCTTATCCGCGCAGCCGCCTGTTCAAGTGCCTGACGTTGCTCAACCGGCAAGGCGCTGAGTGATTGTTGCAGATCGGCCTGTGTTAATTCCAGTTCCTTCATGGAATGCACGTGCATATGATCAAAACGGTTGGTGTATTCAACCAGCGCTGTGTCGCCGCGAGTTTTGATTTCAGTGAGGATCTGCGCTACCGTGACGTCAACCGATTCATCCATGGCATTCTCAAATGCCAGTAACTGTTGCAGGGATTGATCAAAATTTTGATCACGGCTGTCGAGTCTTTTAATGCGAACCATATGCATAAAATCCGGAAAGAAATAGGTAGAAAAAACAATAATTAATTTTTGACCGCCTGTGCAAATGCATTCAGAATGGGCTGAATGGCATTACGTTTCAGTTTCAAGGCAGCCTGATTGACAATCAGTCGGGAGGAAATCGGCATAATTTCTTCTACTGCACGCAGATGATTGGCTTTCAGCGTGCTGCCGGTTGATACCAGATCGACAATGGCATCGGCAAGCCCGACCAGCGGCGCCAGTTCCATGGAACCATACAGTTTGATTAGGTCAACATGCACGCCTTTGTCCGCGAAGTGCTCGCGCGTGGTTTGCAGGTATTTTGTCGCAACCCGTAATCGCGCGCCCTGACGTACTGCAGAATCGTAATCAAATCCTTCAGGAACAGCAACCATCATGCGGCAGCGCGCGATGTTCAGATCCAATGGCTGATACAGACCGTTGCCGCCATGTTCCAGCAAAACGTCTTTGCCCGCGATACCCAGGTCAGCCGCACCATATTGCACATAGGTGGGAACATCGGATGCACGGACTATCACCAGCCGCACACTGGCGCGATTCGTGTCGAGAATCAGTTTGCGTGATGATTCCGGATTGTCTTTGGCGACAATACCGGCGGCTTCGAGTAATGGTGCGGTATCATCGAATATTCGCCCTTTGGACAGGGCGATGGTTATTTCAGCCATAAAGACCTGTTTAATGGTTTATCGAAGATTTGCCTGTGCAAATTCCCAGTTGATCAGCTTGTCGAGAATGGTGTTCACATAATCCGCCCGGCGATTCTGATAATCCAGATAGTAGGCATGCTCCCAGACATCAATTGTCAGCAATGGACGCACATTCTGCGTGATGGGCGATTCGGCGTTGCCCGTCTTAGCGATGGCGATCTTGTCGCCGTCCTGCACCAGCCACGCCCAGCCGCTGCCGAATTGCGTCATCGCGGCATTGGCAAACTCCTTTTTACAGGCATCGAGACTGCCGAAGGACTGTTCGATTTTCTGTTTTAAATCCGCTGGAGGTTCTCCACCGCCATTCGGGCTGAGACTGTGCCAGTAAAACATGTGATTCCAGACCTGTGCGGCATTGTTGAAAATACCGGCTTTATCGGCTTTTCCTGCGACCGCGCGGATGATCTGCTCGAGTGACTGTCCTGCCAGATCGGTGCCGGCGACAAGATTGTTAAGATTGTCGACATAGGTCTTGTGATGCTTGCCATAATGAAAGCTCAGTGTATTCGCAGAGATCACCGGTTCCAGCGCATTATCAGCGTAGGGGAGAGGCGCCAGAATAAACTGCGAGCCTGACAGGGCAGTGCTGGAAAAATTATCAAGATTAAGTGACATGTGAGTCTCCTTTTTGAAAAAGTTGAATAGATGCGTGACGAAGTTTCTCATTTTTTTGTCAAGGACTTCAGTCCCTGTTTGTGCCGGAATTCTAATTCCCCGGACAGATTCTAATTTCCAGGTTTGATTTCCGTGGTGAATGTTATTTTATTGTATCCCGCAAGACGTGCGGCTTCCATTACCGTGATAACGGATTGATGCGTGGCTTTAGCGTCGGCATTAATGATAACCAGTGGATCGCGCTGATCCTGAGCTGCAGAACGCAATGCATCGCGCAAATACTCGATACTGGCTGATTTAACCGGTACCTGATTGATCGTGTATTCACCCATTGCAGTGACAGCAATATCAATCGCCGGTGGTTTTTCCACCGATTTGTCAGTTTCCTGCGTCGTGGCCTCAGGTAGCGTAATCTCCAGTTCGGCAAATTTCGAGTAAGTTGTCGATACTACCAGAAAAATCAGGATGACCAGCAGAACATCAATCATTGGCACCAGATTGATTTCAGGTTCTTCTTTAGGTCTGCCGCGTTGAAAATTCATCGTGCATGCGCTTTTGTTTACGGTTATGGTTTAAAATTATATCCCTTGAGCCGGATATTATAAACAAGCAAGTTGCAGGAATGCAGTCTCATTCCCTGCTAAAAGCTATTTTAACTGTTCCGGGCATTCTGTTCATGCAACTTATATATGGACTGTCCGGTTTTCAACAATTGTTTTAATGATTGATATTTTAAAAATTTTCTGTACCGTCATTTCATGAAAAATCCACAGGTGAGTGTCGTCATGGGTAGCAGCAGTGACTGGGACGTTATGCAGCATGCGGTTTCTGTGCTGAAAGATTTCGCTATTCCCTGCGAAGCACAGGTCATTTCGGCGCACCGTACACCCGATACTATGTTTGAATTCGCGGAAACCGCCGCGGCGCGCGGCATAAAGTGCATTATTGCCGGCGCGGGCGGTGCAGCGCATTTGCCCGGCATGATCGCGGCGAAAACAACCGTGCCGGTGCTGGGTGTGCCGGTTAACTCGCGGTATTTGAAAGGACTGGATTCCCTGTTGTCGATTGTGCAAATGCCCAAAGGCGTGCCAGTAGCCACTTTCGCGATCGGCGAAGCGGGGGCGGTCAATGCCGCGCTTTTCGCCATTGCCATGTTGGGTAACGAAGATAAACAACTCAGACAACAGCTCGAAGCTTTCCGTGCACAACAAGCCGATAATGTCGCCGCGATGCAGCTGCCCGGTCAATAAATCTATTCATCAAATTACGCTTTCCAGTGTACACAGATAAACCAACAGTCATTCAACCCGGTGCGATGCTTGGTGTACTCGGCGGCGGACAGCTTGGCCGCATGTTCACGATTGCCGCGCATCAGATGGGCTATCAGGTTACCGTGCTTGATCCTGACCTGGATAGTCCCGCAGGCCGGATAGCGGATCAGTTCATCCATGCAGACTACACCGATGCAGCGGCGTTAAGGCAAATGCGTGAACAATGCGCAGCGATCACCACCGAGTTTGAAAACATACCGGCTGAAACACTGGCACTGCTCGCGAAAACCTGTCCGGTCAGTCCGGATGCGCAGAGCGTCGCGATCGCACAAAACAGAATCGCTGAAAAGCAATACCTGCAGAGCAATGGTTTTTCTGTCGCCCCATTTGCAGTAATTGATGACATTGAAAAAACACATCACGTGCAGGATCTGTTTCCTGGCATTCTGAAAGTCAGTCAGTTCGGTTACGATGGCAAAGGCCAGCGGCAGATCGGCGACCACTCCGGACTGGTTGCGGCATTTCAGGAACTGGGGGCAGTGCCTTGCGTGCTGGAAAAAAAACTGCCGTTGAGCTGCGAACTGTCAATCGTACTGGCGCGGTCTGCGAATGGCGGCATGGAAAGTTTTCCGGCGATCGAGAATCAGCATGTCAACGGCATCCTCGATATCAGCATAGTCCCGGCGCGCATCGACGCGACGATTGCCCAATGCGCCGATGCGATGGCGCGAAGGCTAGCTGATGCGCTGAATTATCAGGGCGTTCTCTGTGTCGAGTTTTTTGTTGTGCAGAACGATCAATTGCTGATCAATGAAATCGCGCCACGCCCGCATAACAGTGGCCATTTTTCGATCGATGCCTGCGTCACCTCGCAATTTGAGCAGCAGGTGCGCACATTGTGCAACCTGCCATTGGGAAATGTTGCCTTGCATCAGCCCTGTGTCATGGTTAATCTGCTTGGCGACATCTGGCGTGAGAAAACGCCGGACTGGACGCGGATACTCGCTCAGCCCTCGGCCAAATTGCATTTGTACGGTAAAAAGGAAGCCCGAGCCGGGCGCAAAATGGGTCATTTCACGGTAATGGATGAAACCGCTGAAAAAGCACTGGCAAACGCGCTGCGCATTCGCAAATCGTTAACAACCTGACAAAAAGGATATCCACTTGGAAACGGCTTTATTCGAAACCCATATTCAGAGCCTGCCTTTCTTGCATCGCGGCAAGGTGCGCGATATTTATGCCGTGGATGACGACAAATTGCTGATTGTTCAGACCGACCGTCTGTCGGCATTCGATGTGATACTACCGGATCCGATTCCGGGAAAAGGCAAATTGTTAACTGCGCTATCCGCGTTCTGGTTTGCGAAACTGGCGCATATCATTCCCAACCATTTGACCGGCATCGCACCCGAATCCGTCGTCGCGGCGCATGAGCGTGACCAGGTCGCGGATCGCGCGTTTGTCATCCGGCGGCTCA
>JADZAR010000108.1 GCA_020852475.1 Nitrosomonas sp.
GTCTGCGGCAGATCGGAAATCTGCTGATCAGCCCGCATGTCCACATGGAATTAGGGGTGCAACATAACGGATATAGCGTGAACGCCGTGCTGGATACCGTAGTTGAAGTCAGAACTCAGGGGCCGGCAGGCACTTTGACGGACCTGCAACTGGCGGTTGATTTTTTTCATCCCGATTATCTGGGCAAATCGGTTAATGGCCATTTCAAGGGACATCTGGATTTTGACGGAATAGCGAAACAGTTGCGCATGGATTTACAGGGACAGTTCGATAACAGCGCCGTGAAAACGACAATGCGGGTGCAGGATTTAGCACAACAAACGCATGCATTCAGGATTGAAGTCGACCAGCTGGATCTGACGGCATTGTTGCCGGCTGCACAATTGGAATCCAAAGCTGAAGCATCAAAAAATCTACCGGGAGATGCAGTATTTCCTGATTTTTCAAAACTGGAACAGCTGGGTTTGAACGGTTCGATTCAAATCGGGCAGCTATCCATGGGTGATATTCGTCTGTCAGACATACAGTTGATGCTGCGGCCGGAGAACAATGATTTTTTTATCGAGCCATCCAGGTAAACGATTGTCAATATGTCTGCATTGGCCGAATTATTAATTGCCTGGCAAAAAGAACATGGCCGCCACCATTTGCCGTGGCAGAACAACACGAATCCCTATACGATCTGGTTATCGGAGATTATGCTTCAGCAAACGCAGGTGAGCACGGTCATTCCTTATTATCAACGGTTTATTCGTCGATTCCCGGCAATAGACAGGCTTGCGCAAGCGCCGCTGGATGAAGTGCTGGCTTTGTGGAGCGGTCTGGGGTATTACACGCGCGCAAGGAATCTGCATCGGGCGGCGCTTCTGATCATGACAGAACATCAGGGTGTTTTCCCGCAGCCGCGTGAAGCAATACAGCAATTGCCGGGTATAGGGCGCTCGACTGCGGCTGCGATCGCCGTATTCGCTTTCGGTCAGCGGGACGCCATTCTGGACGGTAACGTCAAGCGCGTATTTGCGCGCTACTTTGGCGTGGCGGATTACCCCGGTGAAGCTGAAACACTGAAAAAGCTTTGGCGACTGGCCGAGCAATCCCTGCCTGACGATGATGATCCTGCCAGTATCAGAGCCTATACGCAGGGGCTGATGGATCTTGGCGCACTATTGTGTGTCCGCCGGAATCCGGACTGCGGGCGCTGTCCATTGCAGCACACCTGCATAGCGTATCAGGAAAATCGTGTTGCGCTACTGCCTGTACCCAAGCCAAAAAGAAGTTTGCCGGAGAAACAGACTGTTTTCATGATTTACCGGGCGCGACAGAAGCTTTTGCTGGAAAAGCGACCCAGCCGGGGTATCTGGGGCGGTTTGTGGTGCTTTCCGGAAAATGCCGTAGATCAGGATCGATTGAAGGCGGAAAGCGGCGCGCATAATGGTGTGGAGTTGCCACAGTTGATGCATACCTTTACACATTTCAGGCTATGGATACATCCTCAATTGGTTGAAGTGAATGCGGAAATCGGCGACGCCGGAAAAATGACTGCCTGGGTTGCGCCGGAAGAAGCGCTGGATCTGGCGATACCGGCACCGGTAAGAAAGCTGATTGTGCAGCATTTTCTCAATGACCTGAATTAAACCTAAAAACCTCGGTTGACCGCTGTGCGATATGACTAATGATATGAATACATGAAACAATTCTATAAACTCTGGTTCACCCGGATGGTGAATCAAACTATGGTGTTTATAGCACGCCGCTTTTTAATTTTTGCTGCGTTGCAATGCGTTGTAATAACACGTTATTACGCCTCATTGCGCCTTGCAAAAAATAAAAATCAACGCACTTTAAACCCCATTCAACTGAGGTTTTTAGGTTGAACAGCGCATGGAAAACTGGCAGGCATGGCGTAAACAGCAGCGCGAGCGATTGATTGCCGATCGCATGGCTGTTTCTGAAGCGCAGCATCGGCAGTGGAGCATTGCTGTCTCTGATTTTCTGCGGCGGGAATTTCTCGTTTTGCAGACAATGAAAATCGGTTTGTACTGGCCGTTTCGTGGTGAGTATGATCCCAGATCGGCGTCGCGTTATTTCTGGGAGTCCGGCGCGACGCTGGCACTGCCCGAGGTCGTTGACCGGCACAAACCCCTTGTTTTCCGCGAATGGTGGCCTGATGCGCCGATGAAAACCGGCGCGTACAATATTCCGGTGCCACAGGGCACGCAACGTATTGAACCTGATGTTTTAATCATTCCCGTGGTTGGCTTCGATCAAAAAGGGTACCGGCTGGGTTACGGCAGCGGATATTACGACCGTACTCTGGCGGCGTATCCGGTTCCTCCATTAACAATCGGCGTGGCATTTGAAATACAGCGGCTGGAGAATGTGCATCCGCAACAGCACGATATTGCCATGCAGTATGTCGTTACCGAAGCGGGTATGTTTAAGGGGGATTTTTGAAAATCCGCGTTTCTTTCATTGAAGGCGACTAACCTCCGGGGCGTTACTCCAGTGCCGCGTAGGAACCTCGTCTCGGTCAAAAGATAGTATTCAGTTCCTTGCGTACCTTTTCATGGGCGACATGGCACATGACGATAAAACAGGCGATCGTCGACATTCGTTGTTGACATGTCGATGGCATCGACATAAGCTCGCAATCTGTCGATAAAATGGAATAATATAAACATGAGTGCAGTGATCTGGCAACCTGACCAGCCTTACAACCATCTTCCGGCATTACCGCCTGCAATTGAGCTGGAAACAAAAACGGTATTGAAACAGTGTGTTGAATCCCGGTCGGCGCTGGCCAAATTAAAACAGGCGGCTGAGTTGATTCCCAATCAGAGCATGCTCATCAATACGCTGCCATTACTTGAAGCCCGCGCCAGTTCGGAAATAGAAAATATCGTCACCACAACGGATAAACTGTTTCAGCATGCACGCGCTGAAGAACAGGCCGATCCCGCCACCAAAGAAGCCTTGCGCTATAGTTATTCACTGCTCAGCGGATATGCAGCTCTGCGCGAACGCCCGCTGAATACGACCACAGCTGAAACCGTTTGCAGCCAGATCAAGGGGGTTGAAATGACCGTGCGTAAAACACCGGGAACCCTGCTCATGAATGACGCAACGGGCAGCGTGATCTATACCCCCCCGGTTGGTGAACAACTGCTACGGTCGATGTTGGCCAACTGGGAGCGCTTTCTGCATGAACAGACCGAACTCGATCCACTGGTGCGCATGGCGGTAGCGCATTATCAGTTTGAAGCCATTCACCCATTTACCGATGGCAACGGCCGCACGGGAAGAGTGCTCAACAGCCTGTTTCTGATCCAGGAGAATCTGCTGACGCTGCCGATTTTGTATCTCAGCCGGTATATTATTGCCAGCAAGTCCGATTACTATCGCTTGCTGTTAAAAGTCACACAGGAACAGACGTGGGAAGAATGGATCGTGTATCTCCTCAAGGGCGTGGCTGAAACAGCGGCCTGGACGACCGCCAAAATCGCGGCCATTCGCGCATTATCGGATCATACGCGTGACTATGTGCGCAACAGAATTCCCAAAATATACAGCCACGAACTGGTTGATCTGATTTTTGAGTTACCCTATTGCCGGATTCAGAACCTGGATGAAGCCGGCATCGCCAAACGTCAGACGGCCTCGAATTATCTGAAAGAACTGACCGCAATCGGCGTGCTGACAGAAAAACAAATGGGGCGGGAGAAGCTGTTCATTCATCCCAAACTGATGCAACTGCTGACACAGGAAGGCAATACCTTCACGCCTTATTCATCATAAAAAAATATGAGCAAATACGACGATCTCGTAAAAAAACTGAAAGAAATCTTCCAGATCGACCGGCCTGAGCTGGATTTTGGCATTTACCGCATATTCAATGCACGCGCGGCGGAGATCAATCATTATCTCGAGCACCGGCTGAAAGAAAAAGTGCGCGAAAGCCTTGCTACTACTGGCGAAGCGCAATCGAACGGACTGAAAGAAGAGCTGGAAGATAAGGTGGCGCAATACCGTGCCGATGGCATTGATCCCGACACCGTGCCGAAAGTGCGTGAAATCCGCGAGCAACTGTCGCAGTATGGCGATAGCACGGTGGAACATGAAAACAGCGTATTCTCGCATTTGCTCACGTTCTTTTCGCGCTATTACGACAAGGGCGACTTCATCAGCCAGCGGCGCTACAAGGGTGACACTTACGCGATTCCCTACGCCGGGGAGGAAGTCGTGCTGCACTGGGCGAACAAGGATCAGTATTACATCAAAAGCAGCGAAAGCTTCGCCAATTATGCCTTCAAACTCGACAATGGGCGCACGGTGCGCACCGTACGTTTTAGGCTGGTGACAGCGGATACCGCCAAGGATAACCGCAAGGACAACGACAAGGAACGCCGTTTTGTGCTGATTGAACCGCACAACCGCAGCGTGACCGATGACGACGGCGAGGAATATAAAGAAACCTTGCTGCCGGTTACGGAAGAAAACAATGCCGATGGACAGGAACTGGTGCTGCGTTTTGAATACCGCGCTATGACTAAAGGCAATCCGGGCAGCAAGCAGGACAAACTGGTCAATGACGCAGTCGAGACGATCTTGAACGATGACATCGTCAAAACCCGCTGGCTGGATTTGAGCCAGCGCGCGCCGACCGAGAAAAACCCGCAGCGCACTCTGCTCGAAAAACACCTGACGCAATACACCACGCGCAACACCGCCGATTATTTCATCCACAAAAATCTCGGCGGTTTTCTGCGCAACGAGCTGGATTTTTACATCAAGAACGAAGTCATGCATCTGGATGACGTGCAGCACGCTGAAACTTTCGCTGCCATCGAGAAAAACCTGCGCCAGATTCAAACCCTGCGCGCCATCGCGCTGGATTTGATCGACTTCCTCGCGCAACTGGAAGATTTCCAGAAAAAACTCTGGCTGAAAAAGAAATTCGTCACCGCCACGCATTACTGCCTCACGCTCGACCGCGTGCCGCAAAGCCTGTATCCCGCGATTGCCGCCAATCCGCAGCAGTGGACGCAATGGGAACAACTCGGCATGCTGGCTGAAGACAAAACCGATCTGTTCAATCAGGGAGAAGCGGGCAGTGTCGACTACTTGCAAGCGCATCCGTATTTGATGGTCGACACCGCGCTATTCGATGCGGCATTCAAACAGCAACTGCTTGCAGCCATCGATCATCTCGATGACAATCTCGACGGTCTGTTGATTCATGGCGATAACTTTCAGGCGCTGAATCTGCTGCAGGAGCGGTACCGGGAGCAGGTGAAGTGTGTGTATATTGATCCGCCATATAACACGGATGCAAGCGCTATTTCCTATAAGAACGGTTACAAGTCATCCAGTTGGGTATCGCTTATGGATAGTCGCATTTCTCGCTCAAGGGATCTGCTGACTAAAGATGGCGTATTGGTTGCAGCGATAGATGATGCGCAGCAACGTGAGTTGAGCTTTTTAATGTCACGCATTTTTGACAGCCGAATTCTTGGAACTGTTTCTGTGCGTTCAAACCCTTCCGGGCGACCGACACAAAGTGGCTACGCTGTCTCCCATGAGTATCTTCTTTTTGCTGGTGCAACCTCTGATTCAGTCATCGGGAGGCTGCCGCCGACGGTCGAGCAAATGGCTAGATTCAATCAGCACGATGAGGATGGCGTATTCGAGTGGCGAAACTTAAGACGTGAAGGTTCTAACTCAGATCGTTCAGCCCGGCGAGCACTCTATTACCCAATTTATATAGACGGCGAGAAAATTCGAGTCCCTAAAATGTCGTGGAGTGACATCACTGAATCTTGGGTGGATATTGAATCTCCCAAGGCTGGAGAACAAGTGGTTTACCCCAACAACGATGACGGGGCTGAGAAAACATGGCGTTGGGAAGGAAAGACCGTTATGACTTCTCTGAAGTCTTTGGCGGTTAGAAAGGATCGGTCTGGAAAGAACTACATTTACTATAAGCGACGTCCTAATGAAGAGGGGATTGTATCAGTTTCTTCATGGTTCGACGCCAAGCACTCATCAACAGAGCACGGGACTGCGCTTTTGAAGCATCTGTTTGGCGGAAGTATGTTTTTATACCCGAAATCGATCCACGCCGTTGTAGATGCGATCTACATTGCTGGTGCATCCAAGACAAATGCACTGATATTGGACTATTTTGGCGGCTCCGGAACGACAGCGCATGCCGTCATCAACCTGAATCGCGAAGACAACGGTCGGCGTAAATACATCCTCGTCGAGCAGGGCGAATACTTTGACACCGTGTTGAAGCCGCGCATCCAGAAAGTCGTCTATTCCGCCGACTGGAAGAACGGCAAGGCGACCGCACACGAAACCGGCATTTCGCATGCGTTCAAGGTGCTGAAGATCGAGAGTTACGAGGATGCGCTGAACAACTTGCAACTCAAGCGCGATGACGCGCAGCAGACCTTGTTCGATACTTTGCCGCAAGAGACCAAAGACGATTATCTGCTGCGCTATATGCTCGAGATCGAAAGCCGGGGATCGCTGCTGTCGGTGACGCATTTCAATAAACCGTTCGATTGCAGACTCAAGGTCACGGTCGATTCGGCGGGGGCTTATGAGGAACGCGCGATTGATCTGGTCGAGACGTTCAACTACTTGATCGGCCTGCGCGTGAAGCATGTCGACATGCACTTGAATAAAGGCTTTGTCACCGTGACCGGCTGGCTGCCGTCGGGCGAAAAAACGCTGGTGTTGTGGCGCGATGTCGAGCGCGTCGATTATGAGCAACTCAATCGCCTGTGCGACAAGCTGGCGATCAATCCCGCCGACAGTGAATTTGAAGTGGTGTACATCAACGGCGACCATAACATTCCTGCCGTGTTTACCAGCAGCGAGGCGGAAGGCGGCATCACCAAGACGCTGAAAATCCGCCAGATCGAGGCGGAATTCCTGAATCGCATGTTTGCCGTGGATGATGTGTGATGGCCGGCGAGATTGTTTTTTATCAAAGCGAGGATGGCACCGTCCGGTTGGAAACGCGGCTGGAAAACGAAACATTGTGGCTGACTCAGCAGCAAATGGCGCAATTGTTTCAGACTTCCAAGCAGAATATCAGTCACCATATTCGCAGTATCTATGAAGAAGGCGAGTTGGTGCCGGAGGCAACTGTCAAAAATTATTTGACAGTTCAGCGTGAAGGTAATCGCGATGTTCAGCGACAGCTTGAGCATTACAACCTGGATGTGGTGATTTCCGTAGGCTATCGGGTAAAAAGCCTGATTGCCACACGATTCCGCATCTGGGCAACCCGGCAACTGAAGGAATACATCATCAAAGGCTTTGTCATGGACGACGAGCGCCTGAAAAATCCGCCGGTGGCCGGTTCCGCCGTGCCGGATTATTTTGATGAAATGCTGGCGCGCGTGCGCGATATTCGCGCCAGTGAACGGCGCATGTATTTGCGGGTGCGCGAAATTTTTGCACTGGCGGCGGATTATGCGCCATCACTGTCTGAAACAAATCAGTTTTTCAGCACGATTCAAAACAAGCTGCACTTTGCGGTTACCGGAATGACAGCTGCCGAGATTATTGCGACGAGAGTCAACCATGCTGCCCTCAATGCCGGTTTATCGAGCTGGGCGCGCGATGAGGTACGCAAGTCCGATGTGACTATCGCCAAGAATTATTTGCAGGCGGAAGAAATAACCGAACTGAACCGCATTGTGACGATGTGGCTTGATTTTGCGGAAGATCAGGCCATGCGGCGCAAACAGATTTTTATGCAGGATTGGGAAACAAAGCTGGATGATTTTTTACGCTTCAATGACCGTGATGTCTTGCCGCATACGGGTAAGATCAGTAAAAAGCAGGCGGATGCAAAAGCCCACGCGGAATATGAATTGTTTGCCATAAACCGTCGCAAGGAAAAAGAAGCGCTGGGTGAGAAAGATCAATTTGAACAGCTTGCTGCGGTAGCCAGACAGATTGTTGCGACAAAGACGGAGAAAAAATCATGAGCCGCAGTTTTCATCAGGAACTGGTGCTCAATCATTACATGCTGCGCCTGTTCAATTGCAGCAACCTGAATGCGATAAAAGACCGCCTGGGTGAAGATCGGCATGAAGGCATTGTTGAGGACGGACAGAGCGGTTTTTTCCATGCCTTGCAGCACAGCCTGTTTCAAACGGACAGCATCACCCCGCAGGATTTGCGCCGCTACGATCTGAACATCGTGCAGCACTGGAACACGATTACCAGACAGCGCAACAAACAGGAAGGCACAGTGCTGAACATGAAGTATTTTCAGTATTTGTCTTTGCTGTTTACCGAAATTTATCTCGACCGGTATTTCAATCAGCGTCAGAGGTTGCTGGACGACCTGAACGAAGGCGTGCAAACCTATAATCGTGATCAGCCTGCCGATGGGCAATTGCAGCCGTATGGCGCGGAAGAACTGAACAAGCTCGCGTTCTGGAACGCCACCGGCAGCGGCAAGACGCTGCTGCTGCATGTGAATATTCTTCAATATCTGCATTATTTTCAGAACGGTAACGCGAATGCGTATCCCGATAAAATCATTTTGCTTACGCCGAATGAAGGGCTGTCGCGCCAGCATATCGATGAATTGATGCTGTCCGGCATTGGCCTGTGCCGCTTGTTTGATAAAAACACCGGGAATGTGCTCAAGGGCACGGTTGAGGTCATCGACATCAACAAGCTCGGCGATGACATGGGCGATAAAACCGTCGCGGTGGAAGCGTTTGAAGGCAATAACCTGGTGCTGGTCGACGAAGGGCATCGCGGTACCCGGGATGCCGGGGTCTGGATGGCGCGCCGTGAGAAACTGGTGCGCGGCGGTTTTGCGTTTGAATATTCCGCCACGTTTGGCCAGGCAGTGGCAAAGAGTCTGACAGTTATCAGGGCGGAACAGGATCTGATCAAGAAAAAAGCTAAAAAACTGTTTGAAACCGCTAACCTGAACAAACTGGATGATGCGCAACGCCAGCAAGTGGCGCTGACTAGCGAGGAAAAACGCAAGGCGCGCATGTTGGCTACGCGGGAGAGCTACGCCAAAAGTATTTTGTTCGATTATTCATACAAGTTTTTTTACGAAGATGGCTATGGCAAGGAATCGCTGATTCTGAATCTGAAAGATCAGGATTATGCACAGGAAAACATCGCCCGCCAGTATTTCACGGCCTGTCTGTTGAGTTTTTATCAGCAGCAGTATCTCTGGCAAACGCATCAGCAAAAACTGGCGGAATTCAATATCGAAAAGCCGCTGTGGGTGTTTGTTGGCAATACGGTGTCAGGTGAGGATTCCGACATTTTGAGCGTGTTGCGCTTTCTGGCCGGATTCTTGAACGACGATGTGTTAACCCGGCAGTGGCTGTCGGATTTGCTGAACAATACCGCGCGTCTGCTGGATGCCAGGGGAAACAATATTTTTCATGACCGGTTCACGCCATTGATGCAGTGTAACGCGGAACAGGTTTACTCCGGTATTCTGAAATGGTTGTTCAATACCGATTCGCGGCAGCGGCTGAAAGTCGTCAATCTGAAACGCAGCAAGGGCGAACTGGTGTTGCGCGTCGGTGAGGCGGAACCATTCGGATTGATCAATATCGGCGATGGCGCCGGGTTCTTCAAGGCGGCGGAAAGTGATCAGTGCCGGAAACTGTTTGATACCGCCGCAGATGATTTTGGTGAGACACTGTTCGATACGATCAACGACAAGGACAGCAAACTGCACATGCTGATTGGTTCGCGCAAGTTTACCGAAGGCTGGAGCAGCTGGCGCGTCTCCACCATGGGGCTGCTCAATATGGGGCAGGGTGAGGGCTCGCAGATTATCCAGTTGTTCGGGCGCGGCGTACGTTTGAAAGGCCGGGATTATTCGCTCAAGCGCAGCATCCCGGGGCAGCGGCCCAAAGGATTGCATCTGGAACGGCTGGAAACGCTGAATATTTTCGGCATCAATGCGGGTTATATGGCCGCATTCAAGGATTATCTGAAAGAAGAAGGCATTACACCCACGGATGAAATCATCGAACTTGACCTGGTCAAGTAAAACAGGACACACCAGTTAAGCTGCTTTTATCGATTTTGCTGCTTCTGCTTCATATTGGTTTGGGCTTTTGTAATCCAGGTATGAATGCAGTCTTTGGCTGTTATAAAATA
>JADZAR010000109.1 GCA_020852475.1 Nitrosomonas sp.
GGGGCGGCAGCTTCTTTACCGAGCAAGATGCGTCCTGGCATCAGGTGATTATTCGTGACACGAGCTTCACGCCAAGCCACGTAGTGGTGTTTTACGGTTCATTCCCGATGTACATTGTGTGCGGCGTAGCGGCATACCTGTACGCGATGACCCGCTTGCCATTGTACAGCCGCGGCACATCATTTCCGCTGGTGATGGCGATTGCCGGCCCGCTGATGATTCTGCCGAACGTTGGTTTGAACGAATGGGGTCACGCATTCTGGTTCATGGAAGAGCTGTTTAGCGCGCCACTGCACTGGGGCTTTGTGATACTGGGCTGGGCAGGATTGTTTTCAGGTGGTATTGCGGCACAGATTGTCACCCGTTACTCCAACCTGACGGACGTTATCTGGAATAACCAGAGCAAAGAAATACTTAACAACCGGATTGTTCCTTAATTCATTTCTTAACATTTTTCCACGGCGTGCTCACACAGGCCGTGGAACCAACTTAAATAAAGGATAACAAAAGACTATCAATCATTAATCAACAACCACAGGAGTTGTTAAATGCTAAAACATATCAAAGAATTGTGGGCATCAGGCATTATCATCACTGCGCTATTTTATTCAGGTTTTGCCGCCGCACATGGAAAAGTAACGCTGGAGTCGGACATCTGTGTGCGTAATATGGCTGGCAGCATGGTACATCTCAGCACTTATCAGCCGCAATATGATCCGGAAGCCGAATACTGCACAGAAATTCCTCACGAAGGCGAAACGTTCTGGGTTCTGGACCTCATCGATCACGCTTTGCGCAACATGCCGATTGATATAAAAATTGTCCGCAACAGCGGCACCACCTCGGGAGAAACAATAGCCTCCATGCATTCCACTAATCATGCAGACGGCATCATTAAAGGTCAATTTATCCTGGACAAAGGCCATTACACACTTTCAGTCACCGGCCTCGGCGTTCCCGCCCTGCATTATGAATACCCGTTGCAAATACAGTCCAAAAACCTGACCGATGCATTTTTCAGCGCCGTGCCCTACATCATTGCGTTTCTCTTGCTGGCATTATTTACTGACAAATATCTGAAGTGGCGGCAAGTGCAACAGTAAAAAGCTGAATAATGCTGGCTAACCTATCAAGCAGGTTGCTCATTTTCGTGCATTAACTTCAAAAAAACGGCCGGGCAAACACCCGGCCGTTGCTTTTCAATCAATCAAAGACTTTTGTCAAAATTGTGACATAAGGCTTTTATTCGATCACATTCAAAGTACCTGGCAGATGAATGTTTTTAGGGTGAAGCTGACACCAGATTGTGAATGCGCCTGCTTTATCAGCAACAAATGAAATCGTTTTGGTTTCACCGGCTTTGATGACTTCCTGAATACCATATTCATCAATCGAAAAACCTTCACTGATCGGTGATTTGTTTTCGACGACGATTTTCACTTTCGCACCTTTATGCACTGCAATCGCTTCAGGTTCATTCAATACATTGAATGCACGGATGTTTTTTACTGTCACACCTTCAACATTCAATTCAGGTATGGTGGTGTCATACGCGTTCATGATGACTGTGAAGCTTTTTTCACCAGCCTGTACAGCACCGGCGGCAAGCAATAGTCCACAAACTAAGCCCGCGCTTACTAATTTTGATACTTTCATTGGTCTTTTCCTCTATTAAAATTGTATTATTTATATAAAGACCAGCGAGAATAAAATCGATAGAATTACCTCGTTTCTGTTTCACTGGTCTACATGATTATAACTCCAATATGTTTCATGAATGTTTCATGAAATTCAAAATGAATTGCCGGAAGGCCGTAAAGACAATCCATACGGTTCAGTACGCAGTGTATAATCCAGCATAGATACTTTCAGTGTTTTGCAATGATTCGAAAATTACTCCAAAAGGTTTTTAAGCGGAAAAAAACTGCTGACACTGCCAGAGATTCGCTTACTCAGCTATGCACCATACCGGTAAAAAGCCATGGCCTACACCGCAACCAGATCAGCTCATGCGCGCTGAAAATCACCCAGGAACTGCAAAAAGCTGGCTTTTCGGCGTTTGTCGTTGGCGGCGCTGTCAGGGATTTGCTACTGGGACTGGAACCGAAAGACTTTGATGTTGCGACCAATGCAACGCCCGAACAAGTTCGTTCCGCGTTCCGGCGCTCGCGCATTATAGGCCGGCGATTCCGGCTGGTGCATGTTATGTGCGGTCTGGAAACCGTAGAAGTGTCGACATTCCGCGGCCCCTCGCCTGAAAATACTCATCCGCTCAGCGTGAATGGCATTACTGATCAGCACGGGCGATTGCTGCATGACAATGTTTTCGGCAGTCAGGAAGAAGATGCCATACGGCGTGATTTCACCATGAATGCGCTTTATTATGACCCAGCAACGGAAGAAATTCACGACTACCTGAATGGTTATGAGGACATCCGCAGTGAAACGCTGCGCATTATTGGCGAACCCATTACGCGCTACCGGGAAGATCCGGTTCGTATGCTCAGGGCTGTTCGTTTAGCGGCAAAACTTGGTTTGCAGTTGGATGTAAAAACTGCACAGCCCATTGGAGATCTGGCCCCACTATTGCAGAATGTGCCGACTGCGCGCCTGTTTGACGAAATGTTGAAACTGTTGCTGTCAGGCCATTCTTTAGCCTGTGTTGTCGATCTGCGCGCACGCGGGTTGCATCATGGATTACTGCCTATGCTCGATATCATTCTTGAGCAGCCCCTGGGCGAACGCTTCATTACACTCGCCCTTAAAAATACTGATGAAAGAGTCCTGCAGAATAAGCCCGTTTCCCCTGCATTTTTGTTTGCAGCGTTATTGTGGCATGAAGTATTAACCAACTGGAACAGCTATAAAGAGCATGGAGAAAAACCTTCTGTGGCCTTATACAAGGCTATGGATAATGTTCTTGCCAAACAGCAGAAAAATCTGTCAATCCCTCGGCGTTTCTCGGCGACTATCCAGGAAATATGGATCATGCAGCCACGCTTTGAATCACGAGCCGGACGTGGACCCTTTCGTTTAATCAGCCATCCTCGATTCCGCGCGGCTTATGATTTTATGCTGCTGCGCGCCGAAAGCGGAGAAACCAGTGCGGAAATTGCTTCATGGTGGAAAGATTTTCTGTCCGCAAGCCAGGAGCAACGGGATAAAATGGTTCAGTCACTATTATCTCCAACAAAAAAGCGCAGGAAACGAAACCGCCGTAAGTCAGCCAGCAATAAAATCGATGTTTCTGAAAAAACAGCATCCTGATTTATGTCACTACACAAAAAACCGATTAACCATGCTTATATCGCACTTGGCAGCAATCTTGACAATCCGGTTGCGCATATCCGACAGGCCTATCGTGATCTGAATGCACTCGCAGATACATCAGTTCTAAGACATTCTTCACTCTATAAAAGCGCGCCCGTAGGCCGATTGGATCAACCTGACTTCATCAACGCAGTTGCTGAAATTGTAACAGCATATCAACCCGTGCAATTATTGCATGCGCTGCTCAAAATTGAGAAAAATCATGGTCGTAGCCGGGATGGCACAAATTCATTGAATGCACCTCGCACGCTGGATCTGGACATTTTGCTATACGAAAATCTGCGGCTGGAAACTGAAGCCCTGACATTACCGCATCCACGCATGATACAACGCGCTTTTGTTCTGTTACCACTGATGGAACTCGCGCCTGATTGTGAAATTCCAGGTCATGGTAAAATTGGGCAATTTCTTGCGTTTTGCCGTGACCAGACTATAGAACGGCTGGATATTCCCAAATAAAGCCTGCCCGCATACACTTTCGATTCTCTCATTGATCAGTTTCTCAAAATGAAAACCACCATCAGCACATTGCGGAAAATGTATGAAAACAGTGAAAAATTTACTGTTTTAACCTGTTATGACGCGTTATTTGCACGAATATTGGAAAATTGCGGTGTTGATGTTCTACTGGTCGGCGATTCGCTTGGAAATGTTATTCAAGGTGAAAAGACGACGCTTTCCGTTACGCTGGATGATATGATTTATCATACACGTTGTGTCGCGCGGGGCGCTGAAAAAGCATTGATTATGGCTGACATGCCGTTTGGAACTTCACAGTTGTCACCACAGCACACTTTTGACAACGCCGGCAAGCTGCTCGCCGCAGGTGCGCAGATAGTTAAAATAGAAGGCGGTCGTATCATGGCGGAAACGGTAGCTTTTTTAACGCAACGCGGTATACCGGTCTGCGCGCATATCGGCCTGACGCCACAGTCAGTTCACCAATTCGGCGGTTATAAACTTCAAGGCCACTCCGAGACTTCAGCCAGACAATTGATCGACGATGCGCGAATTCTGGAAGAATCAGGCGCTGCATTGCTGCTGATGGAGCTCGTACCCGCCGCGCTGGCAAAACAGATTACCGAAGTGCTGCACATCCCGACGATCGGTATCGGGGCGGGAGGCGCATGCTCGGCGCAGGTACTCGTTCTGCATGACATGCTCGGTTTATATCAAGAAAAAAAACTCAAATTTATCAAAAACTTTATGGAAAATGCGTGCAGTATTCAGGAAGCAATACGCAACTATGTCGAAGCGGTGAAAAATAACCGGTTTCCTGACCGCGAACATGAATATTAATTCTTTTCTACTGCTCAATTGAACGTTATACACAATATTCCTGAACTACGCGCAGCACTTGGAAAAGGCAAAAAAATCGCTTTTGTCCCTACCATGGGTAATCTTCATGAAGGACATCTGGCGTTGGTTCGGAAAGCGAAAAAAAATGCTGACTGCGTCGTTGTCAGTATTTACGTCAATCCGCTGCAGTTTTTACCAAATGAAGATTTTAATCAATATCCGCGGACACTTAGCGAAGATTGTAAACTGTTAAGAAATCTGGATGTTGACATCATTTTTGCACCTGATGATAAAATTCTTTTCCCTGTTGAACAGGAAATCTTGGTACTATTACCGCCAGTCGCTGATCAATTGGAAGGCAAATTTCGTCCCGGCTTTTTCCGCGGTGTTGCAACAATCGTTTTGAAATTTCTGAATATTATTCAACCCGATATTGCTATTTTTGGAAAAAAGGACTACCAGCAACTGCATATCATTCGCCGCATGGTGCAGCAGTTAAATCTACCGGTCGAGATTTTGGATGAGGAAGTCATCCGCACGCCTGATGGTTTAGCATTGAGCTCACGAAATCGGTATCTGAATGACAATCAACGTATTGAGGCGAATCATTTGTATCAAACCTTAAACGCAGTCAAGACAGCCATACAAACCGGTCAAAGCAACTTTCCATTATTGGAAAGGAATGCCTTGAACAGGCTTGAAACCAGAGGCTGGTCAGTCGATTATATTGCTGTGTTAAATCAGGATACATTACAACCGGCATATTCGGAGGATAAAGCGCTTGTTGTCGCAGCTGCGGCCCGGATTGGCCAGACGAGACTTATTGATAACATTGAATTACGCAAAAACTGATTGAACATCAATCATCCTGTTTCTTTTCAGTATCATTAAAATCTTACAAACCTGCTAACGATTGAATCATGCTGGCATTTGATACCTTTTGGCAATCCTGTCTTGACCATTTCAAAAATGAATTAAATGCACAGCAATTCAATACCTGGATCAAGCCATTACGGTTACAAGGTAATCATTCGGATGATGAAACGGAAGTTACACTTATCGCACCCAATCGTTTCGTTTTACAGTGGGTACAGGAAAACTTTGCGTTGCATATCAAAGCTATGGCGGAAGCCTATTTCAGCAATACCATCCGGTTTCAGCTCAAAATAACCGATGCGTTAATACCACCAGCGCATCAACCCCGGACACTTCAAGTCGATTCCCAGTCAGACAACGAAAATACACCGGTTCTACGCAAACCACCGGCAAATCCAAAACCTGGTAAAAGGCAAACCAGTCATCTCAATCCCAGCTTCACATTTGATAATTTCGTTACCGGGAAAGCAAATCAGCTGGCGCGAGCAGGCGCCATACAGGTTGCCGAGTCTCCAGGCGCTGCATACAATCCCCTTTTTATCTATGGCGGTGTAGGTCTGGGTAAAACCCATCTCATACAAGCTATTGGAAATTATGTTTTTCAAAACAATGAAAACGCAAAAATACGCTATTTACATGCCGAGAAATATGTTTCCGATGTTGTCAATGCCTATCAGCACAAATCTTTTGATCAATTCAAGCTTTATTACCACTCACTCGATCTCCTACTCGTTGATGACGTACAGTTTTTTGGCGGGAAAAACCGGACTCAGGAAGAATTTTTTTATGCTTTCAATGCATTAGTGGAAGCCCATAAACAGGTTATCATCACCTGCGATTCTTACCCCAAAGAAATTTCCGGACTTGAAGAAAGGCTTGTCTCCCGCTTTGGATGGGGTTTAACCGTCGCGATAGAACCCCCTGAACTCGAAATGAGAGTCGCTATACTCATAAAAAAAGCGGAACAGGAAAATTTAACACTGGAAGAAAATGTTGCTTTCTTCATCGCAAAACATATTCGCTCAAATGTACGGGAACTGGAAGGCGCACTGAAACGAGTAACGGCTTATTCGCGTTTTATCGGTCAGGAAATAACATTGGAAAACGCCAAAGAAGCGTTAAAAGATCTTCTTGCAGTACAAAACCGGCAGATTTCCATCGAAAACATCCAGAAAACAGTTGCCGATTACTATAAAATAAAAGTTTCCGAAATGTATTCAAAGAAGAGATCACGCATCATCGCCAGACCCCGACAAATGGCCATGGCCATTGCCAAGGAACTGACCACGCTAAGTCTTCCGGATATTGGTGAAGCATTTGGCGGCAGGGATCACACAACAGTATTGCACGGTCATAAAAAGATTAACGAACTGCGCGTTTCTGATCCGATAATCAATCGTGATTACAATGCACTCATTCATATATTGCGTGGCTAAAAAGCATGCTTCAGTTTGTTATCAATAGCCGTTGAATAAATTGTGTATAACCTGCAAAAAAAGATTTTGTTTTATTTTATCCACAATTCATTCACTGGTTATCTGCTATTTTTACAGCAAAAAATTTCAATCTAATTGATTGTTTATTAAAAATAAAAATAACTTATACCGGAGCAATTGAATGATTATTAATGTTATTATTTTTTTAAATAAATGTTATTAATTAAAACAGATCGGGATAACCTGCTAAAGCCGTTACAAATGGTCACCGGCATCGTTGAAAAAAAACAGACCATGCCGATACTTGCTAATGTCATTATTGAAAGCCAGGATAATCTGTTGACCTTTCTGACTTCGGATAAGGAAATGCAAATTACCGCAAGAACTGGTTTAAATGATGAAAATCATAAAAACTTTTCTTTGACCGTTTCGGCAAAAAAATTTCAGGACATTTTACGTGCACTCGACAATGACACCGAAGTCTCCCTCTTCAGAGAAGAAGACAGACTCCTGGTAAAATCATCCAGGAATCGTTTCAATCTGCATATCCTTCCTTCCGATGATTTTCCGCGAATGATTGAGGATAATACCTGTTTGACCGAAATTACAGTGCAACAGCGCGTATTAAAACGCTTGTTGAACGATGTTCAATATGCAATTGCTGATCAGGATTTACGGTATTATCTGAATGGTGTTTTACTCGCCATCAACGCTGGCGAAATAAAAACAGTGGGCACTGATACCCACAGATTGGCGTTGGCCACGGCGCCAAGTCATATCGATGAAAATGCTGCTCATGAGGCTATATTACCGCGCAAGACAGTACAGGAGCTGTTAAAACTGCTGAAAGATGATGATGAAGAAAACAATGTCAGGATTGAATTCTTTCCGAAAAGAGTGAAATTTTCGTTTTCCGACATTATTTTTGTTTCCAGGGTTATCGACGGAAACTACATCAATTACAGCCGCGCCATACCTTCACGGAATGAAAAACATCTGATACTCGACCGTGTGGCATTTTTACAGGCTTTGCAACGTGTTGCAATTCTCTCTAATTCAAATGAATTATATCGTGGTGTGCGGCTGGTAATCGATAAAGGAAATCTGTGCGTTATCAGCAGAAACATTGAACAGGAAGAGGCAGTAGCGGAAATGCCGGTAGACTATGAAAATGAATCCATTGATATCTGTTTGAAAATTCAGCATCTTTTGGATCTGCTCAATCACGTCGCTGCAGAATCCTTTCTTTTTTCATTGGCAAGTGCATCGGACAGTGTCTTGGTAACAATTCCTGGCAGAGATGATTTTTGCTACGTGATTATGCCGATTAAAATCTGATTAAAGAGATCTTTTTAGAAAATTTTAGCCCATGAATAACGAAAATAATCATTCTTCGTCCGAAGAAAACGCCAGTTACGGTTCCGATAGTATAAAAATACTGAAAGGACTGGATGCCGTCCGTAAACGTCCGGGTATGTATATCGGCGATACCAGCGATGGCACAGGACTTCATCATATGGTTTTCGAGGTTGTCGATAATTCCATTGATGAGGCATTAGCAGGTTACTGCAATGAAATTACAGTGATTCTGCATCCCGACAATTCAGTCAGTGTGCATGACAATGGCAGAGGAATTCCGACAGGCATCAAGGAGGATGATGAGCAAAAACGTTCAGCGGCTGAAATTGTCATGACAGAACTGCATGCAGGCGGAAAATTTGATGATAATTCCTATAAGGTGTCCGGTGGTCTGCATGGCGTTGGCGTCTCCGTTGTCAATGCATTGTCGGAGTGGCTGCACTTAACGATACGCCGGGACGGCAGGATGCATGAAATGGAGTTTCGCATGGGTGTTCCCGTTGGTCCTTTAGCGGTTGTGGGTAATTCCGAACGGCATGGCACAGAAGTGCACTTTCTGGCGAGTAAGGATATCTTTGGAAAAATTGAATACCACTATGATATTTTTGCCAAGCGTCTGCGCGAGCTTTCTTTTCTCAATAATGGCATTGGGATTCATCTGATTGATCAGCGTCAGGGTAAGGAGGAGAAATTCGCTTTTACTGGTGGTATCAGGAATTTTGTCGAATATATCAATCGCACCAAATCGGTTTTGCACCCTAACATATTTCATACATCCGGCATAAAGGACAATATAACAGTTGAAGTCGCCATGCAGTGGAATGACAGTTACAGCGAACAGGTTTTGTGTTTTACCAATAATATTCCTCAAAAAGATGGCGGCGCGCATTTAACAGGACTGCGCGCTGCCATGACACGCACCCTTAATAGTTATATTGAAAAAAGTGAACTGGCTAAAAAAGCCAAGGTAGAGACCGCTGGTGACGATATGCGCGAAGGGCTTTCCTGTGTGCTCTCCGTCAAACTGTTTGAGCCGAAATTTTCATCGCAGACTAAAGAGAAGTTGGTATCTTCTGAAGTCAGGCCCGTTGTGGAAGAAATTGTGTCACAAAAGCTGACTGAATTCCTTTTGGAGAATCCTAACGACGCCAAAACGATCTGCAACAAAATATTGGAAGCCGCAAGAGCTCGTGAAGCAGCGCGGAAAGCTCGCGAACTGACGCGCCGCAAAGGCGTGCTCGATACCATGGGACTACCTGGAAAACTGGCTGATTGCCAGGAAAAAGATCCAAAGCTTTGTGAGCTTTATCTTGTCGAAGGTGACTCCGCAGGCGGATCGGCGAAACAAGGGCGCGATCGAAAATTTCAAGCAATTATGCCTCTTAAAGGAAAAATCCTGAACGTCGAAAAATCCCGTTTTGACAAGTTGATTTCTTCACAGGAAATTGTCGCTTTGATCACAGCGCTGGGAACAGGTATCGGAAAGGATGAATATAATCCGGACAAACTGCGTTATCATCGGATTATTATCATGACGGATGCGGATGTCGATGGTTCTCATATCCGTACATTGTTATTGACTTTTTTCTATCGCCAGATGCCCGAATTGATTGAGCGCGGTCATATTTATATTGCACAGCCGCCGTTGTATAAAATCAAGCATGGCAAAAAGGAACGCTATGTCAAGGATGATCATGAACTGAAGCAGTATATTTTGGGTCTGGCGTTGACCGACGCAGAGCTTTATACCGAAGAAAACAAGCCACCGTTAACTGGTGACACGTTGGAAAAAATCGCGACGGAATATATTCTCGCCGAATCCGTGATAGAACGCATGAGCCGGGTGACGGACAATGGAGTCATGCATGCTTTGTTGCACCATCCTGAAATTGATTTAAGTAATCAGGATAAAGCCACTGTCAGCGCAAACAGTCTGGAAACATTTATTCAGGGCGCAAAAATAAGTGCTGAATATGATGAAACCAATGAGCGTTACCGCTTGAGAATTGATCGTGTGTCCCATGGAAATCTGAATACCAGTTATCTGGATCAGGATTTTTTGCATAGTGGAGACTATGCGCAGATTAAAAAAACTTATCAGGTTTTTGATGGCCTGTTCAAAACAGGTGCCAGTATCAAGCGGGGAGAGAAGCAGCGTTCTGTTGATAATTTTAAACAAGCGCTTGAATGGTTGCTGGAGGATGCTAAAAAGGGATTGAGTATTAATCGGTACAAAGGACTGGGTGAAATGAACCCGGATCAACTGTGGGAAACAACCATGGATCCTGCCAACAGAAGGTTGCTTCGTACGCAGATTGAAGACAGTATTCAGACGGACGAAATCTTTACCACATTAATGGGGGATGTTGTTGAACCCAGAAGGGCATTTATAGAAAATAATGCATTGAGCGCTACAAATATTGATGTGTAGGCACTAGTCACCGGCTATCAATAGCCGGTGAATTCTGGCATACATAATCTATTGTTGTTTACTGCCAAGAGGGCTGGTTTCTCGTGATACACCCCGCATTTTTTCGAATGTCCGTAAACCACCCATGCCTAACATCGCCAGCACAAGTTGATAAAGGTTATCGGTGTGTATTTGCGGTGGTGGTGGAAAGTTTGGTATAAAAGCTGCAAAAATCCAGGCTGACATAGGTTGAAGAACGAAAGCCCAGAACAAGCCTATACCGCATATCCAGCCTATAAAAGGGCGCCATCCTGCAACAAAAACACTTTTGTGTGCAGCCTCGATTTCATTGATTTTATTCTGCTGCGTGGACGCACTCATAACCGCTTGCATCAATTCCATTTCAAACTGCTCTTTTGCCTTGGCGCGTTCGTTTGGATTTGGAATTCTGTCTACCAGTTTTTCAATGATAGGACCAATGATGGGTTGTAAAATATTCCAGAACATTTTGTTTCCTCCTGCTGTATGATGGCACAACCAAGAAAAACGAAAATCTGCTTATATTGCATGTTTCTGTTTGATTTGAAACATATAAGGAGTATATATCACCTCGGTTTATTCGATGTGAAAAAACACACTATTGGACGTTTTTGATAAAAAAAGTTATGCTTTGCCGCGATTGAACGCTATTTAAAAATTTTGAGTTTGCGCCCATAGCTCAGATGGATAGAGTACCGCTCTCCGAAGGCGGGGGTCACACGTTCGAATCGTGTTGGGCGCGCCAATAATTATCCGTTTAAAAGTGAAGTAATCCGCTTGCACTGCAAACGGATATTAGCGCTGAAACCACTGATGGTAAAAGTATTTCAATATGGTTTTAATAATCCAAATCTAAATATCAAGCAATTCTATTGCAGATATTATGCCGTAAGTAGAATTGTTCTATTCGTTTTTGCCAGCGTGTTAATGACCGGATGTGGCGTACGTGAAAAAACGGCATCGCCTTTTTCCATAACCCATGAACTGATTGTCATAACCGTTGAACATACAGACAATTTTTATATTGATGCGGATGGCAATTTCTCTGGAATTACTTATGATCTAGTCAATGAGTTTGCCAGGGAACTCGGTCTGGATATCCGTTTCATGTTTTTTTCTCAGACTGCGGATGCGCTCGCTGCGCTGAAAAAACACCGCGCTCATCTGGCGGTAGGCCTGGATATTACGGAAGAAGACTCATCCAATTTTATTCTGGGTCCGGTTTACTTGCATAC
>JADZAR010000110.1 GCA_020852475.1 Nitrosomonas sp.
CCGTTGACGGTAATCAACGAATCGATACCGTTGGGGAAGACCATGGATGAACCCAGCACCGGCAGATTTGATGTACCGCACGATGCGTCAATAGAAATACCGTTTATCTCGGACTGACTCTCTTTGATCAGCGTTCCGTCCAGACGATTGCTCACATCCCCTCCGGATAATGGCGGTGGTGTTGGTATTGGTATTGGTGTTGGCGTCGGAGTAGGTGTCGGGGTTGGTTCAGGCACCGGTGTGGGCTCGGGTTCGGGTTCCGGCTCGGGCTCCGGAGTCGGAATTGGCGTTGGCTCGGGCTCTGGTTCGGGCGTTGGCGTTGGCGTTGGTGTCGGAACCGGGGTCGGTGTTGGCACAACAGGCGTCAAATCAAAAGTGACATTATCGATTTGAACAATCAAATCCTGCACCTGCACTGCGGTGTAAGGCGCTGGCGGATCTTGCGGATCTTCACCTCTGCCGGGCGGGTCGAACCAGTATTCCACCTGATCGACGTTGCCAAATTCGCTGTTCAGTGCAAGAAAATTGACCGTGGTGCCGGACGAGGCGCTTGTCAGCTGAATGCTGGCAACAACTGCGCCATCTCTCAGGCCAACCACATGAAGCACCGCATTTCCACCGCCACCCAGTGTGGTTAGCATGAAAGGAATATCCATGCTTTGGAAACTGAATTTGTTCCCGGTTGCCGCGCGGAACACCCCCCCTCCGGCATCCGAATGAAGCGTCGATGTCCGGTTACTTGAAGAGCCATCTCCGTGATCATGGCCATCACCGTCCAGAATTTGCTGCTGGCCATGAATATGACTGGTTAGTTTTGCCGGATCATTAAAAATAATCGAAGTCGTCCTTAAACCTTCTTCTTCATGAAACTGATCAAAATTGCCAAACACGGACGCCGACATAGGTGGCGTATCAAAATCCATCACCGCGGCATGACTCTGATTTTCAGCATAAATCTGTGTTCCCATGGCCATGCTGATGAGCAGCGCCAGTCTGTTTTTGTTATTTATCATTTGTTCATCTCCTCGACAGGACAAAAATTGTCCTTTCCAAAATATTCATAAAATCATTTCACCCGATATAAATCTTGCACTTCCTGGCCATTCCGAGCTGTTTTAAATCGTCTAGAACCTGAACAGGACAGCTACATTGGTGAAATAAAAATTAAAGTCGGCATAATCATCCTTACTACCGCCCATTTTCAGACTTGCTCTGCGAAACGTGTACTCAAAACCACCCCGGAGACTAACCCGGCGATTAAAATCCTTGTTGATCTGTATACCCGCACTGATCGCTCCATAGGACGACAGCCGGAAGTCACTGGTATAAAAACCATCCTGCCGCGGCGTCAGAAAGAAAGGTGCGAAGAAATCCGCATCACCTTGCGAGTAATAGCGAAAATTAGGCCGTATCAACCAGCTGTGCACGGGTTGAAGCCAGTTCACTTCAAAGGTATGCGAATTAATATTCCAACTGTCGGTATAAAAGCGGTAGTCAAAATGGATCGATGCATCGGTAAGTGGCACATACTGAACCAACCGATTGGATACAGACCATTGCTCGCGCAAGTCCGGGCGGTTCTCATGAAAAACCTCGATACCTGCTGGAATTAAATTTGTAACCGAGTCAATTGTCTTGCCAAATTCGGTCGTGAATGAAAAATATTCTTCCGCAGTGATTTCTCCCCGAATGTGCACAAGCTTGTATGGATTCGATAAAAACCCGTTTGCCCGCGTATACGTTACATTGCTCAGAAAAAGTGAATTCTTGCCGGTGACCTGGGATAAGCCGAATTGAACCGTATGCGTGTCACGCTTTCCACCGATGTTATCGACAACGATAGATGAAATGTCGTCAACCGCGTAGCCGTATCCTGCGTTGAGCGTCGTCAGTTTTTGATTAACTTCCCAGTTGAGATTGGCAAAACCGAAACTCGATTTGTAATCCGGCTCGGTCGATTGACCGCCTGTCAGCGCCAAAGTCACGTCATCAAAAAAATAACTCGCCGTAGCGCTGCCAGAATAACGGTTTTCCCTTGGATGCTTGACCAGGTACTCCACCGGCTTTATGCCGGAAGGCACGGCGCGCTGCAAGGTACTGTCAATTCCAGCGATTGCCTGTTCCGCCCCGGACAAACCACGTTGACCCGCCTCAAGGATTCCCTCTACGATAGCCGGTTTCTTCAGCATATTAAAGAAAATATCCAAAACACCGCCGGAAGCCTGTGACACCACGTCAAACATATTCTTCGGCGCACTGAAAGCGGGCGTTGCACCCGCATAGGTATCATGCTCGAAATTACCGGATAATTGGAATCGGTCTCCTAATGGAACCACAACCGACGTGCTGTTAACATCCACCCGCATCCTGTCGTTGCCTTCGCGGTAATTCGTATACCGGTGATTCAATTGAAAGGTTTCGCTGGGACTGGCTGCTTGCGCCCTGAAGACAGTGCCACCAAGCCCCGGAAGCGCCAGCGCGGCCATGGTCAGAACTGTCAGCGCCTTGCTGTTTTTAATTGCAGCCACACCCGCCCCCACCGCCGCCACTGCTTCCGGATGACGCTTCCTTGGCACGGAAAATTTCATTGCGAATGAGTGACAGCGATGGATCCGGATCAAGCTGCATATGGGGTTTTGCCAGATTACCCCTTTCCCATGGCTTTACATTCAGACTGCATGCAGAAAGCAGCATGCATAGCAACCCTAGATACAAAAATTTCATAAACCTTTTTTCGAACAAGCAGACTTGTTTACATCGCGATCAAATGGCCCGCGAAATTACAAATGCCTTTTATACCGCACAAGCCTGCTGGTCAGGCGCCTGCCGCCATCGGGCTGCAAAACCGACTACCAGCAGTCCGGCCAGCAGCATAGCGTATGTTTCCGGTTCTGGAATCGGTGCAATACTGATATTGCCCGAATACGAGCCGCCTGCAAATCCGCTGTTCAATCCACCGTTCACAACAATATCGTAATCGTTTCCACTGATCAGACTGGGAAAGTTTGCAAAGCCCAGAAACTCGCCCGCAACAATATTTCCGGTTGCCACAATGGATGCGCTGGTCACATCCCACAATTCAAGGGAATCGAAACGGACATTGAATCCCGCAAGCGTGAATCCGCTGACGACACTCAGTCCACCGCCACCGAACATAGGTGGAACAGCACTGAAAGTGTAGTGATCCTCGAAAGGCGTAACGGAAACCGAATCATTACCAAAATTGGCGTCGAAACTGCCGCCATTGTTAACAAAGCTTGAGCCTATCGGCCCGGGTGAAAGCGCATGTGCTGTGGTGCTGAAAAGAATCGCGCTTATAGCCGCCACAACATTGCTCCATTGAGAAGCATTTTTCATGATGATATCCTCGCAAAAAATTGAATTTGCCTCCGCATTCCGCTTTCTTGATGCATCAGACAACAACTGAAGCATCAAAGAAAGTTTTTCAGTTTTCCAAACTGCTCCGAAAAGCGGAGAAATAGATTAGTAGTAATATCTACTGCGGCGATTGGCGGCAAAACCGACCAGCCCCAATCCGGCGAGCAGCATGGCATAGGCTCCGGGTTCAGGCACTGCGGGAATGGGGTCGTTAAAAGTGACGTTATCGACGATAGCTTCCAGAAGATCGTATCTGCCGTCCGGAACACGAGGATCGGCGCCTCTTCCGGCCGGATCGAAGAAAAATTCGATCAGATCAACATTACCGAAACCGGTATGCAAGGAGATAAAATCAACTGTGGTGCCCGCAACCGAACTGGGCAGAGTGATGTCTGCAACAACCAGACCATCATTCAGACCGACAACATGAAAATCGGAATTTCCGCCGCCACCTGCCGGCGTAATCGCGGTCACCAGTTTTTCCACGTCCCAGCTCGTCAATGAAAAATCGCCGCCATCGGTGCGCCTGAATAGTGAACCACCCGCATCCGAATGAAGCTGCGATGCACGACTGCCACTCGGCAATGTGGTGCCATGAATATGACTGGTTGGATCACCCGAATTAAAAGCGATGGAAGTATGTTCGAAATCGCCTTGACTATATTTTTGACCAAAGCCGCCAAATACTGAGGCTGCCATGGCCGGGGTATCAAAATCCATGATTTGTGTATGCGCATGCGCCTGATGCATGCCGAATACAAATGGAACAACAGTCAGCGCAGCAAGTTTTTTATACAAAACTGTCATTTTATAAAACTCCTTGAATTGAAATGTTAATAATTAGAGTATCGCAGCAATGTATCGCTATTTTCGGCATTCATTGTGGTATTTAATGCTGTATCAATACAATCTGGTCGATACCTGCCGAGCCCGTTTTTGATACCCCACCTTGCATGTAACGCTCCAAAATACTGGTTCGTGCTTTTCACGTAAGGCTTTAAGGCCTTGCAATGATCAAGACATCCAGATTTCAGATACTCCCTTACTACTCTTTTATCCATTTCAGGAGGCAACCCGGCCATCTCAAAGTGTTTAGCGTGAGATCCGTGGTTTTCCGTATCCGTTTCACAGAAATATGATGCGGACGTGGCTTTTACGTGACGTTCTAATTATCTTTTAAAAAAAAATTAATGCAATGTGACAAATTGTCGCAGCTTCGTGCTGACAACGTTTTCACGTATCTGATGCAGAAAAATAAGCTGCTTGTGATGATTGGATTTTTAATGTAAACCGGAAAAAGAAGATTGGAACAAATTAATGGTTCGGCAATACGTCACTTGAGAAATTACCGGTCTCCCGATCACGGACTGGCAAGTAATGATCGCCCGTTCGATAATATTCAAACAGCCGCATGCAAAGTGATGACGAGAAGCCCAGGAAATGAAAGGAAATACTTATTTGGAAAGGAAACAACAGCGCTCGCGCTTCAAAATCCGGCTCCCTGTAACCCAGAAATGCTGAATTTTAAAGCGCGGTACGCAAAATAACGCCGCATCAAATTAATAGTAATTATGTCTGCGCCGAAAAGCAGCAAAGACAACCAAACCCAAGCCAGCGACAAGCATGGCGTAAGCTTTTGGTTCCGGAATGGGCGCAATACTGATGTTGCCTGAATATGAACCACTTAGAAACCCGGAGTTTAATTCGCCAGACACAACAACATCATAATCGTTGCCACTGACCAGGCCGGGAAAACTCGCAAAGCCCAAAAACTGTCCAGCCAGGATACTTCCCGTCGCGATAACAGTGGAAGTTGTGACATCCCATAACTCGAATGAATTAAAGCGAACATTAAATCCCGAAAACGAAAAACCACTGACAATGCTCATACCCCCACCATCAAACATTGGCGGGACAGCGCTAAACGTATAATGGTCTTCAAAAGGCGAAAAGGAAATAGAATCGTTACCAAAAACAGCGTCAAAACTGGCGCCGTTGTTGACAAAGCTCGAATCTATCGGACCCGGTTGAAGCGCATGCGCCTGCTGCATGTAAAATGCGAACAGCAAAGTAATTACTGTGACTGTATTATTGCTTCGTCTTTTCATATTCCCCCCTGGAATGAAAGATTACTTGGCGATAACCCGAATTAATCTCGCAGCAGATGCGGTACTTAAGTCAAGTCGCAGCAATAATACATTTAACTTATCTTAGAATCAATGAATCATTATATAAAGCAAACATCCACAGAGAAATCCATAACCAGCCATTACCCGCCTGATTACACTGATTTCCGAGAAAGGAGGAAATTCGCGCTTGAAACAGCGATCCGGCTATTCAAGTTGTGTAAGCCGCCGGAGCTTGTGTTGATGCACCTGGGTGTAAAGACTGAATTTTGTTCATAAGCCAATGATTGAATGATTCGCCGACTTCGGGATGGCAACTGGCCAGATCGACAACTGCCTGCAAATAGCCGATTTTACTGCCGCAGTCGTAACGCTTGCCATTAAAGCGGTATGAAAACACATCTTCCGCTTTGAGCAAGTTAGCGATTCCGTCAGTCAGCTGAATTTCGCCCTGAATACCCGGTTGCTGTTTTTTCAACTGATCGAAAATAGAAGCTGTCAAAATGTATCTTCCGACAACCGCCAGTGTGCCCGGCGCATCTTTGGGTGACGGTTTTTCGACGATCTGATTGATTTTGAGCAGCGCCGAATGAGATTCGTGTCCACCGACAATCCCATACAGATTCGTCTGGGATCGCGGCACATCCTGAACGGCGATAATGCTTCTCTGGAGCTGCTGGTGCTGTTCGATCATCTGGCGCATGACCGGTTTTTCCGCCACCATAAAATCATCGGCCAGAATTACCGCAAAATCATCGCCGCCGACGATTTTCTCGGCGCATAAAATTGCATGCCCCAATCCCAACGCGCGAGTTTGTCTGACATAAACACAATGCATATCCTCCGGAGTGATATTCCTGACCGCTTCCAGCAATTGCTGTTTGCGGGTATATTCCAGCATGGATTCGAGTTCGTGCGCCGAATCAAAGTGATCTTCAATTGCACGTTTTGTACGCCCGGTAACAAAGATCATCTGGCGGATACCTGCCGCATAGGCTTCTTCAACCGCATATTGAATCAACGGCTTATCCACTATGGGCAGCATTTCTTTTGGAGAAGCTTTGGTGACCGGCAGAAAACGTGTACCCAGCCCAGCTATTGGAAATACTGCCTTTGTGATCGTTTTGAAATTTTTGGTGCGCATGAATCGTACTCCTCATGAATGGCAAGTCACTTATAACACTACTCTTCCAACAAAACGCATTCGGCGGTAAATGCGAATGCAGTTTTTGCAGCTTCTGCGTTTCAGCGATGACAGAATTCTACACAGGTATTGTAGATAGGAAATGTGACAAATTGTCGCACTGTACGATTTCCGTTGTGATACCTGCTACCATAATGACCAGAATCTGGTGACGACATATCCCTTTTTGAAAAAAATGGAATGCGAAATTATACAAAACCGCACTTTTAACATGTGATTTTTACATAGCGCCAGATGCTACAACAGAGTCAATACTTCTCGCGTTAACATCCTGTTACATTTAATCCTTAAAAAATTGAATTGCAAAAAACCTGTGAATCACATTGTTATTATCACTTCTGCTCAATTTGGCTATCACATTGACACCTATTACTACTGTAAATATCTGAAACACAGATGCAACGTAACCTATATCGGATGGAATCAAGGATTATCCCCTGTTGTTCTGGACGGCGTTGAAGTCATTTCTGTCAGCCGGAAAGACGGTCCGCTCCGGGTTCTAAGATTGCTGAAAACGATCTGGCGGCAAACAACGGACCAAAACGCCGTCGTATTCATCAAGTACTTCAAGTTTTTATCCTGGTTTTTCCGAATGATGCGTCCGCGCAACCCGATGGTGCTGGATATTCGCACCGGATCCGTTGAGACAAGCAGCGTTCTGCGCTTTCTCTACGATACTGTTTTAAAAATAGAAGCACTGTTTTTTAAACATATCACCGTCATATCCGGCGGACTTTCCGAGAAACTGGGGCTGCGCAATACCAGGCTGCTGCCCTTGGGCGCGGAAACCATTTCCTCTGCTGACAAAGTTTTTGACACATGCCGGATGCTGTATGTGGGAACACTCTATAACCGCAGGATCGAGACGCTGATCCACGGACTGGCGGATTATCACACGCAGGCGGATACTCATGATAAAAAGGTGTTGCTGACAGTCGTCGGCGATGGCTCGCCTGGACAGTTGGACAACTTGATCGCGATCGCCGCGGAACGGGGTTTGAACGATATTGTCGCATTTACGGGACGGGTACCGCATGACCAGTTAAAGCCGATCTTCGATACCCATAATGTGGGCATCTCCTACATTCCATTGACATCGTTTTTTGATCACCAGCCGCCGACAAAAACTTTTGAATATCTCATGTCCGGCATGCCGGTCATCGCCACCAAAACAAACGCCAATCAGTTGATTATCACATCCGATAATGGCGTCCTGATTGGCGACACCGCCGCAGAAGTATGCCGGGGTATCAAAACCATGCTGCAAAAACTGGATCGGTTTTCATCCGAACAGATCAGGCAAACCTGCCGGGATTATGCATGGCCAAAAATCGTGGACAACCTCTATATCTATTTATGCAATTTAAAATAACTTCATGAAAAACACTTTGCTGTCCCTGAATACCTACCATTATCGACGTGGCGGATCTGATGCGGTTTTTTTTGATCATCAAAAGCTTTTTCAGGACATTCGCTGGAATACCGTGGCCTTCACCATGCATCACCCCAAAAATACGCCGTCAGAATGGGCGGACTATTTTGCCGATGAACTGGAATTTGGCCACGACTACAGCTTCTTGCAAAAGATGATTATGGCAGGCAGAGTCATCTATTCATGGGAAGCCAAGGCAAAGTTAAAAAAACTGATCCGGCATACCCGGCCGGATATTGCGCATGCGCATTGTATTTATCATCACCTATCACCATCGGTTCTGAGTGCACTCAGGGAAGAAGGCATTCCCGCAGTCATGACCGCGCACGATTTAAAAATTGCCTGCCCCGCCTACAAGATGCTCAACAAAACAGGCATCTGTGAATCATGCAAACACGGCAATCTGCTGCATGTCGTCAAAAACCGCTGCATACACGATTCGCTGTCGGCAAGCATACTCGTCGGCATCGAGTCCGCTGTGCATAAAACGCTGGGTCTTTATAAAAACAATCTCGACAAAATTATCACGCCCAGCCGCTTTTACCGCGACAAACTGATTGAATGGGGCTGGCCGGCTGATCAATTGGCCTACATCCCTAATTTTATCCACTACGAATCTTATACTCCGCATTTTAATCCCGGCGATTATTTCCTGTATTTCGGGCGACTGGCGCCCGAGAAAGGTATTGACACATTGATCAAGGCGGCTTTGGCCGCCGGAATCCGGCTAAAAATTGCCGGCACCGGTCCCGATGAACAAAAACTGCGTCAATTGCTGCCAGACAGCTGCACAACAATCGAATTCATGGGATTCTGCAGCGGCGAATCACTGTGGTCACTGATACAACACGCCAGAGCTGTGGTTCTGCCTTCGCAATGGTATGAAAATGCGCCAATCAGCATCCTCGAATCCTATGCCTGCGGAAAACCGGTTATCGGCGCCCAAATAGGCGGCATAACCGAAATGCTGATACCGGATGAAACCGGCCTGCTATTTGAATCCGGTAATGCAGCGGCGTTGACCGGGCAGTTACTCAAGCTCCAGAACATGTCCGATGCGCAGTTACAGGCCATGGGACGCGCCGGCCATCACTTTGCAACGACGACATTCACCGTTAACCGTTATCTGGACAGCACGTGCGATTTATACCAATCGCTGGGCGTGAAATTTATCAGTTAACAGTGTATTTATCCCAGGGAGAGCTCTAAAAAGTCAGTTCCGATAGCGGTCAACTGAGGCTTGCAACCTCAACACCCGGTTAAAGCCATCTGCCACTTCCAGGCTGTTTCCATCATATCATTAAGGTCGTGCTGGCAAGTCCAGTTAAGCAATTGTTCGGCTTTTGACGGATCGGCCCAGATCTGCTCAACGTCTCCGATTCTTCGCGCGCCGATAACATAGGCTAATTCCTTTCCGCTGACTTTCTCGAAAGCCTTGATCACGTCCAATACACTGTATCCCTTGCCGGCGCCCAGATTAAACACTTCGCAATTCTGTTGCATGCCAAACGCAAAATCCAGTGCTTTGACATGCGCCTTGGCCAGGTCGACGACATGAATGTAATCGCGAATATTGGTGCCATCCGGTGTGTTGTAGTCGTTGCCGAAAACTGTCAGTTTCTCGCGAATCCCTGCCGCTGTCTGCGTGATATACGGCACCAGATTATCGGGTACGCCCAGCGGTAATTCACCAATGCACGCTGAAGGATGAGCGCCAACCGGATTGAAATATCGCAGAATCACCCCCTTGAAACCACCATGTTTGCATAGATCCTTCAGAATCTGCTCGCAAACCAGTTTAGTCGTGCCGTACGGTGAAATCGCTTCGGTAACCGGGTGCGTCTCGTCAATCGGTGAGTGTTTGGTATCGCCGTAAACCGTACAGCTGGAAGAAAACACCATCGTTTTAACGTTATTCTGTTGCATGACCTGTTGCAACGTGATCATGCCATCAATATTATTTCTGTAGTATTTGAACGGCTGCCGAACAGACTCACCGACAGCCTTGTGCGCGGCAAAATGAATGACGCCATCAATGGCTTCCTGTTGAAACACAGCATCAAGCGCTAACGCATCAGTGATATCGACAATATGCAGTTTTACAGGGATGCCGGTAATGGTGGTAATCCGCCGCGCGACTTCCTTGATTGAATTCGACAGATTGTCGACCACGATGACATTAACATTCTGTTCCTGCAGCGCCACAACGGTATGGCTACCGATGTAGCCCAGGCCACCGGTTACAAGTATATTTTTTTTCATGTGTAATTCTTGATTGTTTTTACTCTGGCTAGAGAACATCGCCTCATGATTTGAGAAAAATATAAGAACATATTACAAATCAGTCAGTCAATGCGACAATTTGCCACACTATGTTAAGGATAATTCGGTATAAAATAGCAATCCCTTTCATTATTTTATTCTGTAGTCTCTCTCAGCATTTCAAATTCACTGAATAACAAAAAAGTAATGCAATGTAAGCAAAGCTCTACCACTGACTTCTCAAGAATGTAGAAAACATTTTTTGATCTGAAAAAAGGACACAAATTTTTATGCAAGTAAAAATTCTTTCGATGCAGCGGGTAGTCAACTATGGCTCATTCCTGCAAGCTTATGCGCTCAAACAATTGATTGAATCAGCAGGACATTCGGTAAGTTTTTGCGATTTCAGAAATGGCGAACCCAGACATAATGGCATCAAGGTCAGAAAAACCAACTTATCTCAAAAGATCCGGAGCCTGCGGAATTTGGCAATCAATCCCGCAGCATACTTCAAACGAAAGCGTTTTAGTCGCGCAATGAGAAACGTTTTTCAGCAATATACCGCCAGATATCTCGGGTTGTGTAAAAAGATGGATTACGACTACAACACGGATTTAATGATCGTTGGCAGTGATGAAGTTTTCAATTACACGCAAAACCACGCATTTGGCTATGTGCCTGTTTTATTTGGGCACGGAATTCATGCCGCCTCCATCATTGCTTATGCCGCATCCGCCGGTTACACCAGCGTGGATGACGTGCTAAACGATAACATGCAACAAGAAATATCCACAGGTCTGGCCCGCTTTGATGCGATCGGTGTGCGGGATGAAAATACATTCGAGATTGTCACGCGTTATTCAGACAGAAATCCGGTTTATGTTCTGGATCCGACATTACTGTATGATTTTCGCGAAGAGATCACAGATGCGCCATTAGCGCCAGGTTATGTGCTGGTTTATGCATATAGTGGCCGTTTTGAATCCACGGTAGACGTCAGCAAGGTGACCGCGTTCGCCCATGCAAGGAATTTGCGCGTGGTCTCCATCGGTTTCTACAATCCATGGTGCGACGAAAATATTGTGTTGTCACCGCTCGAATTACTCTCGGTATTCAGAAATGCAAGTTTCGTCATTACCGACACGTTTCACGGCACTATTTTTTCCATCAAGCACCATAAGCAATTTGTTACGGTCGTTCAGGGCGAAACCGGCTGGGGAAGTAATTCAAGCAAATTGGGTTTTCTCCTCAAACAACTGCAACTGGAGCATCGTATCAATCAGAATCTGGATAATCTGGAAACTCATTTATTAGCACCGATTGATTATCATGCAGTTGATACCATCGTTGACCGATTACGGAAAAAATCCTTGCATTTTCTCTTTGACTCAATCAAACAAGCTGAAATTAAATCAGGAGATAAATATGGCGGCACTCAAGAAAATGATATGGCGTATCATGCCAAACTTTACCCATCTCTGGATACGTAACCTTTATTTTGCTGGCCGATTAATTCCCAACACTTGTTATGATGCATGGCGTTTTTTTGCTTACTCAGGTCTGAATAAGAGTCGAGATTATCAAGGCGAACAGGCCGCCCGCATTACTATGGCATATCATCAATTGGAAAAGGGCCTTAGCTTTGCATCCCCCAGACCTGATTTTGGCAGAAAATCTGCTACCCGCTTGATATCCGCCATCGAGCCATTTGTAAATAGATATGGCTTTATTCCACCTGCAACCACTGCGGTAGGCGTATTGAAATCGTATATCACTTTCAATGAATTAAACGATATCGATATGTCCGAAACGAAACGCAGCGTTGAAAAACTGGAAAGTTTTGCTGCACGAACTGAAGACTGTACAGGCGGCGTGGTGTCGATCGATCTTATGCAGCTTGAGCAAAATCGCGCAGCCGGTTTCAAGCGTTTCTTCAATTCAAGATACAGCATCAGACATTATTCCGGTGGCGAGATACCTGATGAACACATTATCGATGCAACCCAGACCGCCCAAAAAACACCTTCGGTCTGTAATCGTCAGGCATGGAAAGTGCATGCATTTAAAAACAAATCAGTAATGCACCAGCTACTGGAAATCCAGAGTGGCAATCGCGGATTTGGTGAGCAGGCATCTGCTGTTCTGATCATTACCTGCGACCTGACGCGATTCGTCCATGTGGGCGAACGCTTCCAGCCCTGGATAGATGGCGGAATGTTCAGCATGTCACTGTGCCTCGCTTTCCATGATCTTGGCTATGGAACATGTTGCCTTAACTGGTCAAAAGAGTATGACGATGATCTGGCGTTACGAAAGATAGCCAGAATCGATCCTCAGGAACAAGTCATTATGATGATGACGGTTGGTACTTTGCCAGAGCATTTTAATGCAGCCCGCTCGATTCGGCGGCCATTAGGTGAAATCCTGCAAATTCACGCTGAATAAGAAAGTGATAATTTATCTCTCGGTGTTTTACCAGACAAATAATTTTTTCTTGAAAAACCCATTCAATCTGTCTCTTTCCTCAGGTCTGAAAGGTTTCAAGAAATAAGCCGTCAGCAGAAAGAAACCTGTCACACACAGAATCATGCCAATCAGATACAACCACCCACCCGATTGCGGAAATGGAATATAAGCCACAACAAACACACTCAGCGCCGCCGCCATGAGTTTGAGAAATCCAATCGAATCGGGACGATAAGTAGTGTTATAAACCAGAAAATAGACGATTACCGCGTTAAAAAAGATTTGACTGACAACCATGGCTATAACAGGCCCCCATAAACCGTATTCCATCTGAATCAAGCCGTAGGCTATCGGTAGCGAAAAAACCCCTAAAAATCCACTAAATAAAATAATATGGTTTTTATCGATGGTTACTGCAATGGTTTCCAGGATACGGCGCTGACTGAATGGAATCATTGCCACCATCAAGCCTGTCATGTAGTTCCCGGACAATACGAATTTACCGTCACTCAACAAGTTCAGCAATTCATCGCCAATCAGCCAGACAGACGCCACTAAAGGCATTAATACAAACAAGCTGAGTTTTCCCGCAAGATTGGCATTACGAATCAATTCGCCCATATTCCCGGCATGTATATACGATGCCACCAGTTTCGGCTGAATAAGGCTGAAAAGCAAGGTCGCCGGAAGATAGTTAACAATCTGCAAGTAAAGCTTGCACAGAAAACCAAACAGTGCGGTTGCTTCGATTCCCAGATAACGTTGCGTTAAAAGAATGAGAACCTGCGGGCTATACGTCAGAATAATCAAGTTATTGAAGTACATGTTCCGCGCAACCCGCCACATTCTGTTCCAGTCTGGCCGCACCCAGTTGGCATTCGCATCCCTGTTTCGATAAGTATTTAAATGGCGTGCCAACCCTTTGAATAGTAATGCCAGACCGAGTGCCGATGCAAAAATTTCCGCGCATATCACATGCCACAAGCTTATTTCCGTAGACAGAAAAAAAATGCCGATCAATGCCAAAACAACGAAATTCCGTATCACCAGCGTAATTTGCGCAATCTTCTGCTGCATCAGTGGCCCCAGAATATTCTCGCGAATGTACCGGCTCAAACCCTCTAACAGCAATACAAATAAAAACAATCTGACCACATGCGCATAGTGCAACAGATCGGCGGGCAACAACCAATGCCCAACAAAAAATAAAACAGTGGAACCGACCACCAGGGCGCATGCCAACAAGGCAATAATTCTCCATACAAATGGAACAACCAGCCCGCCGCCATGCAGGCGAAACTCAGGTAGATAACGCGCCGCCAGCCAGGGCAGACCGAATGAAAGTACTGCCATGACAAGCTCCATGCCGGCAACAAGTAGCACATACATGCCGTACTCTTCGGTAGACAGAATTCTGATCAGCAACAACAGGATAATCAGTGTCAACAGCGCGGATACTGCCTTGCCTGCCAGAAAATGCACTGCGCTGAATTTCAACTCGACTGCGGAATACATCATCTTGAGCTTAGGCGGCTTGCATATTGCTGGCTTGCGTGTGTTGACGGTACAGCCAGGCGAGATAACCCAGCAGAATCGTAAAAATAATCTGAAAACTCAGTAGCTCCAGAATGCTGTTCCTATAAAACAGATAAAATGCAAAAAGCGCCAGCGCAGCCTGAATGGCTACCGCATCGGCACGAACAACCGCATTCCCGGATTGCCGGATTAATTGATTGGCGCAACGCCAGGCCGATAAAAAAATGATCAGAAATAAAATTAGGCCCGCCACCCCCAAATCCCAGAGTAACGCCGGCACAGCTGTCAAATCAATCCCATACCGCGGATATTGCGCGGCGATATGTCCATTCGTCGCGGTATGCGATGCACCCAGCCCGTTGCCAAAAACAAGTGCCGCCGGATCACTGGCCTGTTGACGCTGCATCCAAAAAATGATCGTCGTAGTTCGATTCAAGGCATAGCCGCCGTAACCTTTGTCCTGAAAATTATATTCAATCGTATCCGCAATCAGTTCCTCCCGGTTTTTTTCCGGCATAAAACTCAGGTACGCATAACCGGCGATGATCGTGATCAGCATGATGGCGGCAAAACTCAGCAACCAGGCGCGCAGCTGGGTAAAGATTTTGCGGCGGTTGAGCACCAGGTACATGAGCGGAAGCATCACAAGCACTGCTTTTGTTTCCCCTAGAAATAACGGCGCGATGATGACGGGCGTCAATACGGCAAAATAACCCGGCGACAGCACACTTTCCATGCGCCGCGCCAACAGGAAACCCAGAATAATAATCAGAAAAACAGCCATCTCAGCACTGGCGCCGCCACCCGTGATACTTGAACCGAATGTACCGGCGACCACATCAATCGGCACCATATTCGGATAAGCATTTTTGATACTTTCGCGCAAAGGCACCCATGTCATCAGCTGATAAACGGCCAAGGGCAGTTGCACTAACGCAACACACAAAATGAATTTTTGCCAGCGCTGTATGGCTTGCACATCCAGCGTCAACCAGCACAAGGCAAAAATAAAACCCCACATCTGGAAATAGCGTTTAGCACCGCCGAAGAACTCACCTGCGGAATGCCAGTTGGCGAACGTACTCAGGACTGCATAACCAAAAAACAGGAGCGATAGCCATATAAATGCTGGCGTTACCTTGTACATATCCGGTGTTGCCAGCAACTTCAGAAATGCAACGCACATCAGAAAAAAACCGAGTATCGAAATACTCCAGGCGCTTCTCGCGGCGAACCCTTCATGAATATAAAGCGGTAGAATACCAATTATCAGCAGACCGAATATCAGTATCAGCCAAACGATCCACGCCGGCCTGAACAAGAAGGCCATACCGAGAATCAAAGCTACCGCGAAACCAATCAGCAGTGGATTTGCGCTAACGGCAACCAGACCAAAAAAAAGCGCAAACGGAATACTGAGGAATAGAATGATCGACGAAGGCGTTATCAGACGTACCGGAGCAAACGGCAAATGCATTATATTCCTATCTGATCCGACTGCTTATCGCACTAGAAATCAAAAATACCGATCAACCGGTCGCGCGCCGGAACATCCATCGAGGCCAGCATATCCTGTATAAAAGTCGTATGCATTCGATACGCCTGATCAGTGTTTGCGTCCAATGTCGAAACGCGAACCAGCATGCCGTCAGGCACCTTGCCCGAGAAACCGTAACGAATTTGCTGTAACTTCTGACCTACACCCGAAAGCACCGCTTTATCACCGATGGTAACCCAATAAGTTATTGGTTCATAGCGATTACCCCGCACAGCCAGCAAGCGTCTGCTGGGCAGATCACCGAACTGTGTCGTTGTTTCAACCGCAGCATTCTGCTTGATCTCGAACCCTTGCGCGAGATAACACACTTCCGGTTTGTGCAAAGACAAATGATCACTCTGATCACCGCCGTAAGCCACCGAAAGCATCACGCGCGCGCCATCGGAATTCACATAGGTTCTGGCCAGCACCTGATTATAAAGCTTATCCAGTTGCGCCTGCGTCTTAGGATCAATCTGCAATGGCACGATGGAAGTATCGAGACGCCAATCGTCAAATGATGAAGGAATCAACACTTCAAGATCCAATGTATCCCGCAGATCGGCGACTTTAGTTGTGGGTGTCATTGCCGTTGTCAGCGCGGCGGTGAGAATCATTGTCACACCCAGCGTGAGATTGATGATGAATGGTTTTTTCATTGACATTCCCTTTACAAGATTCAGGTAGTTAACAGGTTGCTAAACGGCTATCGCAGAATCGGTCATGCGGGATCTGGAAAAATATTGCAGGCACGAATCAACACTGAGAATCAGTATCAGCGCACTTAAAAATAAAACCATGCCCGCAAATCCGTGCATAAATCCCTGTCCGGCTGCATCACCATAATGATAGGTAATCAATGTCAGCGCGATGACGCGAATGACATTGGCAACGAATGAAATAGGAATGATCAGAATCGCCAGCGTGACATTACGAAATACCGACGAATGCTGCACAAGATTTAAATAAAACAGTCCCAGTGCTTCCAATGTTAAGAGTGTCTGCAATCCGGCGCACGCATCCGCCACCAGCAACTGGTATTGCCCGATCTGAAGAATGACGCCATTGCGCGCAATCGGATAATCCGCCCAGAATAGGACATGTTCCGCCACATAGGAAACCGCCATTTTCATCGGCATGGTTAATGTACTGACAACCGGACCGGGGAGTGGAATCATGAACAACAAAAAGAATAATGGAAACCACAGTGTTTTCAGCGCAACGCCACCGCGGGTTAGCAACAGGACAGCGCAGAGGATTAAAATAAAGGAACCGATTTCAAAAACCAGTATGTGCTGGGAACGACCGATACTATAGAGCAGCATCGCCAGAACAAACACGACCCAACCGCTGCTGACAGTTGGCTGGCCCTCGCTGCGTCTGATCATTTCAGGCCATTTGCGATAAATCAGCCAAAGAGAAAGCATCAAAATAATCGGACCATGGATTTGCTCGTCATTTGTCCACAATCCATTGGCGAGGTCATAAAAAGTCGGCAAATATAACACCATCAAACCGACTGCAACGGGAAGCCACAGTATAGGCGCTTCTTTCAGGTTATCTCGGTATGTTGTGGTAAGCGGCATAATAATCCATCCGTTTTGTTAATAGTCAACAAGCACTGAGCCGATGATTTCGATACCGTTACCGGTAATCTGCTGGCATACCGCGTTAACATCAGTCAGTCGTGATTGATTCCTGTGCACCACCAGCAATACGCAGCCTGAATATTTAGCCACCATCAGTGCATCGGTGCTTTCAAGGAATGCGGGCGTATCATAGAAAATAATGTCAAACTGCCCGGCTAGATCTGTATTTAATGCATGAAACGCTGACGCACTGAGCAGCTCCGATGAACCCAACTGCATCGTACCGGCCGCCAGAAGTGTCAAGTTCGGCAATGCATCAATCGAAAACAATGTTTCACTCAGTGCAGCGCAATGCGTCAGCACATCGGACAACCCTTTGGGGTTTTTCAGGTTAAAAATATGATGCACCGCCGGGTTTCTCATGTTGGCATCCACAAGCAACGTTTTTTCCCCCACCTGCGAAAATAACGCGGCCAGATTGGCGGAAAAAAGACTTGCGCCGCAATTCTGGCTGATACCCGCCACCACCACAGTTTTCCTGCTGGATGGAAAACCGCGCAATAACAACTGTGTTCGCGCCGCGCGGATCGATTCCGTCAAAGCACTGTCAGGCTGCCGGATTATCGCCAGTTCGGGCGAAAGCGGCGCGACATCCGGTGCTGGAGCTGAAGAATCCAGTTGATATATCAATGCATGCCGCCGCAACGTACTACCCGACGGCGCTGTATCGCGCGCATTATCAAGTTCAATTAAAGATGGTGAAAAGCTATTCATTTTAAGTAAGTACTATGATGCTGTCTTGTTGGCATAGCGCAAGAAAGACGGTTTGAAACGCGCAAAACGTCCCGCACGTGAACGTTCGCCACGCAGATCGACAGCACCCAAAACTGGCACCGGCAAGATAGCTTTCAGATCCTCGTCGGAGCGTACGCGCCGGTCAAGCATTTCAACCAGCAGACCGAAAAACATACCAAGCAAACCGCCAAGAAAAACAGACACAGCCAAATTCAGTTTCACATTGGGACTGTCATGACTTGCCGGAATTACCGCCGGATCCAATATCGATACACTCGACAGATTCGAACGACCCTCCAGACGAATTCTGTTGAGATACTGCAATGCGCTATCATAAGCATGCTGTGCGCCTTCCGCTTCTCTCAGCAACAGCTTGAGTTCGTCCCGCGCCTGCTGTAAAGCCAGCACTCTGGTTTTCTGCGCTTCCAGCGCCTCGCGGACTTCATTTTCACGCATAATCGCGCCGCGTGATGTTATTCGCGTGTGTTTCTCCAGTTCGGCCTTGAACTTGGCCACTTGCGCCCTGGCGCCTTCATGCTCCGGATGATTGATGCCCAGTCGCTCACCGGTATCGGCCAGTCTCGCTTCAGCCTGAACCAGATTAGCTTTGAGTCCGTTAATCAGCGCGTTATTCACCACGCTGAGTTCACCCGCCGCGCGATCGCCTCCGCTTGTCACTGATCCCATGATCTCGTTCTGCGCCAGAACCAGTTTACTGGACAGCTCATTTAATCGTCTGGTCTCAATATCAAGACGATTATCAACATCGACAATGCCTTCTTCCTGCTGAAAGCGCGACACCTTGTTCTGCGCCAGTTCCAGCTTTTCGCGCAAGGCATTCAATTGATTTGACAAATAAGCCGAAGCCTGTTGCGAAGGTTCAACCGTAAGGCGAATGCTCATTTCCTGATAGGCAGCAGCGAATGCATTGGCGATCGCCGCGACAAACGCGGGATCGGTCCCCCTGAAACCGATAGTAATCACATTGCTTTCGCGTGAAGGTTCGATAGTCAGATTCTTGGTCAACATGGCCGCCAGCCATTGCTGAATGCTGGTTTCCTCGCCGCTGTTTTCAAATCGTTGGCGAATCGCTGGGCTTTGATCCAGTTTCAGCCGCTCGACGACCATCAACGCTGTTCGCGTGCTGCTTATGACATCCAGTTGCGTTGCCATAAAGCCGTGCATTAATTGTATAGGCAAAGTATGGCCTGTTACCGGATCAACGCCTTTATTGATCAACAACACCGTCGTCGACGCCTTGTAGGATTTCGGCAGCAGCAAGCTGACGGCCAGCGTCGTGAGCACGGTAATCAAAAAAACAAACAGCACAATTTTATAGCGAGCCCGCAGGATACGAATAAATTGCAGCGGGTTCATTTATTTTTTTCCTGATTTCTTTTCATTGAATATATTCAGCATCCTGTCATTGGTTAGAACAGGCTTTCCTGAATATACACAACATCATCAGGCTGCACCAGATCATCGGGTTTTACCTTGATCACCTGCAACGCACCGTCAGCACCCCGGCGCTGGATACGGACACCGCGCTCCGTGCCACGCACATTTAATCCACCGCCCGTTGACAGCGCCTGTACAACAGTCATGTTAGGTTCCAGCCGATAAAAACCTGGTCGCTGCACTTCACCATAGATATAAAAACGAGGCGCCGCCGCCACATAGATCAGGTCTCCACCGCGTATTGTCCGGTTCATCGTCATGTCGCCGGATTGAAAAATTGTAAGAATATTGATTTCATCTTTGACAAAGACTTCCCGGTCCGCACGTATCAATGTCACGATATTCCCGCCATCCGGACTGATGCCGCCCGCCATGGCCAATACATCCGTTAAGCTACGTTGACCGTCTATGGCATAACGCCCTTGATTCCGGACATGCCCAAGCACCGAAATCTGTTGACTGTACAGCGCTGAAGTCAAAATAGTAACTTGCGGTTTCCGCAAATAACCTTCGCTTTCGAGCCGACTGGCTAATTTTTTTTCAGCTTCACTGGGTGTTAACCCTTCGATGACGAACTCACCCAGCAAAGGGAAAGTGATTTTTCCATGCTCGCTGACTTTGGTTTCCAGTGTCAGATCCGGGCTGCCATAGACAAGAATTTTGAGCACATCGCCCGGTCCGAATTGACTTCTGTTGATTTCATTCTGATCAGCATAACTATTGGCGACTGAAAGAAATAACAGAAAAAACGGGAATAGAAGAATATAAATTCTACAGATTATTTTCTTCTCGCTCGTGACAGAACCGTGCAGATTACGCATTATTGTTTAACCGTCATTTCAAACCACTGATTCCCCGTTCGATTGACTCATTCTGCAGCAACACATTATCCAATGCCGTCGCATCATCCTGTTGATCGGTCAGTGGCAGCATTACCGATGCTTCGGCAGGCGCATTGTTCGTCACGGGCGTATCTTGCGTGGCATGCAAATATTCGATATTTGCAGCCGCGCGCAGCCGCGACACTTCGGCTTGTACTGTTTCGCGACGTTTGATATTGAGCAAATGCGTCACAATCTGAGGTCTGATTGCTTCAACAGTGACCGGATCCGCTTCAACATTTTTAACCAGAATGAACAGACTGGTCGCATTCTCATCCATCAAAAACATTTCACCTTTGACAGCCTTTTCCAGCCTTGCATTCAACTGTGGCGACAACTCCGTGGCTGTTCTTATCAATTCATCACGCAAATAAGAAATCTGCTGCTTGTCGAGCCATTGCGCCACATCACTGAGCGCTTTGGCGGATTGAATGACTTTTTGCAAATCCTCACTCATGCGATTGGCCGGGAATCGCAAAAAAGCCAGTGTATATTTTTTCCGCTGCGTGAAAAGCCCGGGATGTTCCTCATAAAATTGATTGATCTCGGCGTCCGATGGACTGTCAATCTGACTCAACGTGGTTTGCATGTATGACTGCGCAATAATCTGCTTTTTAGCGCGCTCTATCGCCCGCATGACGTTTGGCGACCGATCAAGTTTATTCTGCTGAGCTTCCGCCACCATGAGTTGAAGATCAATCATTGACTCCAGTAGCTGCTTTTTTGCCTGCTCAAGCTGATCCGCCTGAACCCTGGCGCGACTCAGTTCATCGTTCAACTGAATAACCGTAATCTCTTCGCCATTGACACGCACCAGGGATTGTCCTGGCTCAGTACTGGCTGGTTCCCCGCCACAGGCCGAAACAATCAGGATCAGTCCAGCAATCAACGCTTTGTTTACAAGAAACCTGACCGACGAGACAAAAATTTTTCTCATATTACTCAAAATTAAAATAATGAAACCATCTAATTGCCAGCCACTGACAAACCAGATTGGATGACCGGGGACTTGATTATGGAAAACCAAGAAACTGGCGCTATTATCAGCGCTAACTGCATATATTTCAATGCGACAATATGTCGCAGCCCATTTCGGCTTTTTGTTGATATAGTACAGCCCCTGTAATTTTTATCAGCCGCTAACAGGCTGTTGCAAAAAGAAAATGAAGGCCAAAGAAACTCAAAGCAAGCCGGAATCGGTCTGCAAACCGCACAGAAAAGGAATCATACTCGCAGGCGGATCAGGCACCCGGCTTTATCCTGTCACGCGGGTAACCTCAAAACAATTATTGCCGGTTTTTGACAAACCGATGATCTATTATCCTCTCAGCACTCTGATGCTGGCTGGCATTCGGGATTTTCTGGTTATATCCACACCGCTGGACACGCCACAATATGAGCGTTTGTTGGGAGACGGACATCAATGGGGTATCAATATCACCTATGCTGTTCAACCAACACCAGGCGGACTGGCGCAAGCTTTTATTATTGGTGAATCCTATCTCGGCAACGATTATTCAGCGCTGATTCTAGGCGACAATATTTTTCATGGACACGATCTACATCATTTGCTCGATAACGCCATGAAGCGGTCGGCGGGTGCGAGCATTTTCGCGTACCACGTCCAGGACCCCGAGCGTTACGGCGTTGTTGAATTTGATTCGCAAGGACGCGTTGTCAATCTCGAAGAAAAGCCACAGTCTCCAAAATCCAATTACGCCGTCACAGGATTGTATTTTTATGATCAGCGCGTCATCGATTTCGCCAAAGCTATCCGTCCTTCTCATCGCAATGAACTGGAAATTACCGATATTAACCGAATTTATCTGGAACAAGCTTCGCTGCATGCTGAGATAATGGGACGCGGTTACGCATGGCTCGACACAGGAACACATGAATCGCTGCTGGAAGCCAGTCATTTTGTGGCCACGATTGAACACCGACAGGGACTCAAGATTGCCTGTCCTGAAGAAATCGCTTTTAAGCAACAATGGATCGATGCAGCACAGCTCGAGGTCTTGGCAACTTCTCTCGCAAGCAATGGATACGGAAAATACCTGATGCAGGTGTTAAAACACAAAAAATAGCGCATAATCCGGAATGACAGTTTGCAATAACCTGTTAATGACAATCGCTCGCCAACTCCGGAATAGATTTCAATAAGCAGCTATACCATGACCGTTGAAAATTCCTCTGCAACCGCCAATCAGTTCGAGGCTGACCTGCTGTGGACCAGCGAGCAACCGCTGATACCCGGGCGGCAGTATCAGATAAAATTTGCTTCTCAACAAACAACCGCCACAGTGACGGCGATCAAATACCGGATGGATAACCATTCCGGTGCACGTCTGGCTGCGCGAACACTGCATGCAAAGGAAGCCGGCAGAGTTTATTTGTATACAGACGAATTTTTGTTGTTTGAAGATCTGAATAGCGAAAACAATCTGAATTTTCTGCTGACTGATTGGCAAACCAATAAAACGCTTGGCACGGGCACCATTGATTTTGTATTGCGCCGCGCCACTAATCTTAAATGGCAAGCGCTGACCATTGATAAAGCAGCCCGGTCGGCACAAAAACAACAAACCCCGAAATGCATATGGTTCACTGGCTTGTCCGGTTCGGGAAAATCGACAATCGCCAACTTATTGGAAAAACAGCTTCACCAGGATAACCGACATACGTACTTACTCGATGGTGACAATATCCGGCATGGTTTGTGCCGCGATCTCGGTTTTACGGATGCTGATCGCGTCGAGAATATCCGTCGTGTTGCTGAAGTGGCCAGGCTCATGGTCGATGCAGGACTGATTGTGCTGGTCAGCTTTATCTCTCCTTTTCGCAGCGAACGCCGCATGGCACGCGAATTATTTGCGGCGGATGAATTTATCGAGGTTTTTATTGATACACAATTAGCTGAATGCGAACGCCGCGATGTAAAAGGTCTTTATGCCAAAGCACGCAGTGGCGCGTTAAGAAATTTCACCGGTATCGACAGCCCCTATGAACCGCCGGAGTCACCGGAAATCCATATTCAGACCGCCCTGCTATCACCGCAGGCAGCGGCTATGGATATATTGAAACATTTGTGAAAATAGAATTCTGATATCAACCACTATGCACTACATTGACGTCTTTAATGGCGACGCCGATGGCATTTGCGCACTAATACAGTTACGCAAAACCAGCTCACAGCAGGCGCAGCTTGTCACCGGCGTAAAACGCGACATCAATCTGCTCAAATATGTTGAAGCAACACCAGAACATCACATCAGCGTATTGGACATCTCATTTGACAAAAATCGGCAAGATATAGCACGTCTATTGAATCAAGGCGCTTCCATTGAATATTTTGACCATCATTACCGTGGCGAGCCGGTACAACATCCGAGGCTGCAAACGTTTATCGATGACCAATCATCCACCCTGTGCACCGGTTTGATCGTTGATCAGCATATAGGCGGAAAATTCCGTGCATGGGCGCTGGTTGCGGCTTTTGGGGATAACCTGAATGCCCCGGCCTGGTCATTGGGCAAGCAATCGGGATTCAGTGATGAATCCCTGACCATGCTTCAGCACCTCGGCATGTATATCAACTACAACAGCTATGGCGGCAGTCTTTCCGATCTGTTTTTTCACCCGGACGTGCTGTACCAGCATTTACAACCATTTGATTCACCATTGGATTTTATGGCGGAGGATACTTTTATCTACAACACACTGGACACAGGCTACAAGGAAGATATCGCGAAGGCAAAAACCAGCCCTTATCTTTATCAATCAGCGACCGCAGCGGTAGTTTTTTTACACAATGAAAAATGGGCGCGTCGGGTCAGCGGCGTATACATCAACGAACTGGCCAATCAATATCCTGAACGTGCGCATGCTGTCATTACCGAAAACAGCGACAATACGTGCACTGTCAGCATACGTAAACCACTTGACCGGGAAACAATGCCCGCCGATCAGCTGGCCCGCCAGTTTGCATCGGGTGGCGGACGAAAAAGCGCCGCAGGTATCAATGCACTGCATACTGATCAAACAGGTCAATTTATTGAAGCATTTAAAAAATATTTTTCCTGACGCTGCCGCATATCAATCCATGCAGAAACCGGCCCCTGGTGTGCCGCGTTCGCATTAAAAATCCTTGACTGCTTGACATACTTGAATCAGGTAGCATCATTCGACGAAGGGAGGATTGGCTTCAAACTCCATAATTGAAATCGTTTTATGTATATTCGCAAGCTTGGAACCATTTTTAATCGGTCCCGGCGGATTGATGGTAGCCACATGGTGTATCCGGGTTCCTCTTTTAATCAAACCAAATCTGGAAGCAGCCGCGGCCGGAACCCAGTTTAACGGCGATGCAAAATCCTTTGGCCGCATATTGATATTTGGATAATAATCCACGCCAATACTCAACAACAATTGCGCTTGTGCGCGATCGTCCGTTTTTTCAGGATCATCCACGATCAGCTCTGAAGTTAATTGCGCATAAATTGCCTTAACATCCGGCCCGTACAATTCATACTTATAAATACCGCCATGAATCGGGTTGAATTTACTGTTCAACTTGTAGGAAATTTTTCCGTCAGACTCCATGCGCTTGTTCACTTTTTCCCCGGCAGTACTCGGCGACACATACGACTGATGAAACTGCCAGGTAGGGTCGGCAGTATCCACATTAACCCGCTGCCAGGAATTGGAACTGCGTTTCAAAACAAATAATTTAATTTCAGACACCTTTACGCGCACATTGGTGGCTTTATGCATGGTGCCTGGATAAATGACAAACCAGGGCGTTATACCGTGCCAATACGCCGAGGATTTATAGTACTGATCACTGGGTTGCCACCAGGACGGCGTGGCGTCACCGCGCGGCGCAGCGCCCATATCGATATTTGCTTTCTTTGCCCAGCCTGTATTACTCGGCGCTTTCAGCAACTCAGCCTCATTCAGTAACATATCGGCTTTTATGTCGTCGACTAAATTTGACAACGCCTGGTTGCTGGCGGACAACAAAGCAGACAATAGAATAAAAATAATTACGATTTTGACGATGCCACGTGCACAGATTTTTTGTCCGGCGATTTTTCCGTGGTCACCTGAAATAAGATTGCCATACGGCAATCTGCTGTTAACGTTCACGCTTGGTCCTCCTGTTAACGGTTATAGATGGAAGACTGGAAGATAATTTTTTACATACCTATTCCGCATTAAACGCGAGGGATTATCATCACCAAAAAAAATAGTGCAACGACAATCCTGCGCTTAACTCGGCCCGCCGAACGGTAACATAAGTAAATATCTTTGCAGTGCGGCCATCCTGGGTTGTTATACCTTTAGATCGATCACTTTGCGTCCCAATCTTTCGATTGGTTTGCCCTTAAAAAAGCTATTTCACTTTTTCTGCCACGCATCGTATTTCAATATTCGTTTTTTATAAATAAATTATGAAAAAAGAATTTTGCAAAACCATGTGCAGGTCAGAAACGATTTACATACAGCACGCATCAAAATACGGCGTCATAATCCTTTATCGGGAAAAGGCTGGATAAAGGATCAGAAGATCAGGACTATTGAAAACCGGATCCTGATGCACACGCTTAGCATATTGAACTACGTTAGTATTCGAGAATATTTCACGACATTTTCCATTATTTCTTTAATTTGAAATTTAGAAGAAAGCTTATTTCCAGTTGTATTTCAGATATTAATTTCGGTATTTTTATGCTTAGTCGGTTCTTTCTCATCCAAAAACAGGCAAAAAAAAACGAAAATTTATGCGGGAAAATGTACAGTTCTATCGTGTTGTTAACGGACTCACAGCGGCAAAACAGATCATTTCTCAACAATCTGTCTAAAAAACTGCCTATGGGGAAATACTGTTCATTACAATGACGAAAACGCACTGACCCCGGGTTTTGATGCGCGACCGATAAAAGACAGTTGCAAAATGTAACCGGGGGAAGCCAGTGGCCCGGCAGGTACAAGTAACGCACGCAAAGCGCAGTGGCAACAGATCGTTTTTCAACCCCCGCTCCACCTGTCAAATAACTACATGAGCACGTAATCAATGAACAAGAAAAAGACTTTGAGAATACTCGGCACGCGCGGCGTGCCTGCACAACACGGTGGTTTTGAAACTTTCGCCGAACATCTGGCGCTTTATTTAACCCGGCATGACTGGAATGTCACAGTTTATTGTCAGGACGAAGGCGATGGCGCGATCTTTACGGAAAAATGGCAGGGCATCGAGTTAATCCATGTACCGATCAAAAACAAAGGTGCTTTGGGCACCATTCTTTTCGACTGGAAAACAACACTGCACGCCGCCCGGCGACAAGGCGGCATACTGACGCTGGGCTACAATACCGCGATTTTTTGCGTGCTTTACCGCTTACTGAAGCTAAGAAACGTCATCAACATGGACGGTCTGGAATGGCAACGGGAGAAATGGTCGCTGGCGGCCAGAATATGGCTGTACGTCAACGAACGGATCGGTTGTCTGGCCGGTAATCACTTGATTGCGGATCACCCGGAAATACAGAAGCATCTGGCAACGCGTGTCCGGCCCGGCAAAATAACCATGATCCCCTATGGCGCAAATCACATCGACAGCGCCGATCAGGCATTGCTTGAGCCGTATGGATTACACCCGCGGGAATACGCGATTGTAATCGCCCGCCCCGAACCCGAAAATTCCATTCTGGAGATCGTCGCCGGGTTTTCCCGGCGCGCACGGGGCAAGAAACTTGTCGTGCTCGGTAATTTCGACAAAGCCAATCCGGAATACCGCAAGCAGGTATTTGCCGCAGCCAGCGCGGAAGTGCTTTTCCCAGGCGCTGTTTATGATCAGCCGGTTGTTCAGGCGCTGCGCTATTTCGCCAGTCTTTATATTCATGGTCATCAGGTCGGCGGCACCAATCCGTCGCTGGTTGAAGCGCTTGGCGCGGGCATGCCGATACTCGCCCACAACAATCGCTACAACCGCTGGGTGGCTGGCAATGACAACCATTACTTCGCCAATGCGGACGAATGCGCGCAATCACTGGATTCACTGCTGGAAAACACAGCGTTGCTGGAGCAGATGCGAGTGAAGAACCGGCAACGCCATCTGGACTGTTTCACCTGGGAACATATACTGGCGCAATATGAGCAAGTGTTGAACGAACAACTATAGGACATCTCTAAAAATCCAGATTTCTTCACAACACGTTACTGCACACGTTTCGTATTAAAAGGCGCGGCCATCGGCTCGCCCACAAATACGCCCTGTCCCGGCCAGGCCACGCTTTTCCAATAGGCTTCAATCAGCGATTCCCCCCGGGTGTAACGGTCAATGACAATGCCCGGATGCGGGAATTTCTGGGGAAAAGCACAAGGCTCGGTCACGGCGCCATAACTGGCGGTGACGCCCGCATCCAGCCATCTCAGGATACTCATTTGCTGGCTGTCAAATAAAACGCCGCCCAGGGACGTCAGGTGGTCGGCGATCGCACCGGGCAAGTAACGGTTGGTATCAAGCGCTTCAACCGAGGCTCTGCCGGTAAAATAAAACAGCACATCCTC
>JADZAR010000111.1 GCA_020852475.1 Nitrosomonas sp.
GTGATGACATAGTGCGTCTGGCCGGCAGGGCGCTGTACGGTGACCGCATCCTCAAGTTTTTTTCGCATCAATGCGCGGCCTACTGGAGAATCCATGCTGATCCAGCGTTTTTCGACACAGAATTCATCGGGGCCGACAATACGATAAGTCACACGTTGTCCTTCTTCATTCTCAAGTTCAACCCAGGCGCCGAAGAACACCTGCAGGGGATTATCGGGCGGTTTGTCGACTATGATGAGTTCATCAAGACGTTTTTGAAGATAACGGATACGCCGGTCTATTTCACGTAACTGCTTTTTGCGATAGATATATTCAGCGTTTTCCGAGCGGTCACCTTCAGCCGCGGCTGCAGCCAGTGCTGCTGTCACTTCACGGCGCGTCACCCAAAGATTTTTCAACTCCTGACTCAGTGTCGCATAGCCCAGCTTAGTGATATAGGCTGAACTTTTTGGTTGCGGCGGATTAAAACGGGTCATGCGGTTTTTTCAGTACCTGTTGATTTGCGTCAGCTCATCAAGCTTGTGATTGAGCAGGTAAGAGCACAGGTCTGCTGTTGATTGCTTAATGCATTATTCTGCTCAAGGATCTCAACTCAGGTGGATTGGACAAATCTGTTTTGTTGAAGCTGAACATAAAAAGGAAAGTGTAGCCATTATAGAAAGTTTCCGCCGTGTATGGGATTGTTGTGCGCATAAAACGGTTTGACGGCAATTCATAAATATCCAGATGGAAGTTTGTATAGCCTGTCTGGTTTTGTGATTTATAGATGGCTAATTCAGGTAGGGAAATCGGGATGAAAGAGCCGCTGACAGGGGGGATGCCGAAAAATGTTTCGCCGAATTCGGTTCCCAGCGCATTGACTATAACGTTGATTTTATACTGGGCGTTTTCAGAATTGTCGACAATATAGCCTTGTTTGCCCAGCCAGCTGCTGATCATTTCTCCAACAAACGGATTATCCGGAGTCAGTCCGGCAGTATGCAGGGATACTTTTGCTCCGACAGGGATGTGTAGTTGCAGATCATTTTGTTGTCTGGACAGACTTTTGGCTATCGCCTCACTATGCAGTAACTGTTCGATCGGTGTTCTGGCTGAGTTTGTGATTTTCTGTGTTGATGAGCAGGCTGACAAAAACAATAAAAATATCGCTGCTATAAAAATGAAATACGTTCTTGTTTTGAAGACCATTCTCTTAACCTCTTGATTATTTTTTATATTGGCTAACATTAACATCAAATTGAATACACGGCAACCGGTCACGGTTTGCGCGCGCCAGCTTGAGATTTTTATCGAATTGACAAACCAATCTGTAACGTGGCTATCTTATGCTGACTTACGCAGACGATGACTTACCCAGAGTGATGCGGCAAATAATAACAGTGCGCCACCCTGGTGTGCAGCGGCCAGATGAGTCGGCACTACATGCAACAGTGTGGTGATGCCTAGCGTGGCCTGGATGATCAGCATCAACAGAAACAGATGACAGGCCAGTTGCGTTGTTTTGGGCAGATTGGCGCGCATTGCTTTGTACCAGAATAGCGGAATGGTGAAAATGAGTATCCACGCAATCATACGGTGATCAAATTGTACCGTGGTAATATTCTCAAAGAAATTACGATACCAGGGCTCCAGTATGAACAGATCGGGTGGAATAAAATGACCGTTCATCAACGGAAAAGTATTGTAGGCCAATCCCGCGCGTATTCCCGCCACAAATCCACCGGATAAGACCATGATAAAAATTAACCAGGATAATCCATGTGCGAATCGACGCAGACCGTCCACACCATGACTAGCAGCGGATGGCGATAACAACCCTAATGCCACCCAGAACATGGCTGCGAATATGACAAAAGCGAGTCCCAGGTGCGCTGTCAACCGATACTGGCTGACATGTGGGTTGTCGACCAAACCGCTCATGACCATGTACCAACCCATAAATCCCTGAAGCCCGCCAAGTATGAAAATTCCCGTAAGCTTCAGGCCGAGCGGTTTGTCGATTTTCTTTTTGATCAGGAAATAAACAAACGGTAAGAAAAATACAATGCCAATCAATCGCCCCAGAAGTCGGTGAAAATATTCCCACCAGAAAATCGTCTTAAATTCATCAATGCTCATACCTTTGTTGATTTGCTGGTATTGCGGCGACGTGCGATATTTTTCCAGCAGCTCATCCCAGTCTGCCTGGCTGATAGGTGGAAGTGTGCCGACCAGGGGTTGCCATTCGACAATCGACAACCCTGAATCGGTTAATCGTGTTACGCCGCCGACCACAACCATGGCAAAGACCAGGGCACAGCAAATAAGTAGCCAGACTGCAACAGGTTTTTTTTCTGAATTCATGGAAAAAAATGCGATTAATAATTTAAAAATGTGGTTGTTTTATTGTTTGGATCGAATCAAGCGCTGTTTTTCTCGTTCCCATTCCTTTTGTTTCTCGGATTCCCGTTTGTCATGCAGTTTTTTACCTTTGGCCAGACCAATTTCAAGTTTTACTCTGCCGGTTTTATAATGCATATCCAATGGAATCAACGTATAACCAGCACGTTCAACTTTGCCGATGAGTCGTTTTATTTCCTCAGCATGCAATAACAGCTTGCGCGTTCTGACCGGATCAGGAAGAATATGGGTAGAAGCTGTTTTCAGCGGGCTGATGTGGCAGCCTATAAGATATAATTCACCGTTGCGGATGATAACATAGGATTCCTTCAATTGAACGCGACCGGCCCGTATCGCTTTGACTTCCCAGCCTTCCAGCACCAAGCCTGTTTCGTATTTTTCCTCTATGAAGTAATCGTGAAATGCTTTTTTATTTTGGATAATACTCATTCATGTGGCGTCAAATTTTTTAATAAAAGGTGATTATTCTTTAAATTTTGTGTATTTTATCAGCTTTTCAGTAATGTACCGCAAATAAGCGAAGTGGTTTCCTGTCATGGCAGAAATAGAAAAAACAGTTTTAGTATCCTATTCAGCAGAGAAGATGTTCAGTCTGGTGGATGACGTGGCGAAATATCCGGAATTTCTACCCTGGTGCGACGGCACAACGGTAGTTCATTTAAGCGAAACTGTCACGCATGCAACCGTTAACATTAATTACCATCATGTTAAGCACAGTTTCTCAACCGAAAACAAACGTAACCCGCCATTATTAATAGAAATGAATTTACTCAATGGTCCGTTTGAACATCTGGATGGTCATTGGCGTTTTATTCCTCTATCCGACGAAGCTTGTAAAATTGAATTCCGTTTGCACTATACTTTTTCACACAAGATTCTGGAGAAATTGGTAGGACCGGTATTTCATATGATTGCCAATAGTTTTGTAGAGTCATTTATTGGGCGCGCCGATACTATTTACGGTGATTGATTGTGAATGTGACAACACGGCAAGCGTGGAAATCGAGATCGTCTATGCGCTGCCAACCAAGCAGCATGTTGTAAAAATAACTGTTCCAGCAGGAACGACGCTTGAGCAAGCGATTTTTTTGTCAGGTATCTTGAATGTTTTTCCTGAAATTGATTTGAAAAAGAATCGAGTCGGTGTTTTTAATAAACTTGTTAAACTGGATACTAGCGTACAGCCCCATGACAGAGTGGAAATCTATCGTTCACTCTTAATCGATCCCAAGGAAGCTAGAAGATTGCGTGTTTCAAGAAATAAAGCGTGAAGATAAGTTTCTGTATTTGGAGAACTTGTTTCTGGTTAGTAAGGAGGCGTTGTGAAAGGCCGTCATAAATTATTCATGGCAGTTCTGGTTTGTTCATTTTTGTCGCATGCTGCTGCGCAATCCATTACTTACAGCGGATTTGAGTGTATGAATCCGTCAAATGGTAGTGACCCGACACCCACAAACATCCCAAAGGAAAGCGTATTTGAAGTTGTTGAAAAACTTGATGGTGGGATGTTTCGTTTAAAACTGACGGGTGGTTTGCCAAGATTTGCAGAGAATGATCCGCGAATATGTATTGACAGCCATACTGCATTAGGTTTTATCGGTACACCCGAGTCTGTTATCGCGGAAGGGTTGCCGCTCAGATCGGATAGTGTCGACGCGACAGGTTATTTTAACGGATATGATTTGATTATCGTTATAAGTTCGATTTATACGGATTTAAGTCAATCACGCGGGACATTTTCTTCATTTAATACCAGCCGTATTCAGCCAATAACCAATACATTGTTTTTCGAGTATAACAATGACACTGCTTCTTTCAGATTAAATAGAGTTGTACATAACAGGGGATTCGTTCAGACCACTGGGTCAACAGGCTTGTTGACGCCCTTTATAGAAATCATCATGCCATCCTTTACAACAACGGAATTTCTGGATCGACCACTGATTCTGATGCCATCTTCAAGTATCATCTATCGGTTGGAATAGCTGAAATAGTACTATTCGTCCGCGTTTCAGGTGAAAATAGTGAGCGATTCCTGAGAATGGTAAATTTGTTAGTGTTCGCTTGGGTTCAATAACTTTTCTGTACGATAAAATGTTTCCCGGTATCTCGAGTTTCTGCCGGATCGCTTTATTTTGTTGTTTCATTTTATAGTAACACTATGAATGTATGATGTATTTTATATAAAATCAAATAAAGACAAGCGTGTTACTGTAGAGAAAGATTTTTGAGCTGCTTCCAGATAGACTTGCTGTTTATTCAATTCCGATATCGCTTGAGCAAAATCTACATCGCGTAGTTCCGATATTCTTTTCTGATACTGAATATCGAGGTCGCTTCCTTGATTATTAAGCGCCTCGATCTCCTGTAGATTAGAGCCGACTGTTGCGCGTGCTTTGAGAATTTGTTCAAGCCCGTTATCAAGATCCTGTAGCGCTGAATTCAGGTTATTCAGTAATCGTGCATTGCCGCTCCCCTGTTGACCGGCAGAGGTTTCCAGCGCAGTAATTAAGTCTCCGACTGTTTTAAAAATACTTTGATTGGTACTTGGCAATACAGTAAAAGAATCTCCAGCAACCGGAGTGCCGCTGATGCTGAACTGCAAGCCATCAAATTCAATAATATCGTTTTCAACAAATGTATTACCACTGGACAATGTCGTTCCCGTGGACGTATTAACGACGTCATAAGTTAAACCACCAGCCCCTGCAGAAAAGGTGATTTCGTAGTTTTGGCCGGTCAGGCTGGACGGGTTAGTTACAGAACCCGCAGTAATAATTCCACCACCGGTATTTGTGGAATTTGCTGCAGTAGTAAAAATCCCATTGCCGTTTTTGATACGTTCAAAAATCTCCGTGCCTGAATAACTGACAGCGATTTGGCGAGCTGCACCTACTTGATTTAAGCGCTGTCCTTGATCGCCATTATATTGAACGTCCAGACTGGAACGGGAAAAAGGCGGTGTCTTTGCCTGAAATCCGGAAAACAGGTAATTTCCTGCGCCATCGGTATTATTAGCCTGACCCACCAATGCATCAAAGCGGCTGCGAAGCTCGGTTGCCAGAATTCTTCGATCGGCATCGGTCAGTGTTGAAGCATTTCCGGCTTGTACGACTACCTGACGTATATCCTGTAAAATTGAGGTGGTATTTTCCAAAGTTGTTTCAATGAGTCCAAGTGAAGCAACTGCATGATCACGATTGACCGAATACTGAGTATTAATTGATGCAGCTTGAGACAGATTGATTGCTTTCGCTGCTGCAATGGGATCATCAGATGGCGTCAAAATACGCCTGCCTGTTGACAGCTGCTGTTGTGTTTTGACAAGCGCTTCTTGCTGCTGCAATATTGCAGTGGTTCCCGAATCAAACATTCCGCTGGTACTGACGCGCATAATATATATCCTCTCTATATTTTTATTTGTTCACCCTAGACTCGATTTGCGGCTGACCAATTAGCCTATATTCGAAGTATCGAATCGAAAAGTGAACTGCTGATTTCAATGACTTTGCTGGAAGCCTGAAAAGCTTGTTGATAACGTAATAAATTAGCGGCTTCTTCATTCAAGTTGACGCCGGACAATGCTTCTATTGATCGCTGAACTTGGGTGACCTGATTAGCCTGTACTTTGCTGGTAACTTCCAGCTCTCGGGTTTTATTACCGATCAGACTGACCATTTGTCCATAAGCTTCCTGAAAAGAGGCTGTTCCATTTGCCATGGTGTTTTTTGTTTGCAATTCTGCGAGTAACAAGGCGTTACGATTGTCCGCGATTCCATTAGTGTTGGGTTTTACGGAAAATTCATCGCCAGCATCCGGCTGACCTTTAATTTGAATAGTCCAGCCGTTGAAACTGATATCCGCACCTTCTGTATAAACAAGATTAGTGGCCGGTAATCCGGCTCCCGTTCCGGTGACATCGAATTGTCCATCATAGGGAGAATGAAACGCGATAGTAATCGGTTGCTGCAAGTCAGGATTCAGCGGTAGAGGATTAATGCTTCCTGCACTAATTGTGGCGTTCCCGGTATTGGACACGGCTGCTTCCGTACGCACAGGTGCTGCTGCTGCAATTTTTGCAGCATCTGAGATATTGAGAGATATGTTTTTTGCGCCATTAACCGTTGGCTGGATCAAAAATCTTTCGTGTGGATTGATTGTTGCATTTGTGATTTGCACGCCATCTATTGTTAATGGCGATCCTGCTGATGGCAATGTGGCTGTGCTGACAGAAGTATTGTCGGATAAGCGCGTGAGTATGTAATTTGTTCCATCATAAGTGAATCGATAATCACTTGTGGTTAATTGATCGACGTCGCTGATATCAACTGCAATAGTAGACGCCGGATCGTTTAATGTGGATGAGAAAAATTGGGGCGTAGGTGCAGAAAAGAAATCGGCCCCCATATTGCCGGTTAAATCAATACCCAGTTGATGCTGATCGTTAAATGTCTGTGCTATATTAATAGCGATACGCCCTAACGCGTTTTGTGCTTCGTTGAGTGATTCACTGCGGAAACTCAGGAAACCGCCGAGACTGCCGCCTTTTATCTGGTTCTCGGGAAGTATCATGGTTCTGTTGCCGACACTGAGTCCCAGAGTCAGTTCCTGTGGATTCTCTGGTGAAGCAACGGCCTTAAGTGGCATGGTTTCGGTGCCGACGACGACAGCTTGCCCTGAACCGATAAAAACATTATAGGTGCCGTCCCGTTGTTTGACTACATCTGTATTAATGAATTTACTCAACTGATTGACAAGCTCATCACGCTGATCGTGCAAGTCATTTGCCGGGTGACCGGCGGCCACGCCTTCCGCCAGTAGGACATTACGATTCAGTTTTGCGATCTGTTCAGTCAATGAATTGATTTCATTAACCGTATTTTTAACTTCAGTGTTAATGTCACTGCGGATCTCGGATAGTTGATGATCAAGGCTATGCAGACGAGAAACCAGAAATTCCGCATTACTGATCATGGCCTGACGCGAGGGTATGGAAGACGGGTCAGATGCAACGTTGTTTACACCAGTAAAAAAATCCTGCAGGGATGGAGATAATCCGGAGACAGGATCAGCCAAAAGATTATCGACTTGACTAATCTGGTTATAGTGCGCAGCCAATTGACTGCTTTGTGTTTGCGTCTGTATTAGTTGTGTGGTCAGGAACTGGTTATGTATCCGCTTTACGGTGGAGACATTAACACCATTGCCGATAAAGCCGGTGCCGGTAAATTGCGGAGTGTTGGTGCTCTGGATGACTTGTTGTCTTGAGTATCCAGATGTATCAGCATTCGCAATGTTATGGCTTGTGGTAAGTAAGTTGGCTTGCGCCGCATTCAACCCTGAAACACCAGTTCCTAGTATATTGCCCATTTTTAAATTAAATCCTAAAAGTTTTAGACAAAAATATTGCTTAATAGGTTGATCGGATTATCGATCATCAAACTTTGCGTAAAAGAATCGCTATGTTCACGAATCGCATTTACCGTATACCGTACTTTCATTATTTAACGGCAGAACCTACTGAAAATTAAATAAATTCTTGATTTTGCAAAGCGGGATTGCTCAAAATACGCATCAGTTTGTTGCCATAATGCGGGTCGGTTGCATAGCCTGCTTTTTGCAGACCATAAGCAAATTCGGCAGCATTTTGTGTATTTACAACATGACTGTAGCGCGGATTTTTAGTCAGTAAATTTGCATAATCGCGGAAACTTTCTTCATAAGAATCATAAGCACGGAATTTTTCGACTACCCTTTTCGGGGTGCCGTTAATGTACTCAGTCGTTAATATTTCAACCGTTTTGCCTTTCCAATTACTGTTGGCTTTGATACCAAAAAGATTGTAACTTGTTGAATTATCAGGATGACGTATTTCGTGTTTGCCCCAGCCGCTTTCAAGTGCAGCTTGCGCCAGCATAAAATGTGCGGGTATTCCGGTTAACTCGGATGCAGCATTCGCGTGAGGCATCAGCGTATTAATAAAATCGGCTGTTTTATTGAAAGCGGGGCGAGATGGTTTTTTCGCTATCTGTTCTGCTATGAAAACATCGTTTGGTTTACCGTTCGATGAAATGTCGTTTTCACGTATGGTGTTTCTTGTTGTGTCATGAGTCTGATACCACGAAGTGTAAAAACTGTTTTCAATGGTGGCCGCGATAGGGTTGCTCTGATTATCCACTACATTTTTTGAACTACTTTCTGGTGGAATCTGTGAAATTGGTGCTGGCGGTTCGTTTTCACTTAGTTGCGATATGAGCGGATTCGCTGGCGTTATCGGGTTGTTTTCGGTTTGCTCACCTGAATAATGTGTTGAAGGCTCGTTTTCTGTTGATCGCGATAAAGCTCCTGTTTCTTCGGAGCCGTAGTAAGTGCGTGTCAACTGTTCCACCATCATATCGGCAAGTCCTATGCCTTTCCCGGCCAGCGTTTGTGACAATTGCTGATCATACATCTCGACATAGAACTGGGTTTGTTGACTATCGATGAGTCCGCTTTTAAGTGTGGCATCACGCATACTTTTGACAAGCATTTGAAAGAACAGCGCTTCGAATTGTTTTGCGGCTTCTCGTAGTGCTTTTTTGGAATCCTGTCTTGACAGCAATTGCATGTCGTCAATGCTTTTGCTGTCAATGGCAAGCTTGCTGGTGAAGTCAAACGTATTAATCATGATGATATCAATCCTTATATAACTTCCAGTTCGGCGCGTAGTGATCCTGCTGCTTTAAGCGCCTGTAATATAGATAACAGATCTTGCGTGGTTGCGCCGATAGCGGTTAGTGCTTTAACGACTTCTCCCAAATCCGCACCTGCAGGTAATAACATCAGGTTACCTTCGTCGCTTCGGATTTCAACCTGCGCGCGTTGTGCGACGACAGTTTCTCCGCGTTCGGCAAAGGGGCCGGGTTGGCTGATGACGGGTTCACTATTGATGATAATGGAGAGATTTCCATGTGCTATTGCGCTGGGCTCTAACGTCACAGATTGATTCATGGCTACAGAACCCGTGCGGGAATTAACGATGACTTTTGCGGCGTCGCGAGCAGGAGTAATATTCAAACTTTCAATTTGTGAAATAAACATCACACGTGCACTTGTGTTAAGTGGGGCTTTCACCTGAATGAGCCGGCCATCAACTGCATATGCCTTGGTTGGATGCACGGCGTTAATCGCGTCAACGATACGTGTCACTGTTGAGAAATTGGTGGAGTTAAGTTCCAGATAAATATATTCCTCTTGTCCTAATTCGACCGGTACCATGCGTTCGACGGTAGCGCCGCCACTGATCCGACCAGCATTCAAATGGTTGATTTGTACACTGCTGCCTGCGGCAGCTGCGCCTGCACCACCGACCAAAATATTGCCTTGTGCTATGGCATATACTTGATTATCCGCGCCTTTGAGCGGTGTCATCAATAATGTCCCGCCGCGCAGACTTTTTGAATTTCCCATAGAAGAGACGGTTACATCTATTTGCTGGCCGGGCCGGGCAAAAGGGGGCAGAGTGGCGGTAACCATTACAGCGGCAACATTACGCAACTGTAGATTTGTTCCAGGTGGGAGGTTCACGCCGAGTTGTCCCATCATATTGATGATGCTTTGTACCGTAAAAGGCGTTTGCGTCGTTTGATCGCCTGTGCCGTCCAGACCCACAATCAGGCCATAACCAATTAACTGATTGCTGCGCACACCCTGAATGGAGACTAAGTCTTTAATACGCTCCGCCTGGCTGGGTCCCGTAACAGATAACAACAGAACCATCCATAATAAAGAGATAATTTTATTATGATTTTTCATGACTTTGATCTCTCGTCCATTGGTTAACAGCGTGGAATCTAGAAGGGTGAAAAATTCATCAGGAAGCGGGAGAGCCAGCCCATTGTTTGCGCTTCGTGGATGTAACCGCTGGAAAGATATTCAATGCGTGCATCGGCGACCTGAACGGATGAAACAGTGTTATTTATGATGTTGATTGGATTGATAACACCCGAAAGACGAATGAATTCCTGTCCTCGGTTAATGCCAACCTGCTTTTCCCCGCTGACGAGTAAGTTGCCATTCGGCAGTACGTTAAGAACAGTTACGGTTATAGTGCCGGTGAAATTGTTGGTGCTGTTGCTCGCACCTTTGCCATCAAAGGAATTGTTTGATTCTGCCTCCAGTTCAGTGCCGCCCAAGAAATTTAAAGGGATTCCTAAAACAGCCGTCGGTATGGAAAAATCAAAACCGCCAGAGCGGCTTGCATTGCTGCCGGAGCTTTTTCGTGCATTGTTTCTTTCGTTAAGCGTCACAATAATTGTATCGCCGACACCGCGCGCGCGCCGATCTTCGAATAGCGGTGTGTACCTTACTCCCGGTAAATTGTTGACTGACTGGAAGATGCCTCCACTCGTTTCATTTGCGATGGACAACTCTGGCGGCAGTGTGGTCAAAGGTTGGTGTGTGCTTGTCGGCGGTGTTGTCGCGCAACCCGATAGCAAAACAAAGAATGCCGGAAAGAAAAAACAAGCCTTGTTATTTTGCCACCATAAATGATCTGCCATAAACTGCTCCGGAAATGATTTATGATTACAGTTGGGTCAATCGCTGAAGCATGCGGTCCGATGTTTCAATGGACTTGGAATTTATTTCGTAAGCGCGTTGCGTTTGTATCATGCCCACCAATTCCTCTACGACATTGACATTGGATGTTTCGACGAAGCCTTGGTTAAGCAATCCCAATCCATTTGTTCCAGGTGCGTTTGGTGTGGCTACGCCACTGGAAGCTGTCTCCAGATAGAGGTTTTCTCCAATTTTCTGTAAGCCGGCTGGATTGATGAAGCTGGCTAGCTGGATATTGCCGACTTGAATCGGTGTCTGCGCTCCAGGTACCAATGCTGAAACAGTGCCATCGCGTGCAATGGTGATGCTCAACGTATTCGGGGGGATAGTTACCGCAGGCTGTACGACGTAGCCGCTGGATGTAACAAACTGACCATTAATATCGGATTGAAAAGCGCCATCCCGGGTGTAAGCGGTTGTGCCATCCGGCATCAATACTTGAAAAAATCCTTCTCCCTGAATCGCAACATCGCGTGAGTTTCCGGTTTGCTGCAAATTACCTTGCGTAAAAATACTTTCCGTGGCGACAGGCCGAACGCCTACGCCAAGTTGCAAACCGGAAGGAATTTGTGTCTGCTGAGACGATTGCGCGCCGGGCTGGCGTATCGTCTGGTAGAGCAGATCCTCAAAAACCGCGCGCGCGCGTTTGAATCCATTGGTGCTGACATTGGCCAGATTATTGGCGACAACATCCATTTTGGTTTGTTGTGCGTCCAGACCGGTTTTTGATATCCATAATGAACGTATCATAATTTACTCCGATTTTTATGTAACAGTGTGGCGTGACCCTGGGTTTGTGCTTTATGCCCTGATCACCAGAATTTCGCTGGCCTGCTGTGCATTACGCTCAGCGCTTTCCAGCATCTTCATGTACATGTCAAACTGACGAGCCAGCGAAATCATGCTGACCATTTCATGAACCAGGTTGACATTACTGCCTTCCAGTGCGCCGTCAACCAGCGTAACCTGAGCCGATGGCAATGGAACCGTGCCATCCTTCATGCGAAATAATCCGTCCGCGCCTTTTACAAGCTGATTTTCAGGTGGATCAACAAGTTTTATGCGTCCGACAATGGCTACCGCATTTGGCAGGGGAGTTATGGGTACCGCCGAAACGGTACCATCTTTGGCAATTGTGATGCGGTTCTCCAGCGGTACCGTGATAATGCCATTATCGCCTTTAACGCTTACTCCGTTTTGAGTGACTAAAACGCCATCAGAACGAATCTGCAGATTACCATTGCGCGTATAGGCTTCTTCCCCGTTTGGCAATTGCACTGCAATCCAGCCTGAGCCCCGAATTGCAACATCCAGATTTCTGTCGGTCTGCTGTATTGGACCAGGCGTGAAATCTGCTCCCGTCGTTGAATCGACAACGAAGGCACGCGTCGGAAGTCCGTCGCCAAATACCGGAACAGCGCGAAATGCGTTAGTTTCCGAGCGGTAACCGGTAGTGGAAACATTCGCCAGGTTGTGTGAAACCGTTGCTTTGTGATTCAGTGTGTGGACCGCACCTGACATTGCGGTATAGATTAGACGATCCATTTCACCTGCCTATATCGGTTTTAATGTCTGATTAAAGATTGACCAGAGTCTGCAATACAGCATCCTGAGTCTCGATAGTCTTGGCATTGGCCTGATAAGTTCGCTGTGTCGTGATCATCTTGACCAGCTCCGCCGTCAGATCCACGTTGGAATCTTCAACAGCGGATGATTTTAATATGCCAAGAACGCCGGTGCCTGGTGCGCCGACTACTGGTTGACCAGATGCGGCGGTTTCAAGCCACAGATTATCGCCGATCGGTGTCAGGCCTTGCGGATTGGTGAAATTGGCCAAAGCGATTTGGCCTAGTGTTCTTGTTTCAGCATTGGAATAGTTTCCCGTAATAAAACCTTCGACACTGACGGTGTAACCGGCCAGCGTTCCTGACGAATAACCATCCTGTGAAATTGACGTGACGCCAAAATTCGTGCCGAATTGTGTTGCGCTGCTTAGATCCAGAGTAAAGTCGAGTGGTGAGGTCGAGCCGAGCGTCGGGTCTATTGTCGCCAGATCGATCGATACGGCGATTGGCGTTGCAGGCGCAGTTAATGCGCCATTACTGTCAAAAGTTAATGCCTGGGACGCTGCGCCGCCAAGTGTGACGCCAATGGGAACGCCGGCAATATCTGATGCGCCATCAACCGTCGCATACAGATCCCATGAGTTGGCCGCGCTTTTCTGGAAGAACATCGAAAAAACATGAGGGTTACCGAGACTGTCGAAAACTGTACCCGATGTGGTGCCATTATAGGTTGTCGGGTCGTTGGCGCTGAATGCCGGTAAAGGCGTGGGTATCACAACACGGGAATCCAGATTAATTTCCAGATCGAAGCTTGTCGTCGAACTGGGGGGAAGTTGCGCGGTTGAGATTCTTAGATTTGCCGGTGTGGTATTGAATATTTTCCCACTGTCATCCGCAGGATAGCCGGTCAGATTGAGATTGTCGCTGTTAACGATATAGCCGTCTTTATCGAGATGAAACTGACCGTTACGGCTGTACGATACCGCGCCATTATCACTCATGCGAAAAAACCCGTTGCCATTGATCGCGATGTCGAGTGGATTGCTCGATGTTGAAATATTACCTTGCGAGAACTGCTGAGAAATGGCCGACACTCTGGTGCCGAGACCTCTACTTTCACTTACCGCGCCAGTCAGTGACCGTGCATAAACATCCGCAAATTGCGCATTTGACTGCTTAAAGCCCACTGTATTGCTGTTTGCAATATTGTTCCCAATAACATCAAGATTCTGGGCTGCTGCATTAAGACCACTCAATCCTTGTTGAAAACCCATGATTTACTCCTTATCACTAAAAAATCTGTTTAATATTACTCATGCCAACCAATCCAAGCTCGCCCATGTCGAGTACGGCTTCATGTTCACCGGGGGAAACACTCTTAACCAGACCAAGCGAAAGCGGTTTAACGGTAATTTCCTGGTCACCCTGTTTAGCGCTGGCGGAGAAGGTGTAATTGCCGTTAATTGCTTGTGTGCCGCTGCTGGTTATGCCGTCCCATAGGAATGTATTTGTTCCGGAAGACTGTGCGCCAAGTTCCAGAGTGCGTACCGCGATACCTGAGTTGTCCAGAATGGTGACACTCAACTGATCGACCGCTTGGGGCAGCTCAAATCCAGCAAGCGCTGCATTGTTTTCAAGTGAAAGGTCATTTCCTGGAACCAATGCCTTGTGACCAATTAATTGCGCCGCTTCCATAACTTGGCTGTCTTCTATCCCGGAAAGAAATTTTTCCAATGTGTTGTTCAGTTTATCGATGCCGGTGACTGTACTGATTTGCGCAAGCTGACTGGTTATTTCAGCGTTATCAAGTGGATTCAACGGATTCTGGTTTTTCATTTGCGTTACAAGCAATTTGAGGAAACGTTCTTGTGGTTCCTCGATACTGTTTTTTTGCGATGCGCCGGTTGTTGTGGCGGGTAGTGCTTGTTTACTGGTTTCTTGTACTGAATTCATGCGGGTCTATCTCCTATTGTCCAATAGTGAGGGTTTTTTGCAGCAAGGACTTGGTTGTATTCATCAGATCGACGTTGTTTTGATAGGAACGTGATGCCGACATCATGTTGACCATTTCGTCGACAACATTGACATTCGGTTTGATTATGTAACCATTCTCATCCGCGAGAGGGTGGTGCGGCTCGAAAACTTTCTTCATGGGTGATGCGTCATGCACAACACCGGCGACTCTCACGCCACTTGCTCCATTTTCATCGGCTTTAAGCGTGCTGAATACAACCTGTCGTCCGCGGTAGGGCTCGCCGGAGGAATCGGTAACGCTGTCCGCATTGGAAAGATTACTGGCGACAACGTTAAGGCGATGGGATTGCGCGGTCATCGCCGAGCTTGCAATACTAAAGACGTTAAATAAGGACATGATTATCGCTCCTGCATTGCAGTTAACAGATTTCTAAACTGCATGTTGATGAATGTTATGCTCGCATCGTATTTAATCGAATTGTCCGCGAACCGGGTGCGTTCGGAATCCATATCTACAGTGTTTCCATCAATACTGGGTTGCAGGGGGACGCGGTAAAGTATGTTGTTGCTGATACCATTATTGTCGCCGTGACTGATATGCGATGGTGAAGTCGTTCTAAGTGTAGATGCTGGGGTTGCCATGGATATTTTTTCACGCAGCACGCTCGAGAAATCAATATCCTTGGCTTTAAAATTCGGTGTATCCGAGTTAGCAACATTGCTGGCAAGGAGTTCTTGTCTTGCTGCTCTAAGTCCCAGAGCCTGATGGTGAAAATTGAGGGTTTTATCGAGTTTGCTGATCATATCCATTCTCACTGAAAATGGCCCGATGTGCTGCAGGCCTGTTAAAGTAATCGTATGGTCAGCTATGCTACGGTAATCGCAGAATGCATGAAGTTGAGAATAAAGCTGGAAATCGCCCTTTGCTTAAGTGATTTGAGATGCTCCTTGGCTTTAAGATGTTTCTGACTATCAATAACTGTTGTAACAGTATGTATTTCAGGAAATCATAATGCATAGTAGATCGTTAAAATGGTTTATCTTTTTTCTTCTTATTAGCGCCTCTCTCAATTCATCAGCAGGAAGTTCGCTATCGCAATATCAAGATGTTTCTTTAATACAAAATGCGGTAAAAGATTTTATTGATAGCCATGCCAGCAGTTCCGGCGGAATTGTGCAGGTCGAAGTGGGCCAGATTGATAGCCGTATTACGTTACCTAGATGCGCCGATCTGGAGCCTTTTATACCGCCAGGTAACCGGTTGTGGGGAAAGACTTCTGTAGGCGTACGGTGTGGCGGTGAATACGGCTGGACCATCTACGTGCCGGCAGAGATCAGAGTCATGACTAATGTGCTTTATGTGGTACGACCTATTGCGCGTGATCAGCCGATAGGATTCGATGATGTATCCTTGCAAATGGTTAATCTTACGCAATTTCCGGAAGGTGTTTTCACAGAGCTTTCGCAAGCTGTGGGAAAAATTGCAGCTGTAAATATTACCGCCGGTCAACCGGTGCGGCCGAATATGGTGCGTGCGCCTTTCATTATTTTGAGAGGCCAAAATGTAAAACTGACAGTAATGGGACGTGGATTCAGTGTCAGTTCAGAAGGCTTGGCGCTGTCGGATGCATCGGATGGGCAGGTGCTGCAGGTACGTAATTCAGCTGGACGAGTCATTAGCGGTCTGGCAAGACATAATGGTATCGTCGAGGTTCGTCCGTAGCACAAGTGTTGATGCTATGGTTTTGCCTTTTGACAATGCTTAATGCGTTCACTTCCATGCGCATTGCTCCGTTTAGAAATTGATCAAAAAAGTCTGCACGGAGACTACGCAATCACTTTAAAACAAAAAAGCACTTAACATGATTCGTGTAAGTGCTTGATTTTATTGGTGGCCAAGGGCGGAATCGAACCACCGACACAAGGATTTTCAGTCCTCTGCTCTACCGACTGAGCTACTTGGCCATTTGGAAAGCAACAGTAAACGAAATAGCCTGTTTACCGGCAGTTGTAATAGATATTCAATGAAATGAATGGCGCGCCCGGCAGGATTCGAACCCACGACCCCTTGGTTCGTAGCCAAGTACTCTATCCAACTGAGCTACGGGCGCTTGGTGCAATCTAATTACTTCCAGCTTGTTGTTTAAGCAACCGGGAGATTATATCAGATTGAAGCAATCACGGGATTCGAACTTACGCTTTTGCTTATATTCGATGCCTTCAAACTGTAATCGACTAAGCCGATTGTTTCTCTGCAAATCATCACAATCTCTTTTGCGGGGGCGATGATCGTGTATTTGGCCGGTCTTGTCAAGACTAAACTGCGTTTATGGGTGGTTTGCTGTCTATATGTCTTCTTCCGGTTCCGGGTCTTCTTTCAAGGGCGCTTGCGCGGATTGCGTGAAAGACACCGAACTATCCACGCTGCCGGGAATTTTCGGTGTTTTACAATGCACATCCGCATTTTGCCCGCGATGCCGCAAAGCGTGATCCATTAATACCAGCGCCAGCATGGCCTCGACAATCGGCGTGGCGCGGATGCCGACGCAGGGATCGTGGCGGCCGTGGGTTTCAACGATCGCCGGGTTGCCGTCCTTATCGATCGAGCGCCGCCCGAGGCGAATACTGGAAGTCGGTTTGATTGCGACATGCACGACGATATCTTGTCCAGTGGATATGCCGCCTAAGATACCGCCTGCGTTGTTGCTCAGAAAACCGGCCGGTGTCATTTCGTCGGAATGCTCGGTGCCTTTTTGCGTCACGCTGGCAAATCCGGCGCCGATTTCGACGCCTTTTACCGCGTTGATATTCATCATGGCGTAAGCAATTTCAGCATCGAGCCGGTCGTAAACCGGTTCTCCCCAACCTACCGGCACGCCTTGCGCGACTGCGCTGATCTTGGCGCCGACCGAATCGCCGGATTTACGCAATTGATCCATGAATTTTTCCAATTGCTCGGAATAGCTGTTGTCAGCGGCGAAAAACGGATTCTGATCGATGTCTTCCCAGCGCTTGAACGGAATGGGTACCGTACCCAGTTGCGCCATATAGCCACGGATGACAATGCCGTATTTTTCCTGTAACCATTTCTTGGCAATCGCTCCGGCCGCAACCCGGACGGCCGTTTCCCGTGCCGATGCGCGCCCGCCGCCACGGTAATCGCGGATACCGTATTTTTGCCAGTAGGTGTAATCGGCGTGACCAGGTCGGAACACATCCATAATTTTGCTGTAATCCTTGCTGCGTTGATCTTCGTTGCGAATCAGCAAAGCGATCGGCGTTCCGGTGGTGCGGCCTTCAAACACACCGGACAAAATTTCCACGGTATCGGACTCGCGCCGTTGCGTGACATGCCGGGATGTTCCCGGTTTGCGCCGGTCCAGTTCGAGTTGAATCTCTTCAGTGCTAATGGCTAAACCCGGCGGGCAGCCATCGACGATACAGCCGATCGCCGGGCCGTGCGACTCGCCGAATGAAGTGACGGTAAAAAGTGTGCCAAGTGTATTGCCAGACATACGATTGCTACTCGGGTATTAAAAAAGATTGTGCGAGTCTATCATACGCGCCCTTGTTTTTTGGCAATTTGCCGATCATCTTGCACTGACGGCAATCCGGTGCAAATTTGAGGCGTGTCAACAATGAAATGCAGTCGGCATGCTATACCTGCGTTAAAATGTGGTTAATTGCTCGGCATATGCGCGTTTTAAATCATTTTCATAAAATTGGAACCAGGAGTTTGCATGAACACACCTCAAGTCAAGGAATTTCTTATCAATTTGCAGAACAGCATCGTCACGGGACTGGAACAGGTCGATGGCAAAACATTCAAACGCGACCAATGGGATCGCCCGGAAGGCGGCGGCGGCATGAGCAGCGTTATTGAAGAAGGTAATGTGCTGGAGCGCGGCGGTGTCAATTTCTCGCATGTGTACGGTGCGGGATTGCCGGCATCGGCTACGGCCGCCCGCCCCGAATTGGCGGGTCGGTCGTTTGAAGCGATGGGGGTGTCGCTGGTGCTGCATCCGCGCAATCCGTACGCACCAACGGTGCATATGAACGTGCGCTTCTTCGAGGCGCGCAAGGAAGGTGCGGAACCTGTCTGGTGGTTCGGCGGCGGCATGGATCTGACGCCCTATTACGGCTACGCGGAAGACGCGATTCATTTTCATCAAACGTGCAAAGACGCATTGCAACCGTTCGGAGACAATACTTATCCACGCCTGAAAAAATGGTGTGATGACTATTTTTACTTAAAGCATCGCAAAGAACCGCGCGGCATCGGTGGCGTTTTCTTTGACGACTTGAATCAACCCGATTTCGCTACCTGCTTCAAACTCACGCGTAATGTTGGCGAGAATTTTCTCAACGCGTACCGTCCGATCCTGGAACGCCGCAAGGATACACCGTACGGTGAACGCGAACGCGATTTTCAGGCCTACCGGCGCGGGCGTTATGTGGAATTCAATCTGGTGTGGGATCGCGGCACGTTGTTCGGCTTGCAAACGGGCGGACGCACCGAATCGATCCTGATGTCGTTACCGCCCATCGTGAAATGGCGCTATGACTGGAAGCCGGCAGCCGGTACGGCGGAAGACAAACTGTACACGGATTTTCTGATCGGCAAGGATTGGGTGTGATTTGCCGATGACAATGAGCAAATTGTCACTGAACAATCAAATTCTGCTGGGAGCGATTAGCGGCGCGCTGCTTGGATTGTGGTTAGCACAGTTGGGGCGGGAGTCCGCGATCAGCCAGAATGGCATGTACGCTGCAAAACTGGCCGGCACATTGTTCACCGATTTGTTAAAAATGGTGCTGATACCGCTGGTCTTTACATCGATCGTCGTCGGTGTCGCGAATCTGCGCGCGCATCAGCAAATGAACCGTGTCTGGCAAGTTACGTTAATTTTCTTCATGTCCACGATGGCGCTGGCGGTTGTGCTGGGATTGGCGGCTGCCAATCTATTCCAGCCCGGGCGTGAATTGCCGGTCGCGATGTTCCAAGATGCTATGCAGAATTTCCAGGCAACGCAGATGTCATTGCCAGAATTCTTCGCGCATTTTCTGCATTCGCTGTTTCAGAACCCAGTCGCGGCGCTGGCGCAAGGAAACGTGTTGGCGGTGGTGATTTTTGCTTTGTTGCTCGGCATTGCGCTGGTGGTGGGTGGCGAACGCTACCGCAATATTCTGACTTTGATGCAGGAATTTCTGGAGTTGATATTGATGCTGGTCGGCTGGATCATGCGCCTGGCTCCGCTCGGCATAATGGCGCTGGTATTGCAACTGGTGGCGACGCAGGACACCGGCTTGTTGACCGTCATGATCAAATTTGTGGCGGTGGTATTAAGCACCACGCTGCTGCATGGCGTGGTTGTACTTCCGTTGATTCTGTATCTGATGACCGGTGTGACGCCGTATAAATTCTGGCAGGGCGCGCGCGAAGCGCTGATCACCGCGATGGCCACCAGTTCGAGTGCGGCGACGTTACCCGTCACGCTACGCTGCGCCGAGCAACATTTGCATGTCAAACGCGATGTCGCTGGATTTGTCATTCCTTTGGGCGCGACCGTGAACATGGATGGCACAGCGCTTTATGAAGCGGTAGCCGCTTTGTTTGTCGCCAATCTGGTCGGCGTCGAACTCACTGTAATGCAACAAATGATCGTCTTTGTCACCGCGATGCTTGCAGCTATGGGCGCACCGGGTATTCCCAGCGCCGGTATGGTCACGATGGTGATGGTACTGCAATCGGTTGGATTACCGGCCGAGGCCATCGCCGTTTTACTGCCGATCGACCGCATCCTCGATACGGTTCGCACGATGGTGAATGTCGAAGGCGACTTGGTGGGTAGTTTGGTGGTGCAGCACTGGATCAAACACAACTGATTCTGCGAATTTCGTTTTATTGCTAAATCAAATCGATATCGCGAAAACGCTGTTGTATTTCCAGCACTTTATCGCCATTGTTGATCAAGGCCTCGACGCAATCGCGATCCAGTTTGGAATTGGACATTTGCCGCAACATGGCAAACGCTTGCTCGTTGCTCCACGGCGCTTTGTACGAGCGCCGTGACGTCAGTGCATCGAATACGTCGGCCACCGCGCTGATCCGCGCTTCGATCGGAATTTCCTCACCCTTCAAACCATTCGGGTAACCGCTACCGTCGACCGCTTCATGATGAAATTCGGCAATATTACGCAGAATATTGTTGTGGCAGAATGCGCCCAAACCGAAATCTTCCAGCACGGAATCGATAATTTCCCGACCTTTCACCGGATGTGTCTTCATGACATCGAACTCCGCCGGATCGAGCTTGCTCGGTTTACGCAGGATATTGTCCGGAATACCGATTTTTCCGACGTCGTGCATCGGTGAAAAGAGAAAAATATGCTCGATCTGTTCGTCGCTGATACCATAGCTGGCAGCAAGTTGGCGCGCGATCAGACGGGCGTAGTGCGCGGTGCGGTCGATATGCGAACCGGTTTCGAGATCGCGGTAATGCGTCATACTGCGCGCCGCGCGCACTGCGGCAAGCAAAGTGCGAATGGAGGTAAGCTCGTTGATGACCATCAACGCGATCAAATGACCATAGATGTCGATCTGGCGCAGCGCCGGTGCTTCAAATGGATGTTCCTGCTGCGAATTAAAGAATAAAAAACCGACAAAAGCGCCGCTTTGATACAGCGGCATGGTGTAGCTGGACTTATAGCCTTTCGCGGCTATCCGCTTGGTGTGCTCGTGCGTACCTTTGGCAAAAATATTCAAATCCTGCACCAAGCGCGGACGGCGGTGTTCGATGATGGCGCGCAACGAAGGGGCGGCGCTGAGCGGCGCCTCGTACGTGGTTACCGGATTATCATTACCTTCCGTACTGTGCGTATAAGTTTTGAGCATCTCGGTTTTTTCGTCAAACAGTGCAATCGCCAGACGATCGATAAAAGGAAAATCCTGACGAATGATTTGATGTAAGAAACGCAACTTTTCGGTCAGTGGTAAATTTTCATGCAATTTCGCCAGAGTATCCTGGTGGGTAAAAAAATTTTCTTCCGATTGCATACAGTTCCTTCCGGCGAATGATGATGAAGGTGACAACCCGCGAGTAGTGACATGGCCGCTTGGCAATGAATTACCGCAGTATTTTAAACGATTTATCGTAAATTCGTGATGTTGGTTTTTTCCTTGATTTAGCGAGGAAGAAAAAAACGGCTCTCCCATACCCGATTTTCAGGATGTGATGTGGCAAATTGTCACGCGGCAATATGCCACATTCCAAAAAGAAACCTTTCTTCCTACAATTTGTTCAACGCGGTTATTTCAAATCTAACAGATATCGATAACCGCATCGTGGACAGCCTATTTTTGACTTTAACCGGCAGGAGGATGACAAGTGTGACGCAACAGCGCACACCGCATAAACTCTATGAGAACACCCAAACGACTGGAACCATTGATTGAAGAAGGATAGATCGATAGTGTGATTTGCCAGCTCATGAGCGGCAAGGAAGCGATGATTTATATGGTGCGCAGCGGCGAACAAGTTCGTTGCGCGAAAGTTTACAAAGAAAGTAATAAATGCAATTTTCATCAGCGCGCCTGCTATATCGAGGGCCGCAAAATCAAAAACAGCCGCCGCACCCGCGCGATGGAAAGCGGCAGCCATTATGGCCGCAGCGCACGCGAGGAAGCCTGGCAAAGTACGGAAGTGGATATGCTGTGCCGTTTGGGAATGGCTGGTATCCGCGTGCCGAAATTCTATAATTTTTTTGCCGGTGTGCTTTTAATGGAATTGATTACCGATGCGGAAGGTAATGTGGCGCCACGGCTCAATGATATGATCCTGACACCCAAACAAGCGCGCAGCTACCACAAAATTTTAATTCAGCAAATTGTGACTATGCTAAGCGCGGGAATTGTGCATGGTGATTTATCGCCTTATAACGTGCTGATCGATAGCCAAGGTCCGGTGATCATCGATCTGCCCCAGGCCGTTAATGCAGCCAGTAATCACCAAGCGCGCTATATGATCAAGCGTGATATTGATAATCTGACGGCATTCCTAAGCCGCTTTGCGCCGGAATTAGCGCAATCCGATTATGCGAATGAGATATGGTCCTATTATCAGCACGGAAAGCTTCCTTTGGCGCGCTTAACAGGGCAGGTCAAACAAGCGATCAAACCCGTTAATGTTGCCGATGTGCTGCAAATTATCAATACGGCCATAAAAAAAGAAATTGCTTGGCAACGACATAAACAGACACGATGGAATAACTCTCTGTCATAGTGCCAAATGAAATTATTCCAGCAGGAAAGTTGCAGTAAATGCTCATTGACCTTCATACGCCAGCTTGTGTTATAATGCCCCCACTTCTGACGCGGGGTGGAGCAGTCTGGCAGCTCGTCGGGCTCATAACCCGA
>JADZAR010000112.1 GCA_020852475.1 Nitrosomonas sp.
ACCTTTGCACGGTGTCATGAGCGGTACGAGAATAAGGCAAAAATTTGCGAAAAAGCGGAGTTTACGCGGGGTAAATGAGCATTTTTCGCAAATTTTTAACGCAATTATCGTGCCGCGCAGTAGCCGTGCAAAGGTCTCATAACATCAAAACTCTTCCCAGGATTCATTACTGCCGCCAGCGGCAACTTTCTTGGATTTGGATTCAACTGGAACAACTCCGGATACCTTTTTCAGCGATGCTTTCCGGCTGACCGGACCGCGGTCAGGTAGTTTAGCTGCAGAAACCGGACGATTACTTCTTTTAACTGGAGTCTCAGCCATATTCATACCACCAGACAGTTTAAAAACAGCAACTGCTTGCGACAAAGCATGCGCCTGTTCCTGCATGGATTCGGCAGCAGCAGCAGCCTCTTCCACCAAAGCCGCATTTTGTTGCGTTGCTTCATCCATTTGCGCAACAGCCTGGTTGACTTGCTCGATACCGGAACTTTGTTCCTGCGATGCGGCGGAGATCTCCGCCATGATATCCGTCACGTGCTTGACTGAATTGACGATCTCACTCATGGTGGCGCCCGCCTCATCAACCAGTCGGGTACCGTCTTCAACCTTGCTGACGGAATCACCAATCAATTCCTTGATTTCCTTCGCCGCCGCCGCCGAGCGTTGCGCCAATGTGCGCACCTCCGTCGCCACCACCGCGAATCCGCGACCCTGCTCACCCGCTCGCGCGGCTTCAACCGCCGCATTCAGCGCCAGAATATTCGTCTGAAAGGCAATGCCGTCAATGACGCTGATAATATCGACAATTTTTTTGGAACTGTCATTGATCGCATTCATGGTTTGTACAACCTGCTCAACCACAGCACCACCTTTAACAGCCACTTCCGATGCGCTCGACGCCAACTGGTTGGCCTGCCGCGCGTTGTCAGCATTCTGTCTTACGGTCGAGGTCAGTTCTTCCATGGAAGAAGCGGTTTCTTCCAGGCTGGACGCCTGTTCTTCCGTCCGCTGACTTAAATCCGAGTTACCGGATGCGATTTCGCTTGATGCAGTGTAGATAGAGTCTGTACTGGTGCGCACTTTGCTGACCAAATCCACCAGATTGTCGTTCATTTGCTTCAATGCAAGCATCAAGCGACCGGTTTCATTATTAGATGTAACGTCGATACGACTCGTCAAATCACCCGACGCCACAGCATTAGCAACATTGACGGCTTCATTCACTGGCTTGGTAATGCTGCGCACAATCAATATGGAAAGAATTATTGCTGAACCAAATACCAGCGTAATAACTCCCAAAATAGAAAATATCGATTGTCGCATCTCGCTGATTCGTGCTTGCAGCGCACTATTCAAACTTTGAAAGGCAACCGTATTAAATAGATAAACACCATCGATCGCCCGCGTATAATCGTCAAAATATTTTTCCGGCGTATACGTCAAATGCTCTGCGTTTAGCAAATGGGTGCTGGTTATAGCCATGACATTATCAACATGCGTCCTGACTTCACTTACGCGAGCCGCCAATCCGTTTTTAATATTGTCATCCGCATGCATCGCCTTTTCCAAGTTGCGATACATCTCGGATAAATACCCACGAATATCATTATACTGATTCATCAGCGCGCCGCGCTGCCCGGAAGAAAATTCACCAGCCGCCAGTACACCCGCCCCCGAGGCGCGCAATCTTCCCATCGTCTCGGTGAGCTTTGGCGCGTTATACATTGCGGCATTACCGAGAAAATAAGTACCTGCGACAGGATCCAGCGCAAGACCGGATTCTTCCTGAATTTTTTCTGAATTGATCAACATTTCGCTTATCAGCGCTGTATGCTGCGCCAAACTCTCGGCAGGACTCAGTTGACGCTGAACCACAGAATTGGCTATCACATTCAGACGCTGTTTTACAGATCCCCACTCGGATTCAATCTGTGTTGATACTCTCGCCTCCTTGAATACAGCGTCCACATTGGCCATCGCAGCATTCAACCGCGCCTGCAAATCGGTAATTCGCGTCGCGAAGGAATCATTACCGCTCAAAAATCCACTTGATATCCCCCGGTGTTGCTGGGTTAGTTTAATTACTTCTTGAATCGCGACAATCGGTGGGACGCCAGAAATTCTCCGCTCAACAACTCCAATTTCACTATGAAGCGACGCAATGTAAAAGAATGTCGGAAAAGCGGTCATGATCAAACCGACGACACCAAGAATTATAAATTTTTGCTGCAAGTTTATTTTTTCCAGAAATGACATCTCTTCCCCATCAATTATTGATTGTCTGAAGCTAATCAAGCCGTTTCTTATGGTGGTTTCAAGCAAAATAACAAAGCGCTTGATTAATAACTTCAGGAATTTTGACGGCTCCAACCAATTCAACGTATTTCACGGATTACATTCTCCGCCGGTCAAAACCCGACTTTGATAGCCCACCTCAAAAGTTGTCACCCTTGAGGAAACTGAAACCCGTTACTGACATAAGTCTACAAATTCAATCCGTACAACATTGCACTGCGCAATCAACTAAAACTCTTCCCAGGACTCATCACCACCGCCAGCAGCAACTTTTTTTGGCCTGGATTCAACTGGCGCAGGTCTGGATGCCATTTTCTGGGTAGCCGGACCGCGATCCGGCAATTTTGTCACAGCAGCCCGGCGATTGCTCCGCTTGACCGGTGTCGCGGCCATGCCGCCAGCCAGCTTGAAAACAGCAACCGCTTGCGACAAGGCATGCGCCTGTTCCTGCATGGATTCGGCTGCCGCGGCGGCTTCTTCGACCAGAGCGGCGTTTTGTTGCGTCACTTCGTCCATTTGCGTAACTGCCTGATTGACCTGTTCGATACCGGAACTTTGTTCTTGCGATGCGGCAGAGATCTCCGCCATGATATCCGTCACACGCTTGACCGCGGTAACCACTTCATTCATGGTGGCGCCCGCTTCATCGACCAGACGGGTGCCATCTTCAACCTTGCTGACGGAATCACCGATCAATTCCTTGATTTCCTTCGCCGCCGCCGCCGAGCGTTGCGCCAATGTGCGCACTTCCGTCGCCACCACCGCGAATCCGCGACCTTGCTCACCTGCGCGCGCGGCTTCAACTGCTGCATTCAGCGCCAGAATATTCGTCTGAAAGGCAATGCCGTCTATGACGCTGATGATATCGACAATTTTTTTGGAACTGTCATTGATCGCACCCATTGTTTCAACTACCTGCCCAACTACCGCGCCACCCCTTACAGCCACTTCCGATGCACCCGATGCCAATTGGTTGGCCTGCCGCGCGTTATCAGCATTCTGCTTCACGGTCGAGGTCAGCTCTTCCATGGAGGAAGCGGTTTCCTCCAGGCTGGATGCCTGTTCTTCGGTGCGTTGACTCAAATCCGAGTTACCGGATGCGATCTCGCTTGATGCGGTATAGATGGAATCACTGCTGGTGCGCACCTTGTCCACCAGATCGACAAGATTGTCATTCATCTGCTTCAACGCTTGCATCAAGCGTCCGGTTTCATTATTCGAATCAACATGAATACGGCTTGTCAAATCACCGGATGCCACCGCATTCGCAACCTTCACGGCATCATTGACCGGCCCAACAATGGCGCGTATCAGCATCATGCCGATCATAATCGCCAGTACAACACCTGTTGCGGTTACCGCAATGATAAACATAAAAGTATTGCTGAAATTGCTTTGCGCTTGCGCATATTCCTGCGCAGCAACACGCCCCTGCAAGTCAATCAGACTGACCATGGTTTGATGCACAGCATCGAATTTCGGTGCGGCATCGCTGTTAGCATTAGCAATAGCGCCGTCAAAATCACCCGCCACCGCCAGCGCCAGGGTGCGATCACGCGAAGCTTTGTATACCTGCCATTGCTGCGACCAAGTGTTAGCCAATTGCTCTTCCTCGGGCGTCAAATAGGTCACGATGAATTTCTGCCACGCCGCATTAATCTCCATGTCGCGCTGCGCCGTCAGCTCCGCACGCTCCCTGGCAACGGCTTCATTCCTAAAATTGGCAGCCATCACTGCATTCAGCCGGACACGCTGAATGCGGTCAATTATGGAACTCAAATCAATCGCCACAACCGTGCGGTCTTCATATACGGTTTTCAAGCCTTGGTTGGATTCATTCATTCCGCTCAAGCCCAGGCCACCGATCCCCAGCGACAGCAACGATAACAGACCGATGACAAGCATCAATCGTGATTTTATAGTCATATTGTTCAACATAGCATGCTCCTGCAAGGCAATTTTTAAGTAAAATCTATTTTTAATTCAACGATTGGTCGATCAGTCCCATGTCTTCACTGGCCATTAGTTTTTCGATATCCACCAGTATCAGCATTCTTTCGTCAATTGTGCCAAGCCCGGTAATATATTTGGTATCGATAATCGAACCAAATTCCGGCGTTGGCCGCACCTGATCCATATCGAGACTGATCACATCGGAAACGCCATCCACGACAATACCCATGACACGCCCGCCCACATTCAGAATAATGACCACGGTGAATTGGTTATATTCGGCATTGCCCAGTCTGAATTTTATGCGCATATCAATAATCGGCACGATAATACCGCGCAGATTAACAACACCTTTAATAAAGTCAGGAGAATTAGCAATCTGTGTTATGGCCTCGTTGTCATATCCCCGAATTTCCTGAACCTTCAGGATATCGATTCCATATTCCTCGCTCCCGAGCCGGAATGTGAGAAATTCATTCAGCTGGCGTGGCGCAGCTTCTCCCATTGTATTAACAGCGTGAGTTATTGCTGCGGTTTGTTGTTGCGACATGTTGCTAGCTCCTTAAAGAATACATAAATAACATGACAAGTATCGGCAAGGTGTCCGCGATATTTACTGAGTCGACATGACGAGTCCGGTCGTATCCAGGATTAAAGCCACCTTGCCGTCTCCCATGATCGTGGCGCCCGAGACACCGTGAACACGGCGGTAATTACTTTCAAGACTTTTGATGACGACCTGATGCTGACCAATCAACTCGTCGACAAGCATTGCCGCTTTATGGCCATCGGCATCCAGAATGACCAGGATCCCATCCTTGATCTCCGTCGACTTGGGTCGAATATTGAATATTTCATGCAGGGCAATGACGGGCAGATATTCACCCCGCACTTGAACTACGCGGCCCCGGCCACTGATTGTTCTTATATCGTTTTCTGACGGTTGCAGTGATTCGGTAATGTATGTCAGCGGCACGATAAACATTTGATCACCGACAGTTACCGATAAACCATCGAGAATAGCAAGTGTCAATGGCAGCCGGATGGTGATACGTGTACCAACGCCAAGAACCGAATTCACCTCAACCCGCCCTCCCATACTTTGGATATTCCGTTTCACCACATCCATACCCACGCCACGCCCGGAAACATCGGTTACTTTTTCGGCTGTCGAGAATCCGGCTTCAAAAATTAACATCCAGACTTCCTGATCGGGCATGTCGTCACGAACCGGTAGCCCTCTTTCCCTGGCCTTGGCAAGAATCTTTTCGCGATTGAGTCCCGCGCCATCGTCACCTACCTCAATTACGATGCTGCCACCTTGCTGGAAAGCGCGCAAAGTAATTGTTCCTTTAGCCAGCTTACCTGCCGCTATTCGCTTTTCCGGCAGTTCTATGCCGTGATCCAGGCTATTGCGTACCAGATGCGTTAAAGGATCAGCTATTTTTTCAATTAATCCTTTATCTAGTTCAGTCCCCTCGCCCACTGTTTTTAATTCAACTTTCTTGTTCAATTTTGCCGCCAGATCGCGAACGACCCTGGGATAACGACTGAAAACAAAACTCATTGGCAGCATGCGGATAGACATCACGGCCTCTTGAAGATCGCGTGTATTGCGCTCCAAATGATTCATTCCACTTTGCAGCTTCTCGGAAATAACCGGATCGATCTCCGAAGCTGTTTGCGCAAGCATTGCCTGTGTAATAACCAGCTCACCAACCAGATTAATCATTTGGTCGACTTTTCCTATGCTTACACGAATTGAATTGGTTTCCACCGACGCCGCTGCTTTAGCGTTGGCACCTGTCATGGCATGCGCCTGTCCGGTTGCATGGGTTGATTGACTGGACTCGGGTTCAGGCTGGATTTGCTCTGCCCCCTCCACAGGGGCCGCCGGTGCGCCGGGAAAAAATCCATAGGATGCGCTTTCAACACCGTCCGTTGAAAGCGTTGCAGCTTTTGCATCGATTGATCGATTTGATTGGGATCCAGCGGCCACGCTATCGCTTGCTGACGTTTGTACGGCGCTACTTTTCAGAGCGCTTGTTTCGGCGCA
>JADZAR010000113.1 GCA_020852475.1 Nitrosomonas sp.
GCACAATTTCAATATTGGGTTTTTCATTCCAGCCGCCAATATTATAGGTTTCACCTGTTTTTCCGGCTTCGAGCACACGCCGGAGCGCACTGCAGTGATCTGTGACATACAACCAGTCTCGCACCTGCCTACCGTCGCCATAAATCGGCAATGATTTGCCTGCCAATGCATTAGCAATCATCAACGGTATCAGTTTTTCCGGAAACTGATAGGGGCCGTAGTTATTGGAACAGTTAGTAATCAGCGTTGGCAGGCCGAAAGTACGGTGATACGCATTAACCAGGTGATCACTCGATGCTTTGCTTGCCGAATAGGGACTGCTCGGCTGATACCGATGCATTTCGGTAAATGCCGGTTCATGCGCGGTTAATGAACCGTAGACTTCATCGGTAGAGACATGCAAAAAGCGGAAATCTTTTTTCTCGACTTCGCCTAATCCTCGCCAGTAGGCATGCGTCGCTTCCAACAGCCTGAAAGTTCCTACGATATTGGTTTGAATGAAGGCTTCCGGCCCCAGAATGGATCGGTCAACATGGCTTTCCGCGGCAAAATTGATTATCGCGCGGGGTCGATGGTCAGCCAGCAGTTTTGTCACCAGCGCGCTATCGCCAATATCGCCCTTGACGAAAACATGTCTTTCGTCGCCTTCCAAGGCCGTCAGATTCTGCAAATTACCCGCATAAGTTAATTGATCGAGATTGATAACTACTTCATCCGATTGAAAAAACCAGTCCAGGATAAAATTTGAACCGATAAAACCTGCGCCGCCAGTTACTAATATCATGATTTTGTTCTTTTCATTCTTGTTTATTGCACTACGCCGAAACGCATTCAACCTGCCATTCGGGCACCAGTCCCATTTCTTCCATCGTCGCTTGGAATTCACAGTCCGTGCCGACCCCCGGCACCCAGACGAGCTTCTCACCGCAAAATAGCAAAGGTAAAGTATACCGCGACCATGGCGGAATTGAAGCTTCCTGCAACAAATTTTTCAGACTGCGTCTTGGCCGGTGGCAATCCGGTTTGTAATGCTCGCCCCCCTGACGTACTCGAAAATAAACAGGCGCCTGCATTAATTTTCCCTGACTCAGTCCTTGCCCCTGGATCCGCCTAAAATGCACTGATCCGCCCCATTCCTCCAGCCTTAGCGTTGACTCACCTGTCCACGCCCGCTGTGAACCCTTGACGGGATGCTGAATGACAGACTGGATATAGACATGCCCGCGGTAAGTCCGGATCTCATGTCCTCCAAAAGTAACATGCAGTCGCGTATCGTTGTTTGCGTTGCGCAGCTGCCGCAAAATTTCTTCCAGTCTGATTGCGCTGGGTGGCTGAATGCCCCGTTGCCACAAAACATAACGCAAAAGATTCTTGGCGCGCGAAGCACTCAACTCACGCAATCCGGCAATTTCCAGCTTGCCGGAAACCAGGCAATGCTGCGCATCCTGCTCCGCCAGCTCATTGAGCAGCACCGAGGCTTCAGCCATATGCCTGCTGGTGCGCAGCAAGGCTTGCGCATAACCAGGGTATTTTTCACGTAATAGCGGGAAAATCTTGTGGCGAAGAAAATTACGACTGAACAGGGTACTGTCATTGCTTTCATCATGTATCCACTGAAGCTGCCGCTGATCGGCGTAGATCTCGATGTAGGCCCGCGGCACATCCAGCAACGGACGCAGCATCTGCGGTGCGCTCCCGGCTATTTGTCTTCTGTGCAATGGCATGGCGCTCAACCCTCTGACACCTGCACCACGGAGCAATTGCAACATCAGTGTCTCCGCCTGATCATCACGATGTTGCGCCAAAACCAGATAATCAACCGCATCCAGACCCTCCGCGCGCAAACGATTAAAAACCTGGTAACGTTTCTCGCGTGCGGCAGCCTCCAGGCTTATTCCTGTCTCCCGCATCACTTTGACATAGCTCACCACAATCGGAATACCGTAGGCAGCGCACAAGTGGCAGCAGAAATGACTCCATTCAGCCGCATTTTTACTGATACCGTGATTGACATGTACCGCAGACAATTTGAAGCGCATTTCTGTGGATAATATTGCCAGTATATCCAGAAGAACCACTGAATCCACGCCACCGCTCAAGCCGATAGCAAGATGACTACCTGAAGTGACGTAACGCCGCAAAACATTGCGCGCATCACGGACAAGACCATCAAACCCGAGCGGGTTATTCGATTTTTGCCTCTTTGTAGGAACCATATTTCATTAATCGTTCCAAACGTTTTTCAATGAGTTTTTCAGCCGAGTAATCCTGAAGTTTTCTCAATGAGTCTTGAATCACTGTTTTGACGGCTTGCATCATGCCGGGATAGTCACGATGCGCGCCACCTGTCGGTTCATTGATGATGCTGTCAATCAGATGAATATCTTTCAGGCGCTCGGCGGTAATTCCCATGATCTCGGCTGCTTCCGGCGCCTTGTCCGCGCTTTTCCATAAAATGGACGCACAGCCTTCCGGGGAAATAACTGAATAGGTTGCGAACTGCAGCATATGAACCATATCGCCCACTGCGATTGCCAGAGCTCCGCCCGAGCCGCCTTCGCCAATCACTATGCAGACAACTGGCACTTTCAACTCCGACATTACGTATAAATTTTTACCGATGGCTTCCGACTGACCGCGCTCTTCGGCATCAATACCAGGGTACGCGCCCGGTGTGTCGATGAAGGTAATCAATGGAACAGAAAATTTTTCGGCCAGCCGCATTAAGCGCAGCGCTTTACGATACCCTTCGGGTTTGGGCATGCCGAAATTGCGATGAATTTTTTCACGTGTATCACGCCCCTTCTGATGACCGATCACCATCACGGTCTGACCATTGAAGCGCGCAAGGCCGCCTACTATCGCGTGATCATCCGCGAAACAGCGGTCGCCGTGCAATTCTTGAAAATCGGTAAAAATATGTGCGATATAATCGAGCGTATAAGGCCGCTGCGGATGCCTTGCGACTTGAGAAATCTGCCAGGGTGACAGCTTTGCATAAACACTTTTGGTCAGCGCCACACTTTTCGCTTTCAACCGCTCTATTTCCGCTGAAATATCCAGTGCGGAATCGCTCTGTGCAAAACGCAGCTCTTCAATTTTTGATTCAAATTCTGCGATATTTTGTTCGAAATCCAGAAAGGTGATTTTCATGTAAACAGTAAAATTAAATCCCAAAGTAGTGATGATACAGGATTTGGAAAAAATACAGCAGGCGTGAATTCATTTTATTCAAGCAGGTCATATTGCGTGTTAATGCCTATTCAAGCAAATTAAAACGGAGAAAAAGATGAACAGGAGATATTTTTTGACCGGTATTGGCGGCGCTGTTGTCACCGCGCCTTTTGTTTTTTTCTACCGGACGGTTGAAACGCTGGCGGCAAGTGTGCCGGTTACCGTCGAACGTTTAACAAAGCCACATGAAGCATGGCGGGAACTGGTTTCGCCGGAAGCCTTCGATGTTTTGTTCAATGAACAGACAGAACCACCGGGCAGCAGTGCACTGAATCAGGAATATCGTGATGGAACATATCTCTGTGCGGCGTGTTACCTGCCACTGTTTGAAAGCCGCCACAAATATGACAGCGGAACAGGATGGCCGAGTTTCACGCAACCGATCGCTGGCCATATTGGCACAAAAAAAGACTATCAACTGATCATTCTCAGAACCGAATATCATTGCGCACGCTGCGGTGGACATCAGGGGCATGTATTTAACGACGGTCCGCAACCACGCAAGGAACGTTGGTGCAACAACGGACTGGCGCTGAAGTTTGTCCCGAGTATGGAATCACTCCCTCCGCTCAGAAGTTAGGAAAATAACATGCCAACCGACTTTATACGATTTAAAGCTGTTTTTGCCGCGTTATCACTATCGATACTGGTAACCGCCTGTCAATTCTCGAGCGAAACCATCGCCGGCGATCAGACTATACCAACGGATCACCTGGATACCGCCATCTTTGCCGGCGGCTGCTTCTGGTGCACCGAATCCGATCTTGATAAACTGCCCGGCGTCATTTCCACCACGTCCGGATACATCGGCGGCACAGTGAACAATCCCACCTATGAGCAAGTCGTGACCGGCAGAACCGGCCACGTGGAAGCAGTCAGAATTCAATTCGACAAAACGGTAACCGATTTTGAAACATTGTTACAGGCTTTCTGGCGAACCATAGATCCGGTTTTTCCGGACGGCCAATTTTGCGATATTGGTCCGCAATACCGCAGTGCAATATTTTATCTGACGCCTGAGCAGAGCGCCGCGGCCCAAGCGTCAAAAAATGCATTGGCTGTCTCCGGACGTTTTGAATTACCGATTGTCACCGAAATTTTACCGGCAACAATGTTTTATCCTGCTGAGGATTATCATCAGGATTACTATCTCAAAAACCCGGCAAACTACGCTCAATATCGCAACAAATGCGGTCGCGACGCACGTCTGAAACAACTCTGGGGAGACGAAGCATCAACACACTGAAAACTATTCCACTGGGTGATTTAGCACCTGAAACTTTTCTGCGGGAATACTGGCAAAAAAAACCTTTACTGATTCGTCAGGCATTGCCTGGTTTTAATGGTTTACTTACGAAACAGGAATTGATTGCATTATCCGGCTATGAAGATGCCCAATCCAGACTGGTCACGTACAGTAACCACCAATGGCGACTCAAACACGGACCGCTGAGAAAACGTGATTTCAAGAATCTGCCCGGCGACGTCTGGTCATTACTGGTGCAGGATGTCAATCACTTTATACCGGCGGCTAACGATTTATTGCAAAAATTCAGTTTCATTCCTTATGCTCGCCTAGATGATTTAATGGTCAGCTTCGCTCCGGCTGGGGGGGGGATCGGACCACATTACGATTCATACGACGTCTTCTTGCTGCAAGGTCCGGGCCGCAGACGTTGGGAAATAGCCGCAGATTATGATGCTGCGCTTATCCCGGATGTCCCGCTCAAAATTCTGCGACATTTCAAAGCGGAACAGGCCTGGATTCTGGAGCCGGGCGACATGTTGTATCTGCCGCCGAATTACGCGCATCACGGTGTTGCTGTTGATGCCTGCATGACCTATTCCATTGGATTTCGCGCACCGAGCCATCAAGAACTCATTGATCAGTTTCTGATTTATCTTCAGGATCACCTTGCGGTGGATGGCTGGTATACAGACCCTGATTTAAAATTGCATCGTAACCCGTTTGAAATCGATTCCGATATGCAGCGACAGGTTCGTTCAATTCTAAAAAAGATCACTTGGAAACGTACCGATATTGAAGAATTTCTGGGTATTTATTTAACTGAGCCGAAGCCACATGTTTTTTTTACTCCTCCCGAACAGCCGTTAACTTTTAAACAATTCAAAAAAACAATTCAAAAAAGATCGTTACAGCTCAGTTTAAAAAGTCGAATTCTGTTCGACCGCAATAAGGTTTATCTTAACGGTGAAATCTTCACTGTCGATCATGCTGCAAAAAAAATACTTTCGGCGCTTTTGCTCAATCATAACCAACCCATACCCAATAACCTCAATGGCGAAACGGAAAAAACCCTTTATCAATGGTATGTTAATGGATATGTGTTATTTGCGGCCAGTAATACGAACCAAAAGGACTGATAAAATCTTCTCACTGGATGCTGGACAACGCTAATTTAATCTGGTATTAGTAAATGGTCTTTTGAATTTTGAAAGACTGAAGAGCTGTTTTACACAATAATTCGTCATAATTTTAAAAATTTAGGAGGTTTTTAACATGAAATACTCTCTATTTATCGCGGCGTTATTGGCAATGTTTTTAGTCGGGTGTAGTGGCGGTGAGGGAAAACCAGGTCAATATCCACCAAGCTTGTATGAAGATCCTGAATCCGGAGAAAGATTAGGCGCTCCTGCCGGCAAAAAATAATTGGTTGATTAACTACAAACGGCTCTTGGCAGTTTCAGGAGTCGTTTGTTATTGAGGATTAGCATCAAGGACCATTCTTTCATCACAATACCGACGCTATGTGAATACCCATGGATAGTTGAGTTTGAAGCATGCCACATAAAAAATAAATCAATCAGCGTTCTTAAGACCGAAAAAACTCTCCTAAAACACGGTACAAGCAAACCACATCTCCCGGCCAGCCTATTTGATCACCGCACGCTTGAGTTCTTTTGATAACAAGTACTCATTCATAACAGACAGTACCGCCCGCTTCCTTTTACTCTGATTCACATGTTTTTCATTTCAGCACACAGTGTGGCGTAGCTGTACCTTTAAGAGCAGATGGTCCAGCAATGCCAAGCTGCATAATGTCGGAATGATTGTCGGCCTATAACGCATTACCCATCCAGCAGTGATGCCCTCCGGAAATTTGGACATCTGAATGATTATATTAAATAAAGAGTTATTTTCTGTATGATTGTTTTTTATACATAAAAGAGAATAAATGAATGGTAGGAATGGGTGGTATATTGCGGCCAAAAGCTTTATACTTAAAATTGCAGTATAACTATATTAAATCATAATTGACTTAACAGACGCATGGGCGATGCTGCTGCGTATTTTTATTTTCGCATGAAAATATGGATTGCCATGTACCGTGCAAGTAAAAATTGATTTTATATTTTTGTGCTTCGTATTACGCACTTTTAATTTTTATAAGATTTTTATAAGGAAATTTAATAATGAAACAAAGTCTCTTAGTTCTGGTTTTGGCGTCTCTCTTTTTAGCGGCTTGCGGCGGCCCTAGCCAAGCTTTACCTGAAACTGAACGCGCAAATTTTGAAAAGATTCTGCAAGAAGAAGCTGCGAAAAACAAATAATCATTAGCTTCATCAAAGCATACAGAACTAAACATAAAAAAACCGCCTGACAGGCGGTTTTTTTATGTCGGTTTATTTATCCAGAACAACAGTAACAAGCAATCAGTAAACAACTTTTCATTCGATACTACTCCGCGCTAATCTTATTTGAGTTGTTCATGCAATAATTTCAGAATACTGTCGGCCACATTCTTTGGAATCGATGTATCATCCTCGTTCAATACTGAAACGGTACTGGTATTAATGCCTGTCTCTTTTACCAGAATACGGTATTTTTCTGCTCTGGCATTTGCATCATCCTTACCTCTCCAAAACATTAACCCAGACAATAAACCATCATCGTCTCCGGTTTTCTGGCTATCAGTATCCGGATTGATGTAACGCACAAAATAAATACCCTCTAGCCGGTTACGATCCTCCACCGTAAAACCAATACGATCCAGCGCTAGACCCACACGCCGCCACGATCGATCAAAAGCTTCATTCACAACAAGCGCATTACCTATTCGTCTGTCGATATAGGCTTTCTCCTGATTCGAGCCGCCCGCGGTCGCCAGCTCCAGTCTGGCACGTTGTTCTTCCACGCCAAAACGCATCATCAGACGTGAAAGCATTTCCGCCTCAAGATTCGGATCGGCAGGGCGTGGTTGCCATATTGAACGATTAGTTGCTCCACCTTCCAGCACCTCATCCATCCCGCGGTGACTGACGTACACTTCCGTCGTCCCCATTTCAGTGCGCTCCAGTCGGGTACGGAACTTGTCACGCTCAGCTGTGGAATAAATAAAATCGAGAAATTTGGACAACACGTTACGGATCGGGTCCTGCGGTATTTTTGCTCGGTTCTCCGCCCAATCAGTCTCCATAATGCCGGCTTCAGGAATTTCCAGTTTTATCAAAAACCCCAATTCCTGCCAGAATTCCTTGACAACCGGCCATACTGCTTCGGGCGGCTGCGGCACAACCAACCAGCGCTGCGTTCCGGAGCGCTCGATATACACGTTCTGAATTGACATCGGCAGCAATGAAGAGGATCCAGTCCCCGGACTTATCGCACTCTCTCTGGCAAATGCTGAAAAAGTAGTGCCGCCTGACACTGTGTCCGGTATCGCATAACGTTCATCTGTAGCCGGTGTAATAAGATCAGGCGGCACATCCAGCGGCGGCAATCTCCCCGCTGATTTGTAGTCGATGTCTTTAGTTTCCGGAAAAAAAGTGCACCCGGAACCGATTACCGACAGGATGACCATCATTGCAGAGGAAATAATGTGACACCAGCGCATTTTTCCCATTTCATTCCTTTGTTTCATAAATCCGCGCAAAACCCATCGCTTCTTTAACAAGCGAATGATGCTGACCGGATAAGCGGGTAAGTGGCAAACGGATGCCATGCGCAATTAACCCCATCTGCGCAACAGCCCACTTTACAGGTATTGGATTCGCCTCGACAAATAAATCAGCATGTAGTCGTAAAAGCTGGTGGTTAATCATCCGCGCAGTTTGAAGATCGCCATTCATTGCGGCTGCGCACATTTCATGCATCAGTCTGGGCGCAACATTCGCAGTCACTGAAATCACACCATGTCCACCGAGCAGCATCAGCGCAAGCGCGCTGATATCATCGCCACTATAAATAGCAAAATCGGGCGGCGCACGGCGCAACAGATCGCTGCCACGCCCCATATCACCCGTGGCATCTTTGATACCGACGATATTGGGTATTTGCGCCAGCCGTAAAGTTGTACTGTTAGCGATATCGGCGACAGTTCTGCCCGGTACGTTATACAAAATATGCGGAATATCAACTGTTTCCGCAATCGCCCGAAAATGCTGATAAAGCCCTTCCTGAGTCGGTTTATTGTAATACGGCGCTACAGACAGGCAGGCATCAACACCGGCATCCTTCGCATAAATGGACAAATCGATAGCCTCGCGCGTCGAATTGGCTCCAGTACCGGCTATGATCGGTATACGCCCATTCGCATGTTCAACAGCAACTCGCATCAGTAACTGATGTTCTTCGAAATCCACAGTCGGGGATTCTCCGGTCGTGCCCACGACGACAATACCATCAGTACCCTGCTCAACATGAAAATCAATCAGCGCGCGATAGCGCTCCAGATCCAATACGCCATCATCCAGCATTGGCGTCACGATGGCAACCAGACTACCTCTAAACATGACCATTTATCCAGTGAAAAACGGATATTCTACCTGAAACCGGTCAAGCGGAAATCCTTTCCCTTCAACTATCATTCAGCAATTTCCAGTGACAGCCGCAGATTAAACTGTTTTAGAAAAGCGTATCTGGTCATTGTCATAATCAACGACGATGGTATCTTTCGCTATGAAATGCCCTTCAAGAATTTCCTTCGCCAGCGGATTTTCTATCTGTGCCTGAATGGCCCGTTTTAATGGTCGCGCGCCAAATACCGGATCGAATCCAACTTGCGATAATTCAGCAAGCGCCGCATCACTGATACGTAAATTCATATCCAGCGCAGCCAATCTTTTTTCAAGATACTGTAACTGAATCTGCGCAATCGATTTAATGTGTTTTTGATCAAGCGCATGGAATACAACCACTTCATCGATGCGATTGATAAACTCCGGACGAAAATATCTTTTCACTTCATCCATTACCGCTTCCTTGACGGAACGGTAATCCTGGCCATGCATATCCTGAATCATGGGCGAGCCCAGATTGGATGTCATCACAATGACGGTATTCTTGAAATCAACCGTCCTTCCCTGACCATCCGTCATTCGGCCATCATCAAGCACTTGCAACAACACATTGAAGACATCCGGATGCGCCTTCTCGACTTCATCCAGCAAAATCACCGCATAGGGTTTCCGCCGTACAATTTCGGTCAGATAACCGCCCTCCTCATAGCCGACATATCCGGGCGGCGCACCGATCAAGCGTGCCACCGAGTGCTTCTCCATAAACTCGGACATATCCACGCGAATCAGATGATCTTCCGAGTCAAACAGGAAACTCGCCAGAGCCTTGCACAGCTCGGTCTTTCCCACCCCCGTCGGCCCCAGAAACAGAAAAGATCCATAGGGACGATTGGGATCAGCCAAGCCTGCGCGAGAACGGCGTATGGCATCGGATATCAATCGTACCGCTTCATCCTGCCCTACAACCCGTTCATGGAGTTTCTGTTCCATCAACAGTAATTTCTCGCGCTCTCCTTGCATCATCTTGGAAACAGGAATACCGGTCGCGCGCGAAACAACCTCCGCGATTTCTTCTGCACCAACCTGTGTGCGAAGCAATCGGGGTTTTACAGTCTCTGCACTTTGTTTTGCGCTTTCCTGCAATCTAAGCTGCGATTCCAGTTGCGGTAAACGCCCATATTGCAGTTCGGATACTTTTTGCCAGTCGTTTTTGCGTGTAGCGGCTTCAATCTCCAGTTTGATTTTTTCTATTTCTTCCTTGATTTGCTGAGAACCCTGGATTTGGGATTTTTCCGTTTTCCAGATTTCTTCCAGATCAGCATACTCGCGACCTTTCTCCGCAATTTCTTCTTCAAGCAACTGCAAGCGCTTGCGAGAAGCTTCATCCTGCTCTTTTTTGATCGCTTCGCGTTCGATCTTGAGTTGTATGAGCCTTCTGTCAAGCTTATCCATTGCCTCCGGCTTGGAATCGATCTCCATCCGGATACGTGCAGCAGCTTCATCGATAAGATCAATGGCTTTGTCAGGCAAAAAACGATCGGTTATGTAACGATTGGACAATTCAGCCGCAGCGACAATGGCTGGATCAGTAATATCCACACCATGATGTACTTCATATTTTTCCTGCAGTCCACGCAATATGGCAATAGTCGCCTCGACAGTCGGCTCTTCAACCAACACTTTCTGAAAGCGTCGTTCCAGCGCTGCATCTTTTTCGATGTATTTGCGATATTCGTCCAGTGTTGTCGCACCTACACAATGCAACTCACCTCTAGCCAATGCTGGCTTGAGCATGTTGCCGGCATCCATCGCGCCTTCTGCTTTTCCCGCGCCGACCATAGTATGCAGCTCGTCAATAAAAACGATGGTATTGCCCTGATCCTGCGCCAACTCTTTCAGCACGGACTTCAACCGCTCCTCGAATTCTCCGCGATATTTTGCGCCCGCCAATAATGCAGCCATATCCAGCGACAAAACGCGCTTGTTTTTAAGATTCTCCGGCACCTCGCCATTGATAATTCTTTGCGCCAGACCTTCGACGATTGCTGTTTTTCCGACGCCGGGCTCGCCAATTAAAACCGGATTATTTTTTGTGCGCCGTTGCAGCACCTGAATGGTGCGACGAATTTCATCGTCACGCCCGATGACCGGATCAAGCTTGCCTTGGCGCGCACGCTCGGTTAAATCCAGCGTATATTTTTTCAGCGCCTCACGACTGCCTTCTGCTTCGGCACTGCTGACCTGCTCTCCACCCCGCACAGCGACAATCGCTTTCTCAAGCGCTGCATAACTGGCGCCATATTCCTTTAATAATGCCCCCGTCTCGCCCTTGTCTTTCAATAGCGCCAGCAAAAACATCTCCGAGGCAATAAACTGATCACCCCGCTGCTGCGCCTCCTTATCGGCCAGATTAAGCAGATTGGCAAGATTCCGTGACAAATTGACTTCACCGCCAGTACCTTCGATTTTCGGCAGCCGCTGCAAACTATTCTTCAGCGCATCACGCAATGGAACAACGTTAGTCCCGCAGCGCTGCAATAACGAAACAGTGACGCCATCTTCCTGCTGCAGTAAGGCCAGCAGCAAATGCGCCGGTTCGATATAGGCATGATCCTGCCCGACAGCAATGCTTTGCGCATCTGCAAGCGCTTGTTGGAATTTTGTGGTTAACTTGTCAAAACGCATCCGATTCTCCCGTGGAAAGTTACTGGTCACTACGTGGGGGAGCTCACTGAAATTTCAACCCGCGCTGTCATATTTCCTGCCTGATCCGAGGTAATCAGTTTCAATGCCGCCAGCGTCTGTCCAGTTTCCGGGTGCCGATCAGATGCAATGAATCTTCCTTACTTTGGTTAGCGTTATGCCACTTGCGTACCAGCGCCATGATGATTGTCATAAATAATCCAAATAAAACAATAACAACATGAATAGGCACCTCAAAGAAAATCAGTAGCGCATATAGAGATAACATCGCCAGAATACTGAGGTTTTCATTAAAATTCTGTACTGCAATCGAATGACCCGCACCCATCAGAATATGCCCCCGGTGCTGAAGTAATGCATTCATCGGCACAACAAAAAATCCCGCCATTCCACCGATCAGGATCAGTAGGAAAATGGCGGTCCATAAATCATGGACAAAAATCATGATGATCACCACGAGGCCGGTTGCAAACCCCATCGGTATGACCGACAAGGATCGTTTTAATGCGATCGTGCGCGCCGCCATAACAGCCCCTATGGCGATTCCAAGCGCCACCACCCCTTGTAACTGCGCTGCTTTATTCAGCTGAAAACCCAGCGCCACTTCGGCCCATTCGATAACAATAAACTGAAGTGTCGCCCCGGCGCCCCAGAACAATGTCGTCACAGCAAGCGAAATCTGCCCGAGTTTATCCGTCCACAGCAACTTCACGCAATGCGCAAACTCCTGGATCAGATAAAGCGGATTTTTCTTCGGTATGCGGTGATCAATACCGGTATTCGGAATGAAGAGATTAAAAACTGCGGCTGCAACGTAAATGATGGCAACGATAAAAATACTGATCTCAGTGGCTGTATCGGCAAGCGGCAGATCCAGCGCAAGCAGATATTGCGAAACAGCGGGAGTAATCAAAGTGCCGCCCAGAACAGTGCCGAGCACGATTGAAGCGACGGTTAATCCTTCGATCCAGCCGTTTGCAACAACCAGCTTTTCTGGCGGCAACAACTCGGTCAGAATACCGTATTTGGCTGGCGAATAAGCTGCCGCGCCAAGCCCAATGACTGCATAAGCCAGCAATGCGGAATATTGATGCATTGCGCAAAACAGCAATCCACAACCGACAATCTTGACGGTATTGCTGATAAACATGACTCTTCCTTTGGGCATGGAATCTGCAAAAGCACCGACAAAAGGCGCGAGAATAACGTAAAACAGCACGAAAACAAACTTGAGCAACGGAATCAGAAATGCAGGCGCGTGCAAATCAATCAGCAAAGCAATCGCTACAACCAACAACGCATTATCTGCGAGGGAAGAGAAAAATTGCGCAGCCATAATCGTATAAAAACCGCGATTCAAAATATTCCTCTAGGCGTTGTTATTATTCTATGTATACCTCATTCATCAAGAATTGGGTTTATACCATGAAATGGTCTAAAGACGTACTACATCCGAAAACAAACACCCAATTCATCTGCAAACCGGCCCGATGCTGCGCAGTTGTAACACAGCAAAAAAAATTTGTACAAAAAAATGCAGCAAAATTCAGAAAAGAAAAAATATGAATTATTATAATGTGCAATGCAATTCTCAGCCGGTATTGCGCATAACCTGAACCAGGCATAGAATCCACCGCGATTAATACGCATTCAATCCGAAGAACTCCATTTTGCAGACTGCTATCAGCCGAATCGTCAATCAACTTTGCAATACTTTTTAAGCCGCCAATAAAAAACAGATGTCCCGTCCCATTCTTGCCTATATTGATCAAGCCGCGTTAAAGCATAATCTGGCCATAACGCGACAATACGCTCCCGACGCGCGCATCATGGCGGTTATCAAAGCCAATGCCTATGGACACGGTCTTATGCACACGGCCCATGCGTTAAAAAGTACTGATGGCTTCGCGCTCCTAGAGCTGGATGCCGCGATCGACTTGCGTAATGCAGAGTACAACCATCCCATACTATTGCTTGAAGGTTTTTTTTCGACGCAGGAACTGGCTTTATTTGAGAAATACCGGCTAAACGCAGTCGTCCATCACGAAGAACAGGTTGCAATGCTAGATCATTGCAGACACCGCGGGCTTAATATATTTCTGAAAGTCAACACAGGCATGAATCGCCTTGGATTTCCGGTCAAACATTTTCCCGCTGTATTTGAAAGGTTATCGCGCAATCCGGCAATTGCAAACATTACGATAATGTCTCATTTTGCAACAGCTGATGAACCAGAAGAGAATGACGACTTCAAACAACAATTACGCTTGTTTAATCAAGTTACGCAAACTGACGTACTGCCTCCGTATCAACAAAATTCGGACTACCATCACTCGCTGGCAAATTCGGCAGCCATTATCCGTTATCCTGAAACACACCGCGACTGGGTACGTCCGGGTTTGATGCTATACGGTGCTTCACCATTTATCGATCAGTCAGCCACAGATCTCGGTTTAGAACCGGTCATGATGTTGACCAGCAAAATTATTGCCATCCAGCACCTCAGGAAAGGTGACAAGGTGGGTTACGGTTACAGTTTCCAGGCAGACAAATCCATGCGTATCGGTATTGTTGCATGTGGTTACGCGGATGGCTATCCACGTCATGCGCCAACGGGAACGCCGGTATTGATCAATAATCGCAGATGCCAATTGATCGGCAAAGTATCAATGGACATGCTGACTGTCGATATCACCGAAGCCACTGATATTCAAATCAATAGCCCGGTTATTCTATGGGGTAAAGGATTACCTGTTGAAGAAATTGCGCATCATGCCGGGACAATCAGTTATGAATTACTGTGCGCGGTTTCGAAACGCGTAAAAATCGCTGTTAATCATGAAAGAACGCTGACTGCCCCGGTCTCCGACGCTCAGCGTCCATCATGCGCATCCACAATAGATCGCTAAAACTTTATTCCACTTTTGCTTTAGCGCGAAGATCCTGAACAAATGCAGCAAACTCCCGCTGCAATACACGTTGCCGCATATTTTCCTTAACTTCGTCGAATGCCGGCACGTCCATCGTACGGGTATCGATTAATTCAATGACATGCCATCCAAAATTGGTTTGCACAGGTTCATCGGATAACTTGCCTTTCTGGAGTTTTGTCAACGCCTCGGCAAATGGTCTTACATATGCAGCAGGAGGACTCCAGTTCAATTCGCCACCGCTGGTCTTACTCCCATCATCGAGTGATTTTTCCGCCGCGATGCGTGCAAAATCACCGCCTCTTTTCAAATTGGCGATGATATCCCGTGCTTCACTTTCCTTCTCGACCAGAATATGGCGTGCCTTGTATTCCTTGTCGCCCATCTGGATTTTCAGCATATCGTATTCTCTTCTGAGCGTATCATCATTGACTTTATTATTTTCTATATAGTCAGCCTGAAACGCACGTATTAACGCTGCCTGTTTGGCTATTTCTATTTGCGCAATAACATCAGGATTTCGATCAAGCCCCTTCTTAACCGCTTCCTGTGCCAGAATTTCCTCCGTGATCAGATTCTCTCTCAATGCCTTTCTGAGTTCAGGACCATCCTCCTGGCCCTGCATACCGCTTGCCTTGACCATAAAATCAAGACGGGATTGCGGAATCGCCACGCCATTCACTCTGGCCATCGTTCCGGCTGATTGAGCATGTACCGCCAAGGTTATAAAGCTCAAAGAACCAATAATCAAAAATTGTGATAGTCTGGTCAAATGCATGAAATTTCCTTTTGTATATTTGGATTAACAGATTGAAAATCGAGGTTGCGCTGATTGGCAGGCTGGCAGCAAGCAAGTATACGCTTTAAAACAGCTCATTTACAAACAAAAAGAGTGATTTTTAATGTGCTTTTATTCCGGAAAAACTCGCTTAAATGGTTTAACAGAAACCTTTTCATAAACACCGGCCGTTACGTACGGATCTGAATCAGCCCAGGCGCGTGCGGCCTCCAGCGACTCAAACTCAGCCACGATCAGACTGCCGGAAAATCCGGCGCCACCAGGGTCGGGACTGTCTATCGCAGGAAACGGCCCTGCCAGCAACAGACGGCCTTCATTCTGTAGTTTTCTGAGTCGCTCAAGATGTTCGTGACGAACCGACATTCTGCGTTCAAGGCTATCCGTCACGTCTTCACCATAAATGACATACAGCATAATCTCAGTCCTTATTCGTAGTATGATCATCAGCACCACGACGCGGCACCGAAGCCTCAACAGTATGCGAATCCACTGTAGCAGGGATCATCGTATCCAGATATTTACGTATCATGAACAATTGCGAAATCACAAACACCAGCATGAGCCCTGTTGAACCAAACAGCTTAAAGTTGACCCAGGTATCGATCGGAAAGCTAAATGCGATGTACAGATTGATACATCCCATGAAGATAAAAAAAACAATCCAGCTGAAATTCAATTTTTGCCATGCTGAATCCGGCAATGCAATCTGTTTCTCCAGCATGAGACGAATAAGATTTTTTCCCGGGAAAAAAAGTGCACCCCACAAAATACCGGCGAAAAGCCAGTAAAGCACGGTCGGCTTCCATTTGATAAAAAGCTCATCCTGAAAAATCAATGTTGCGCCACCGAAAAAAACGATAACCGCTAGATTAATCCACATCATTCTCTCGACCTGTCGATGACGCAACCATACCCAACAGATCTGCAAAAACGTTGCGGCAATGGCAACGCCTGTAGCAACAAAGATATCAAAAGCTTTAAAAGCAGCAAAAAACAGAATAACAGGAAAAAGATCAAATAAGAATTTCATCCTAAAACCCTCAGGTCGTGTTTTTCATTCCAGAATGGCTGGCAACTCCGTAGTCAGGGCACTTTTCTCAGCAACTGCCTTGCCTAACAGCGCAAAGCCAAGCAACCGCCCTGTGTTATCCTTAAAGAGTGCCTTAACCCCCTCTTCATTCGATGTGACTTCCCACTGCCCTGTTTTGTTCGCTTCCGGCGGTGATACCACTGTCGGACAAGCAGGAGTTTTTACCAGCACCGGCATCGCCGGATAATGCACAGGTGTTTCATTTCCAGTCAATGTGGCCGCCAACGCTCTTGCTGCATGTGTAATCGGCATAACGAAGGGCAATACCTTGCCAGCCACTTCGGCACAGTCTCCCAAGGCAAAAATATGCGCATCACTGGTTTGTAGTGATTGATTGACTACAATGCCACGATTAATCCCCAAACCGGCTTTATCAGCTAGCTCGACTCGTGGTTTCAATCCTATCGATGACAGCACGACATCCGCTTCTATTGTTTCGCCATTCGCCAGCGCCAAAAGCAGCTGCTCTCCATCCTGATCGACCGATTCTACGGTCGCATTAAAATGAAATAACACGCCTATCGCTTCCAGTTTCCGTTGCAGAAACTCACCGGCTTCGAGCGGCAACAACCGGCCCAGCGGCTGAGCGGCAATGTCAATCACCACGACCTGATAACCCGTTGCAGCCAGATCGTTGGCAAACTCACAGCCAATCAAACCCGCACCAATAATGACAATCCTATTTTTACCGGTGATGACATTACGGAAATGCCTGTAATCGTCAATGTCATTCACGGTTAAAATTTTTCCTACACCATTGCCTCGCAAAGGTAATCGTATTTGATCAGCGCCCAGCGCCAGGACCAGTTTTTCATAGGACAATTGCTCTTCATCCTGGACGGTAATGGTGCGGTTTGTTTTATCAATCGAAAAAACGCGACAATTCGGACGAATGGTAATGTCAAGCTGCGTAGCCATTTTAACCGCATCAGCATTAATGATCGCTTCAGGTGTTTTCCCTGTTGACAGTGCATTGGACAACATCGGTTTGGAATAAAAATCAGCGTGATTGTCGGACAACAACAGCACGTCGCGCTCGGCATTCAGTTTGCGCAATTCGCGGGCAACGGCATAACCTGCAAGCCCGCTGCCGACAATAACAATCGGATCAGTCATGATGTGTGCGATAACTCCTCAATTTCAAAAGTGCCATTGCTGACATTACAATTCCGGCAATATCCATTATCCGAAACATTGCTCCGGCGGTACTTCCGATGCAGTACCGCAACGGATCATTCATGAATTTATCAGCAGGCATAAAACCATATGATATGCTGAATCGATTATTCTTCATTACATAGAACTTATTGTTGATTCCGGAAAAACACCGTCATCATAAAAATGCATCAGCTGAAGGTTACTGGATTTTTGCAATAGAGATTGTTTCAATCGAATTAACAAACTGATCTAAGAATGCTGCACCCGGATTCGGGTACAGCATTAAGAACTGATTTTTATAGGCAATCTGCAAACAAAAACGATGTCGGAGCGCCTTCAATGCATTGATAGGCGTTATTTGTGCAGCTCCGTATCGTCGTTATTGACTAGACTTTCTCGTCGCTGCAGATACGCGTCTCTGACAAATTCGTATTTATCAAACGCAGCTTCTTCCAATGTTCTATCGACATCAAGTAATTTTGCACGCTTGTCAAGCGCCATACCCGCAGCGATTGGCGTGCGGACCGCCGTATCCAGATAATTCACCTGATTCAAATAAACAATTGTCGTCACAGGATGGGCAATCAGACTGTCAACCCCCACGCCCACCGCATCCCGTATTGAACTTGGCCCCAAGAAAGGTATGACCAGATAAGGTCCGCTTGCAACACCATACCGCCCCATGGTCTGCCCAAAATCTTCATTTCGTTTACTGACATTAAGATCGCTGGCCTGACTGATATCGCTCGCAATATCAATCATCCCAAACACACCAAACGTTGTATTAATCAGAAAACGTGCAGCACTTGCCGCAGCGCTTTCAAAATTCAGCTGAAGCAGAGAATTCGCGGTTACAACGACATCATCCGCGTTGGAAAATATATTACCGACCACCATGACGATCGGCGCCGGCACATATTTCTTATAGCTTCTGGCAACAGGCTCAATAAAATTCTCATCGACCATTTCATTGAATTCAAATATAGATCGATTCATGGACTCAAACGGATCCTCTGGATTATGAGTATCCATTTTTGTTGAGGCGCATCCGGTCAAAAAAACACTCAGACTCAACAATCCGGACAGCAAAACAGATTTCGATTTCGCAAAGTTAATCATATTCATTTGTTCTTATTTAATAGTTAACAGGATGTTGCCATATTTATGGCCTTGATTCAATAAAATACAAATTTGCCGCAATTCAATTTTTACCGGTTTCATAAACACGACATCTCGCCGGGAAAACTTAGCGGGTTTCTTCGATACCGGCGCAATTCCTGCAAAACTTCTCTGGTCAATATATTATCAGCACAGCATTTTACTGTATTATCGTGTATAAAATCACCGAAAAATTGGGAGACAATCGAATGCAATCAATGAATACAAAAAGGTGGCTTGCGCTAATGCTCATCCTTCCTTTTATTATCAGCTGCGCGCCGATGGCTGCAATCGGAGTTGGTGCGGGCGCCGGCACGGGTGCCGCTGTTGCAGAAGACCGCAGAACCAGCGGTATCTTTATCGAAGACGAAGCAATTGAACTCAAAAGTTCAAGGCGTCTTTATGAACAACTGGGTAATCAGGCGCATATTAATATCACCAGCTTTAACCGTATCGTACTGCTAACTGGCGAAGCACCAGACGAGACCGTAAAAACGGAAGCAACCCGGCTCGTCCGCAGTATCGCTAATGTGCGCAATGTCATCAATGAAATCACTATAGGCGAAAAAAGTTCGCTGGCCTCACGCAGCAATGACACTTTTATCACTTCAAAAGTAAAAGGCCGTTTTCTGACTTCCGGGAAGTTTCAGATTAATCATGTCAAAATTGTTACCGAAAAAGGCGTTGTATTTCTGCTCGGAGTCGTAAAGCGGGCGGAAGCTGATAGCGCCACAGAGATCGCCAGCTCAACATCCGGCGTGACTCGGGTGGTAAAGGTTTTTGAGTACCTGGATTGATCCCTGTAAAGTCTTGCTGCACCAGAAACTATTTTAAGAATTACTGTAATCCGTATTTTTCATTCCAGATGAATCGCCAATTATCCGCACAAACCTTCATGTTGAATCAATGGTGCACCCAGCCAGCCTGACACGCCATGCCGCCGATAAAACTCCACGCTGCGCTTCAGGATATTTTTCCACCCGAGCGATTTTACACAGACCCTGTCGATTGCTATGCCTATGCCTACGATAACAGCAGAAAAATATTTCCGCCGCAGGCAGTCGTTTTTCCATTAAATGCCGGAGAAACCCAAGCGGTTGTTTCACTTTGCAATCAGCACAACATACCGCTCATACCGCGCGGACGCGGCACAGGCACATCCGGCGGCAGCTTGCCTGAACAAGGCGGGATTGTATTATCTCTGGAACGCATGTGCGATATCCTCGCGGTTGATCCCGCAAACCGGGTTGTTGTCGCCCAGCCCGGTGTTTTAAATCAAACGATACAGGACACGGTTAAACCGCATGGTTTTTTCTGGCCGCCAGATCCATCGAGCGCGGCATATTGCAGCATTGGCGGCAATATCGCCACCAGCGCAGGCGGCCCGCATGCGGTTAAGTATGGCACCACGCGCGACCATGTACTGGGCCTTAAAGCAGTCACCGGCAGCGGTGAAATGATCAAAACGGGTTGTTACACGACAAAAGGCGTTGTCGGTTATGACCTGACACGCCTATTGATCGGCTCGGA
>JADZAR010000114.1 GCA_020852475.1 Nitrosomonas sp.
ACGAACATGCGCAGCGAGATTGTTTCGCCTTATGACGGGCAGGTTATTGGCATGGCGGTCGATCAGGTCGTCATGCCCGGTTTTGCAGGTTTTCATATCGGCGTCCAGCATGCTGAGGAACAACGCCCGGCTGTCCATGCCGTTTCCGCTCATAAACAGACTAATCCGATACAGATGCCGGCATCGGAATAGTTGCTATCCTTCCCGAGCAATCAAGGCGTTAGAACTTGTATCCGCGATGGATCGCGACGATTCCGGCGGTCAGATTAAAGTATTCAACCTGTTCAAATCCAACTGCCTGCATCATTTCCTTGAGTTCTTCCTGAGAAGGATGCATGCGGATGGACTCTGCCAGATAACGGTAACTTTCCGCATCGTTGGCAAATATTTTGCCCATGAACGGTAAAATTTTAAAGGAGTAGGTATCGTATGCCGGTCGCAATGGTTCCCAGACTTTGGAGAATTCCAGCACGATGACCGTGCCGCCCGGTTTGATCACGCGTAGCATTTCCTTAAGCGCGGCTGCTTTATGGGTCATATTGCGCAGACCAAACGCGACGCTGACGCAATTGAAATAATTATCCGGAAAAGGCAGTTTTTCCGCATCGCACTGCGCGGCTGGCGTGGGTGTGCCTTCATCGATCAGCCGATCGCGTCCGATTGAGAGCATGGAGTTGTTAATGTCTGTCAGCCATACTTCCCCGGTTTGGCCGACCTGTTTTAGAAAAAGCGCGCTCAGATCGCCTGTGCCGCCTGCGATATCGAGAACTTTATCGCCGGGCTTGACACCACTGACATCAATGGCAAAGCGTTTCCATATCCGGTGTAAACCGGCTGACATCAGGTCGTTCATCAGATTGTAGCGTTCGGCGACCGAATGAAAAACATCGGCGACCTTGCCTGCTTTTTCTTCTTCGGTTACCGTCTTGAAACCGAAATGTGTGGTTCTGGTCATAGTTTCTTAAAGAATGTTAGAATTTCCGGGCATGAGTCTGACGTATTGAAACCGGCTAGCTACGGTCAACAACATGTTTTATCGTTTTGACAGGCTTGTGTGTTCGTCGGTAAACCGGATTCTGACTCCCGACTGGCATCGGCTTCGGCTAACCGTTGCAGATAGTCCTGCCACATTTTATCCTGATTGGCCCCATATTTGTAGAGCAGGTCCCATGAATAAATGCCAGTATTGTGCCCATCGCTGAAATGCGGCTGTATTGCATAATGGCCTACCGGTTCGATTTTCAGTATATTGACCATTTTTTTTCCGGTTTGCAGAATTTCCTGCCCTATGCCATGACCGCTGACTTCCGCGGAGGGCGAATAAACGCGCAGGAATTCACAGGGAAAATGGAAAGTTCTTCCATCGGAGAACGTGATGTCGAGTACGCGGGATTGTTTGTGCAGCTTGATTTCTTTCGGAATGGGAGTGTTTTTAGTTAAACCGGCCATGAATTGAATGCAGCTATGTAAAAATATAAGGGTTGAAAAGATGCTGATAAAGGTAAAGCGTAGTGCATCGTGGTGAAGTTTGCAAATTTACGCATGGAATGGCAATAACAACCGGAATATGAAAGCTATGACGGCAAGAATCATCATCGTGGAAGACGAACCGGCTATTCAGCAAATGATTGCGCTCACTATTATACAGGCGGGTTATAAACCCGTGTATGCACATGACGCCGAAGAGGCGATGATTCAGATTAATGAAGCACTGCCGGATCTAATTCTGCTTGACTGGATGCTGCCGAAAATGAGCGGTATCGAATTTGCGCGCATGTTGCGCAGGAATTCGCGTACGCAGCGGATACCCATTATCATGCTAACCGCGCGCACGGATGAAAACGATAAAGTGAGCGGTCTCGAAATCGGCGCTGACGATTACATGACGAAGCCTTTTTCGCCGCGCGAATTGATTGCGCGCATTAAAGCGGTGTTACGCAGGCGCGCGCCGGAAGCATTGGATGAAATGGTGACTATTGACGGTCTTGTATTCGATCCTGTGAATCATCGCGTAACGACGGGTAACAATGAAGTTACACTTGGCCCGACGGAATACCGTCTGCTGCACTTTCTCATGACGCATGCCGACCGCGTTTATTCCCGCGCACAATTGCTTGACCGGGTGTGGGGCGATCATGTTTTCGTGGAAGAGAGAACAGTCGATGTGCATATCCGGCGTCTGCGCAAGGCATTGGAAGCGGTCGACAAGGAAGCATTGATCCAGACCGTACGCGGAGCCGGATATCGTTTCTCTGCGCATGCCGATCCAACATTGGATATGTCGTAAAAATGGGTGTTTTGGATTCAATCAGTTTTCAGGGCTATCTTGAAAAGATTTGATAGTTAGCTCGGATTTTGCTGTCCGGATTTTTATAAGGTTATGCATGTGTCTGATATTTTTCGGCGTCTTGGATTAGTTTTTGCGGCTGCAATCGTTGCATTGCTGACCGGAATGATCAGCGGTGCGATTTATGGCTGGTTCTTCCTGAGTGTTGTTCTGTTGATTCTGGTTATCCACCATACACGCCATTTGATTGCGCTGGAAGAATGGCTGCTGATTTCAGATCATACTTCGACAAGCATCCCGGCGGGCTCCGGCGCTTGGGATGCTGTCTTTGCGCATCTGGCGCGATACGTTCGCTCGCAGAGCAAGAGTCAGCAACTCATGGATCTTGAATTGAAGCAGCTGCAGAATGTAACGGCCGCCATGCCTGATGGCATGGTTATTCTGGATGAAACGGATCATATCCAATGGTGCGATCCGGTTGCGGAGAAACATCTGGGCATCAATCTTGAACTCGATCAAGGACAGCAGATCACCAATATGGTGCGGCAACAGTCGTTCGTCGAATATCTTGCAGCGCGTAAATTCAACAAACCATTGATGCTGAAACAAATGCGCCATCATCGTTTGACACTTCTGATTCAGCTGGTGCCTTACGGCAAGAACCAACGGCTGTTGATCAGCCGCGATGTGACCAGTTATGAACGCATTGAAACCATGCGCCGCGACTTTATCGCCAATATTTCACATGAATTACGCACGCCATTGACGGTCGTGAGCGGATATCTTGAAATGCTCGCTGCTGAAGACAGCATTGATCCGGAAATGCAGCGGCTTGCCCTGACGGCAATGCAGGAACAGACTGCGCGCATGCAATGCCTGGTTGAGGATTTGCTGACGCTGTCACGCCTGGAAAATGCATTGAACAAACTGCATGAAAGTACAGTGGATATGCCATCGCTGTTACGGGAACTGTATCGTGAAGCCGAATCACTGAGCGCAGGAAGGCATAAAATTCATTTAGACATAGCCAGCGAAGGCCAGATCCTCGGTAGCCGGGAGGAATTGCGCAGTGCAATGGGAAATCTAATCGGCAATGCGGTTCGCTATACGCCCGAGGGTGGTGAAATCCATATTTGCTGGAAAGTCAGGCATGGCAAAGGATTGTTTTATGTCCGTGATACCGGTGTTGGTATAGAGCAGGTGCATATTCCGCGACTTACCGAGCGGTTCTATCGCGTGGATAACAGCCGTTCCAGAGATACCGGCGGCACCGGACTCGGGTTGGCGATTGTGAAACATGTGCTCAACCGCCATCAGGCGCGCCTGAAAATAACCAGCACGATAGGAAAAGGTAGCGAATTCTGTATTCAGTTCCCGGCAAAAAGATTGATTGCAGACGCACTGCATGGATGAATCGAGTCTGCGATGTTAGTTTGTGACAAGCAGGCAACCGGTTTTTCAGGCAGCAGCAATCATCGTATTAACACTTCTTAACCGGCTCCCAGTTGTTTTCCGGCACCGATTTTTTTGTTGATTAATTCCAGCAGCGCCGGATACGGGACTGGACGGCTAAAGAAATAGCCTTGCTGATACTGGCACTGATGCTGCAACAGTATCTGGGATTGCTGCTCGGTTTCCACACCTTCCGCGACAACGGTCAGCCCCAAGTTCGCACCCAGACCGATAATAGCCTGAACAATTTTCTGATCGTTCTGATTTTGATCCAGTGTACGGACGAAGGATTTATCAATCTTCAGGATGTCGATGGGCAGTTCGCGCAGCAAAGTAAGCGATGAATAGCCTGTGCCGAAATCATCCAATGCAATCAGGATACCAACGGCCTTGATTTGCGCCAGAATCTCACTGGCACGCTCGGTATTGTTGACAAGCGCGCTTTCGGTAATTTCGAGCATCAACGCGGATGAAGGTAATCCGGTTTCCCGTAGTATTCTAAAAACCGTTTCCAGAAACTCCGGATTGGTGAGTTGTCGTGGATTGACGTTGACGGATACTTTTACCGGATAGCCTGCTTGCAGCAGTTGGTTGGTGAATAGACAGGAAATCGACAGCACGCGCTCTCCAAGTTGTCCGATGAGTCCGATATTCTCCGCCAGCGGCACGAATTCACTCGGCGGCAAAAAACCGCGCTGAGGATGCTGCCAGCGAACCAGTGCTTCGATATGCGTGATATTTTCTAATACGACGTTGGTGATCGGTTGAAAAAAAACCTGCAATTCATTGCATTCGATCGCTGTGCGCAGATCTTTCTCCAATTCGAGTCGATCTCGTGTCCAGATGACGGAAGACTGCGGTGAATACAAGTCAAAACGATTACCGCCCTCACGCTTTGCCTGATACATTGCGGTGCCTGCTTTTTCCAGTACCAGATCGCTGGAGAGGCCATCCTGTGGATAGAAACTGATGCCGATACTTGCTGAGACAAAAATTCGCATGCCATCAATCTCAAAGTATTGCTCTATGACATGCAGTATTTTTTGTGCGATTTCAGCAACTGATTTGCTGTTGCTTAAATGGTCAAGAAGCATAATGAACTCATCTCCGCCCCAACGTGCAATCATGCTTTGTTGTGCGACAATTCGGTTCAGGCGCCATGCAACGATACGCAGAAGCTTGTCTCCGGCCTGATGACCCATGGCGTCATTAATTTTTTTAAAATTATCCAATGTAACAAAAAATACGGTAATGGTTTTTTCCGTACCGTGAACCGATTTAATCAGTTGATCGAAACGGGATAATAATTTTGCACGGTTCGGCAGTTTTGTCAGTGCATCATATTCTTCCTGAAAGGCGACGCGTTGCGCCAATTTGATGGTGTCGGTAATATCGGTCAGTGATATGACCGATCCGATTAAGACATGCTTTTCATCGCGCAGCTGATTACGGGTGATACGAACATTGCGGCGATCGTTGAATGCTGTCCTGATTTGACATTCCAGTGTTCCGGGGACATCCAATCCGGGCTCCGGACTAACACAGGAAGTCTGATCCGCCGGAGTGCAATCGATTGCAGGTTCAATATTGACAATCTGGCGCAACAGCTTGCCGGTAACTTGATTGAGTTGTGTCCGCAGAATATTCTCACCTCCGCGGTTGATATAAATCACGTGATCACTGGCATCAGTAATGATGACACCGTCTCCGATGGTTTCAAGCGCGGTAGTCGATTGTATCTTGTTGATTAAAAATGAACGGAGAAATTGATTGATACGATACCAGTTCCACAAGGGATAACTGGCGATAATGCCGAACAGCGCGGCTCCCGGGGGTATCCAGAAGCGTGCTAAATGCAGTGACAGATAAGTCAGAATGAGCGTGAACAGCAGCAATGCCAGCAGCAGCGGGATGGTGAAATTCTTTTTTAGAGCACCGGTGACAATCAGAATCAGCATGACCCATGACAGCGTCACCAGGACTGTTACAACAGTGGAAGCGGGGTGAATCATGCGGTTATGCTGAATCATCGAGTAAACGTTCGCGTGCCATTCAACGCCGGTCATCGGCTGTCTGTTTATCAACGATGCCGGTGTCGCGAAACGCGTTCCCATTCCGGTTGCGGTCATTCCGATGAGGATCGCTTTGCCGCTGAGACCGGCCAGTACGTCATCATCAAATAAAACGCGGGCGTAACTGATTTGCGGAAAACTTCCGGGTTTCCCGGTAAACGGGATAAGCACTTCATCGACGCGCGTCCAGGATCTGCCTTGAGGGGGCGAGACAGGTGCTTCCGCCATATATTTGTTATCGGGAAAGCGGTTTTTTGCCGACGCCATTTTTTCGGCCAGAAGCAGCCCCAGCGCGGGCCATACTGGCATATTGATACCGGCGTGCAGAAAAACGCGGCGCGCAACCGCATCGCTGTCGAGTTCAATGTCGGTGTGTCCAAGCGCGGCGTGCCGGCTGAACAGCGAGTGTGGCATGGCCAGCGTCAGAAAACCGGATTCGGCGGTTGGCACCGGCGCAACCGGAAAAATGATATGGCCATGCGCGGCAATCGCCTCGGATAACAGTTGATCAGCATGAGGATCATTGACTTGCAGCTCGGAAAACAACAGATCAAAAGCTGCCGTTTGATTGCCAATGGCTGCCAGGCGGTTGATCAGTTCGGCATGCACGCCTCTGGACCAGGGCCAGCCGCCAAGTTCCCGGATGCTTGCATCGTCAATGGTGACAATGACGAGATCCGTATTCCCTGCTGGTGGCTGGAGCGTGTTCATCGCATCATAAATGACGAAATCGATACGTTCCATAATTTCCGTGTAGCTGATGATCGCGATAAATGCCAGCAGCGCCAGAATGCGTAACATGAAAGTATCGTATTGCCGTCGCAGATGTTTCAGATAAATCATATGAGAACAAGCAAGGGTAGCAGCATCAGCATGAGTAGCCAGTAAGGTATATCGCGAGGAACCTCAATCACCTGAGCCGAACCCCAAGGTCCCTGGAATCCATCGGCTTCGATTGTTTTGGTGCGTAAATAGTAGGTGCCGCCGCCGGGCTTGGCAACAGCAACCCGCGCTGCTGTGGTGATTTCATCATGAAGGATTTGGGTGAAAGCCGCATCTTGCGCAAACTGAAAATGAAAGTGTTGTCCCTCGGCGGGGGCGCGCCACGCAAAGACCAATTCGTCGTTATTGATTTCCGTGTCTTCCAGCAGAGGGCCGGGGTAGGGCACTCTGAAAGGCATGGTATCGCTGAAGGGGCCTGCGCCTTCATGCGCGGAAACTGAAAAAATCCGCCAGAAATAATGTCCTGGAGTCAGTGTGTCAGGCAAGGTTATGCGGTTGCCTTTAACCTCGGGATTAAAATAAATCACACTGGAAAAATCGGCTGCCTGACTGATCATAATGACATAGTGTGATGCTTCCGATTGCAGCGCCCAGCTGAATTCCTGGTTTTCGGCGGCAGTCATTCCGTTGGGGAGCGGTGCGATGACAAAAGGCGGTTCAGGATGTGCATTGAGTCCAAAGGGGATGGCTGCGTCATAGCCTTCGATTCCGGAGCCGTCAATACCCCGGATTCTAAGCCAGTAATGCCCATCAGGGATATTGCCGTCGCGAAAAGGTAGCGCCGTGGTAACAAATTCCGACCAGAGACTGTTAAATTCGGAATCAATGGCGATCTGGGCGCGATACGCCTGTGCGCCTTCCAGTGGTGCTGGATGGATAACAAGAGG
>JADZAR010000115.1 GCA_020852475.1 Nitrosomonas sp.
GGAAATAAAACGACATTGCGCATGGGTATCAGCGCGATGACATCGGCAGGCAGTTCGAAAGAGGTAATGGCGGATTGTTCCATGGCACTCATTATCAGGAGTTGATAATTGCTTTTAACAAGATGCTGCCCTGTTAATATTGAGTGCTTAACCGGAAATTCAAGAGCGTGTTACCGGAACATTGAAGCACGAAACATCCGACGCATCGCTTTGCGATAATTTCCCCAGAAAATAGCAGGAGTCAGAATGAATCGGTCCCGGATTACCAGAGACTCTACTTCTTGAGAGGATAGAGTAATGAAAAAACAAATGAGATATTCATCGGAAGTACGGGAACGCGCTGTCCGACTATTGCGAGAACAGCAAGGCGAGTATATGTCGGAATGGGCAGCACGAAAATCGATAGCATACAAGATCGGTTGTAGTGCTGAGACGTGCGTAAATGGGTACGACAAACTGTGGCGCCCGGTTTTACTTGATCAGATCACAGATGCTCGGATGAACATGAAAGTAATTGAGGTTACATAATCGGGTGTGGTTACTGAGGCGTGGTGGGTTAAGAAGAGTGACAAATCAGTTTAAATTAGGGCCTGTCCTTTCGATCCATAAAGCGATATATTGTCAGCCGCGCTGTGCAAAGCAACATATAAGCGCTGGTTATATTCAAGTTGCAGCGAAATTGCTTTGCCGTTTGTTTGGTTTTCTTGTTTTGCTTGTTTTGCCAAGGTTATTAGCTGGTCCCATAATTCATGTAGTATTGAGACGAAAGGCTGCTCATTTAGCCATTGTTGCATACCGGCTTTATTTTTATGATAACCATGGGACAAAAGATATTGTGAATGTTGTTCATTTATCGTTTCCAGTTCATCGAGTATTTTGGTCTTATCCGCTACGATCTGATCAAGATCATTTATTTGCCCTCGAGTTAGTATTTCTCTCTCTTTACGAAGAATTTCAAGAAATATTAGAGTAGCTTTCTTTTCATTTTCAAGTATTGAAACAAGTTCATCGAAATCCTGATAATCAAGCATTAACTGTGTCCTTCTTTTGTTGAAATTAATTCTTTGGCTGCTTCGATCAGCCGATCCGTGACTACTTCAGGGTTTACTTTAAAAACACCATCACTTATTGCTTGCTTAATTTCTTGCACACGCTCCATATCTACAACAGAGCCCATCTCGGCGGTAGTATTAATCGTTTGGAGATTAGTCGCACTTGAACTTATATGAACTGTGTTGTCCGCAGTATTCTCACTAACTACTTGTGTTGAGACAACATCTTCTGCATTTTTTTTGTTTTCGTTTACAGAGAGGCTTGGTATTGTGTGTATTGAATTATTAACTTTCAATTTGATTTCCTTATGATTTATTCTAATTAACATTCATATCGACAAACCCGCGTAGAAACTTTAGTTAAAATTAAATCGTGTTGTCAATTCTGCGTTGACGAACCAAATAACTCATCCTTTCTAATAAGAGTTTTAGTTAAAAATTGTTGTATTGCATCACTTTAATTACATCATGGGCTGGTATTTAATAAATCAATTTGTTATTCAATGTATTATTAAAATTATTCTGGTTGTTTATGAATATCATCAGATTTAAACACTCTTGCTACTTTTACAAAAAATGACACGGTTTTTTCATAATAGATAAGCAAAGTTGTTGTTCAAAAATCACCCTTTACCAGTTATGACAAGTCATGTCAATTCTATTTAAAGGATTGTACGCTTAAATTCAAGTGTTTGACTAGTAAAAGTCTCTTCCGACACTTCTTGCGAGGTGAGTGTTGAATAAAATTGTACGGGCATGCCATTTCAGTTTTAGGTAATGCAGATATTCATCAAGAGAATATATAAATCAGCCCGACTTTTCCGGAGATTTTTTTGTTTGAGTCAGGCTGCATCAGCTAACTCCTCCAGTTGGCGATAATATGCCATTTCAAACTCAGCCGGCGGAATATTTCCAATCGGCTCCAGTAACCGGCGATTGTTGAACCAGTCAACCCATTCCAGGGCAGCAAATTCCACTTCACCAATATTGCGCCATGAGCCGCGATGCCAAATCCGCCATGAAGCACAGTAGGACATTTTGCAGTATATCGCAGTGTTTTATAACAGTCAGAGACTGCATTCATATTTGGATTATAAAAGCCCAAACCAATATGAAGCAGAAGCAGCAAAATCGATAAAAGCAGCTTAACTGAAGTGTTCCGTTTTACTTGATCAGGCCATGTCACTGCGGCGTTAAAACAGGCACAAAGATGCTCATTTGTTACACATAAACTCCGCTTTTTACTCGACGCAAGTGGCCTCGCCCTGCGAGTCAGCTTCATGGCTGTTCGCTGCGCTGTTTGTTTTTGCCAGGCAATCGACCGCCTCGGTCACATTTTTTAACAACCTGTTAAAAATGCGCAGCAAATATATCTGGTTGTTGCTTGCCTCGAGCATACATAGTACGCAGGCGTTTCCTAATCGATATAAAACAGACCGCGCTGACGCAGCATGCGCCAACTGGTTTCACCTTCCTGCCGGCAGATGCCGTAGCGGAATGACGGCGGCAGTTGTGGAAATTCAAAACGCAGGTCATAAAACCAGTAGCACAGTCTGCGATCGTGTTCTTCCACTCGTTCAAGCACGGGAAAGATCGAGAATGTGCGAAAAGGTTCGAATGCCGGCGCATTCCAAGCGGTACGGATAATATCCTGTTGGTGTGGATCGTCGCCAAACTGATAATAATCAATCCATGCATTTTCTGTGACGGGGCGGTACGCCGCCATGATTTTCCGCCATGGCCATATAGTCGCTGCTGCTTCATGACCGGATAACGGTGTTGTTTTGCGCAGACGAATTCGTGCGACGTGGTAATTAGCGTTGTGCCGGATAATCAGTTTCCAGTGAAAAGGAGAAAGTGGTTGCGGCAGTACGCTGACTGTCGCCTGGTGTAATGTATTGACTTTCACAAAGTGTTGCGCCACCGCGATTGCTTGATGATATAAGGTCGACACAAAAAAAACATAAATGCCCAGTCCTGCCAATGCGATCATTGCAGTTGTGCGCTGGAGGGGATAAAACCATGATGCCGCCAATCCCGCGATGATGATCAGGCTGAACCACGGATCGATGACGAAAATCAGCGGAAACGAATAACGCTCGATCGAGAATGGCGCGAACAGCATCAGGCCATACGATGTTATCAGGTCGCCCGCGATATGAATGGCCAATCCAAGGCAAGCGGGTATAAAAAACAATTGCCACGCATATTGACGGAATAATTGCGCGAAGCATTGCGCCAGTAACCCGGCCCACAGCGGGAGCAGTATTAGCGAATGCGTTGGTCCCTGATGCCAGTTCAGATACACCAGGGTGTCGATGAGCCGCAATGCAAAATCAATGTCGGGAAAAGCGGCGGCGGCAAAGCCGGTAGCCATTTTTAGCCGGAACGGCAGGGCAGGGGGTAACGGTTGTTGATCCGGCTGTATTGTCTGTCGCGATCGCCGAGTGAAGGCGCTAACCAGCAAGGCGCCGCTGAGTGCGTGCGTCAGAGGATCCACTGTTTACTGTAGATTTGTGCGGTTTTCCGCGACAGTGGATTTCTTTACTGAATTGATCTCCGATATATATGCCTCGGAAGCACTTGAGATATTTGCTGAGAGAAACCGGGGTATTATTTCCGGACTTGTTGGGGACACGCCGGCTATGTCGTCTGTGTGGCGATGTGCGCCACCGTATACGGTATGATCGAGAATTTCAGCGAATTGTAGTTTTTGCGCCAGAAAGTCGCTGGTTTTTTGCGATCCGGGAGATTCGTCGAACATCCAATAGGTAAACGTTGCCAGATATATCGTGGTCAATGCGGTTTCCTCCAACGCGCGACGTATAAATGTAGCGTCGCGTTTTGCCGCTTCGCGCATCCACTGCACCGTGCGGCTTATCCGCATGATTGCGGGAATTTGTATATGGATATGACCCGGCTCGAGCTTTGAGCCGATCATTTGTCGTGTTACCGTGCGGTGATCAGCCATCGCACAGAGCCATGTCATGATCAATCGGTGCAGGCGCTCACGTGACGACAGCGCATGAAAATCATCCTGCTCTGCTGTTCTCAGCATGATGCCGTCGGCACGATCAAACCAGGCGTCAATTAAATCTTCTTTTTCACGAAAATGAGTGCGGATATCATCCAGTGTGATATTGAGTTTCGTCGCGATATCAAACAATCGGACGGCTTCCCAGGATGAGCGTTCGGCGAGGGCAACAGCTGTGGTGACAATAGCTTCACGGAGATCGTTGTGTCCGGTCATGATTGAATCCTCCAGAATAGGATGCTACGCCGTCAAATTTAGGAATGCGTAATTGCTGCTGTCGGTTTGATTGCTATATTCGCAGCCGAAGTCTGGCAATCAAGTGTTTTTGAGGCGGTAATATTATGATTTGATGTGCGATGCAGTACTTGCCCCTAAAAAACTATAACATAAAAGCGGATTGTGGATGTAACAGGAAAATACGGCGCGCAAATCCATCAACAGGTAGCTATAAGTGAAACAGGATTGTGCAGATATGAATTGGGTTTTCTTGCGGGCTCAATGCATTGAACAAAGATTTTGGAATCACATTTTTTGTCCACAAAATTTGTCCACAAAAACTGTGGATAACTTTGTGGATAGAATGTAATTTTTATCAATAACTCATCCTTATATAACGGTATTTTTTAGCCCGATTAATTTTTATGCTCAATAAAAGTCATTATATTTCATGCGGTTATCTTAACTTCCAGTGTTTGCGGGAATTTGCATTGAATTATCAGGGCATAGTTTGAAATTGTGGATGATTTGCGGTTGTCAAGCATTTTCTTGGAAAATAAAAAATGTTTTGTTACACACATTGTTAAACATAATAATTCATCCATTCCCGAATTAAATGCGCTAATGGGTTGTTGTTTATCGTTTTATATTCTTTAGTCGATTTTTTTATTTTGCCGGAAGTTTTATTTTTATAAGCATTGTCCGTAGAATTGGTGTTTTAAATTTTGTTGTAGTGTTATTCATGACATGCTGAATATTCAGTCGTTAACTTTCCATCAGAGTGGCGTTCCACTGCTGCAGAACTGCAATCTACAGGTGTTTGCAGGAGAGCGTATGGGCTTGGTCGGCAAGAACGGGTGCGGAAAATCAACTTTGTTTCGCTTGATTCGCGGCGCAGTCAAACCGGATGCTGGTGATGTGAATTTGCAGGCCGGTAAAACCATTGCCTTCGTCGAACAGGAAATTATCAGCTCCGACCAGACTGTGCTGGATTTTGTTCTGGATGGTGATATCGAATTACGTCAACTGGAACATATCCTTGGGCAGGAAGCGCACGATGCCGTGTGGTTTGAGGCGCAGCAGCGCTATGAAGCGATTGATGGGTATGGCGCGCAGGCGCGTGCTGCGCAGCTATTGAATGGGCTTGGTTTCGCCAGTGAGGCATTGCAGCAGCCGGTCAACGCATTTTCCGGTGGCTGGCGCATGCGCTTGAATCTGGCGCGCGCATTGATGCATCGCGCTGATTTATTGTTACTGGATGAGCCGACCAATCATTTGGATCTCGAAGCCATTATCTGGCTGGAACAGTATCTCGCGCGTTATCCGGGCGGCTTCATGGTCGTTTCGCATGACCGGGAGTTTCTTAATGCCTGTACCGAAAGAATCGCACATGTGAATAATCGCCAGATTGATGTTTATACCGGTAATTATGATGATTTTGAACGCGCGCATACCGAGCGTTTGCAACAGCATGCGCAGGCCTACCAGCAACAGCAGAAGCAGATTGCGCACATGGAGGATTTTGTCCGCCGGTTTCGCGCCAAGGCGACCAAGGCAAAGCAGGCACAGAGCCGCATCAAGGCTTTGGAACGGTTGACGCGAATCACACCGGCGCAGATGGAAAATGGCTATTTTGAATTAAAATTTGATGCGCCCGAGTATAGCCCCGATGTATTGCTGCGGATGAACGATGTCGCTTTCGGCTATGACGGTAAGCCCGTGTTGGAAAAGATTCAATTGATCTTGCGAGCCGGCGCGCGGATTGCGCTGCTGGGACCCAACGGCGCAGGTAAATCAACACTAATCAAGCTGCTGACGGGAGAGTTCAGTCCTGACTCCGGTGCCGTGGAAACTGCCCGAGAGGTCAGTGTCGGTTATTTTGCGCAGCATCAGCTTGAGCATCTGGACAGTAATGCCACGCCGTTGCAGCATATGGCGCGCCTGGCGCCGAGGCAGACCGAACTTGAGTTGCGCAGCTTTCTGGGTCGATTTGGCATGGGGGGAGATGCCGAGAATCGACCCGTCGGTACATTTTCAGGCGGAGAAAAAAGCCGTCTTGCTTTGGCGTTACTGGCATGGCGGAGACCACATGTGTTATTGCTTGATGAACCCACCAATCATCTCGACCTCGATATGCGCGATGCCTTGACGTTTGCGTTGGATGCGTATTCCGGCGCTGTGGTGCTGGTGTCGCACGATCGCAGTTTGGTGCGCGCGGTCGCGGATGAGCTTTGGTTGGTTGCGGATGGTCGGGTGCAGGTGTTTGATGGTGATTTGGATGATTATAAAAACTGGATCGAAAACCGGCGTATGCAAGCGGCCGCGCAATTACGCACAGCCATGAACAAAACAGGACAAAAACCCGCGGCGCGTTCAAGCAGAAAAGCGTTACTGTCGAGACAATCAAAACTGGAAGCCGCCTTGAATGCTGCACAAAAGGAACTGGCCGAAGCGAGCCGTCAGCTGGCTGATCCGACAATCTATACGCAACGCACGCGCACCGAGATTGATCAGCTTAACGCGACGTATCATGCGCTGAAAACGAAAATCGAGGCGCTCGAAGAAGACTGGCTTGAACTGGAAATGGCGCTGGAAGAATAATTCAATGTTTGCAGTCTTCACCGCTCTGGCGGAGAGCCGTCGGTTTTGTATAGTCAACCGTCCTGCCTATAATGTTGTGCGTACACGATAAGTCAGGATTGTCTGGCTTTCAGCCGGTATTTCGATTTGCCATTCGGCAAGGTGCGAAGCGACTTTCTGGTGAGGCAGCGACGCCGAGAGCATGTGCCAGTCACCGGGTACCGGTTCACGTACAATCACTGTTACCGTTTCTTTTTTCGCATTACTCAGAACAATCTCATGCGCCGTTTCAAATTGATAAGTCGTTTGGTCGGATGAGGGGATTTTCTTGAAGTCGGTCTGTTTTTTTTCTACCGAAACGTCAAATGCCTGTCCCAGTTTGAGTTGAACAGCGGCGTTACTCGCTGTGTGATTCATCCTGTCTTCACCAACAAAATGAACATCGCCTTGCGGATCAGCTTGATAGGCGCGTACTATGCCCGCGGGTAACGGAATGTTGAGACCCGTGCCTGTATTGTTGAAATTGATATAAATGTCAGCTGCCTGTTTTGGTGCGGATGGTTGGTAATAGATTGAATAATAGTGACTTTGTCCTTCAATAATAAATTGTTTTTTAACCGGAACAGCGCGTGCTGAAAGAAACGAGACCTGCATGGTCTGATTGTCGCGCAAAGTAACTTTTTCCGGCAGAATATAGCGATGCAACTCAAAATGCGATTCGGTCGCCATGTCGGCAAAAGTCGCAGCACTCAGTGTTTCGACTTCTCTGCCGAGCCGCTTGGCGACAGGGGCTCTGGCAGGGCTGACTTGGTTAATATCTCCGGCGATCAACTGTGTTTTGGCATGATGAAAATCAATGCCGCTCTGGTTTGTTAAAGCGGCAAAGCCGGTCAGACTGGCATGGCGTTCATCAGGATCAAGTTCCAGAATATAATCTGCCTGCCAGGATAATCCGTGTGTTAAATAAGTCAACTCCAGATTGTGCCGGGAATGTTTGCCGGATGCCGTGTGCAGCGTGATGTGCATGGCCGGTTTGTCGTGCAAACCTGGAGGAATCGCCGAATAAACGATGCGACCGGGTATTTCTGTTTCGATACGGTCATCAAAACTGAGCACCATGCCGCCGTTTGTGGATAGCAGGGTTGCCGGTTCGCGGATTTCTTCTCCTGTAACAGGATGAGCGCGAATGACAGTGATTGTTCTGCCGATATGACTTTCAAGCAAATCCTGCGGGGTTAATCGTTTTAAATCAAAACTCTGGGAAAGCACTTGAAAATGTTCGGGGTGCTGCAAGTGTCGCAACCAGGCCGTTTCCGGCTTGACTTCGGCGGCTATGTCCCGCCAGATAAGCTGTGTGCGGCCATTGTCCAGAATCAAACTGCGTGTATCCTTGATCAGCGCCAGATTGGATTGGTAGAGTGATATGGAAAGGCTTGTCTGATCTGATTGCGCAGTTATTTTCTCGGTGGCTGCCTGCGCGTTGCTCGCCCAGTCAAAGACCGAGAGTGCTGTAACGAGCGCTAGAAATAACCGGTAATAATCGAAAAACAGCGCTGATCTGGCGCCGCTATCGGTTTTCAGGGAATTAATTGTGGCAAAATATGCTTTCATCATTTAGCGCTCCTGTATCGGTTCTTTTTGCGTGGAAGCGCTAATAATGCGGTAACAGGTAGTGCAATATCAAGTTGTTATTCGCTGTTTGTCCACAAGATAGCAAAACGTCAGGCAACGGCATTAACCATTTGCACGGCTTCTGCGAGTGGTCGCGATATCACTGTCCTGATCGGCGTATTCATTATCTTCGTCAAATGCCTGGTCGTTGGGGAATAATTGGCTATCCGGGGTAGTCGATTCTTTATTTACCAACTGCAAGGAAATTTCAGACAATTGCGCCTGTGGAGATTCTGTGACAGCCAGAGCTGCGCGTATTCTTTGCGTAGCCGCCGCGGTAGCTTTTTTGTTTTCTTCCGAGCGCGCAATCAGGGCTTCGGTGGCCATGCGTTCAACGGATTCGCGCAACATTGCTTCTTCAAGCGCCTTGGCCTCAAGCTCAATACGTTTTTCAATGATTGCCAGTGCATCAGCTTCTGCTATGGCTTTGGCCTGAGCAAGCTCAGTTGCTTTCTTTTCTGATTCCAGTTGCACTTTGGCCTTATTTGCCGCATCCATTTTCGCCTGGGCGCGGATAACTGCCAACTCGGTTAATTTACGCTCAATTTCCATTCTTTCCGCGGCTGCTTTCCTGGAATCTGATGTTGCCTGAGCGCGAAGCTTTGTATCCTCCAGGAGATTCTGATCAATTTCCGCCTTGGCGTTGAATTCTTCGGCAGTTTTTTGCTCCAATAGCGCTTTTTCTTCTGCTATGGCGCGCGCACGCTGCTCTGCGGCTAATTTCCGTTCCACAGCATTTTTTGCGGCATTGTCGGCTTGCATGCGTGCATCAATTTCTTCAATAAGCTTCTGTTCGGTTTCATGACGCGCCTGTGCCGCCTGTGCAGCTTCTGTTTCAATGCGCAGCAGTTTTTCAGCATCTTGCTGGGCTTTTTCTTCAGTTTCAAGGCGGAGATTAATCTGTTCACGAATTTCATTTTCAAGCTGGATGCGTTTTTGTATTGCCTCGATTTCTTTTTGTTCAGCAATTTTATTACCCTCTATCAGTGCGAGTAATTTGTTGCTTTCTTCGATTTTTATTTCAGCCAGCATCTTGGCATTTATTTCTGCATCGATTACCGCCATGGCAGCTTGTTGTGCTTTTTCGGCAATTGTTGCGTTATTTTCCGCTAATGTCTTCGCTTCTCTCTCAGCCTGTAATTGCGCGTTGATTTTTTCCAGTGCTATAGCCTCTTGTTTTGCACGCGCCAGTGCTTCTTCTGCTAATGTCGATTCTGCTTTGAGCCGGGCTTCGAGCAAAGCCGCAGCCTGTTGCTCAGCCTTGATTTTTTCTTCAGCGAGTTGCCTGACTTGTATCTCTTGTTGTCTGTTGGTTTCCGCATAACTTGCCGCGCGTATCTCCGCTTGTTTGCGTGCTTTTGCTTCTTCGATTGCTAATGTTTCTGTTTTGATGCGATTTTCCAATTCATTCTTGGCATCTGATTCCGCTTGCAAGTATGCTGCAGCTACAGCCTTGGACTGTGATGCAAGTGCTTCATTTTCCAATGCGCATTGTGATGCAGGTGCTTCCTCCAGCTGTGGTTTTGTTTCCGTGTGCTGGTGCGCTTCGGTTTCAACGGCTTCCTGGTGTTTGTTCTCTAGCTTCTGTTCTTCGTCCGGTTTTTCTGTGAATGTTTCGATCTGGGTTCCAACAAAAACTGACTTCTGGGCTGTTGCTGTTTCCGGCGTATTCTGTCGGGAAACTTCCGCAGCTTCTTTTTCCGCTTGTAGCTGGGCACTGACTTTATCGAGTGCCATGGCTTCATGTTTGGTGCGTTTGCGTTTTTCTTCGATGAGTGTTGTTTCCGTTTTCAGTTTGGCATGCAGTATGATCGCCAGCTCTTTTTCGCTGTTTATTTTTTCTTCAGCCAATTGTCTGGCTTGAGTTTCCTTTTGCCAATTTGCTTTGGCTTCATTCAAAGCAAGTGCTTCGGCATGCGCACGCGCTCTGGCTTCTTCGGTTGCCAAAGCTTCGGTTTTCAATTTTTCCTCGGCTACAACACGTGCATTGGCTTCCGCTCTCGCCCGGGCCTCTGCGGCGACCTTTGCTTTAATTTCAACTTCAAGTCTTTTTTGAGCTTCTTGAATCGCCCGGCTTTCTGCGGTCAGACGTTCATGGTGCAGTGTCCGGAGCTGTTGCTCAATATCTTCGACTGTAACTAAGGATTGATTTGATTGCATAGCATGATGTGTTTGCGATCCGGGCGTATCGAAAAAATAGAGTTGATCGCTGGATTCATTGGGGCCTATACCATTCAATGCTTCCTGGGTTGGCGATAATTTTCGTAACGATTGGATTAAGCGTGACTTGAATATCATTTTCAGGCCTGATAAATGTAACTTTCCGGGCTATTTGTACTTGGTGTAATGACGTCGACAGTTTGCATTCAGGGAATCACAGATCGCATTCCTTTTTCAGTTTTGTAATGGCAATACCGACTTCATTGGAGGCTATGGCATAGAGTGTCCCAGCATTCAGCATGGCTTCGGCTTCGGTGTATTTTTTTGCATTGATGGTATGGGCAATTTTGCTGGCTTCGCTGTGAAATGCTGCATGTTTCGCAACACACAATGCATAACTGGGCAAGGCAGCGAATTTTGCTTTAGCTTCGCCGTGAAGCCATTTGCCGAGTTCGCAGCAATTGTCTTTGGCAATGGTTATTGCGTCCATTTTTTCTTGTGCGCTAATCGCGGTACGAAATTTGAGTTTCCATAACGCATGTTTCTCGATTGCCTGACTTAGATCCATTTTGCACTCCTTCCGTAATCAATATAACCTGATATTTATATGACATTCTATCAATGGCTATAAAACTTTCTGCGCGAATAAAACGGCTTTATTCAGCTTATTTCTGTTTTTTTGACAGTGTTTCTCGCACTGTTCCAACTGAGCGAGCTGTGAAAATACCGCAAACCGAGTTTCGGGCTGATAGCCATCTCATAGCCTATTAATTTCGGTAATATTCACCAGACCAGCCATCATTTCGAATCCTTCCATCACTAATTTTTCAAGAATAGGTGAATAAAATATAATGCTGAGTGCAAGCATCAAGAAACCGATTGATAATGTGACTGGAAATCCGACTGCAAAAATGTTCAGTTGCGGCGCGGCGCGGCTCAGAATGCCGAGTGCAAGATTGGTGATCAATAATGCCGTCAACACTGGCAATGACAATAGCATGCCGGCTTTGAAAATTTCACTGCCCCAGAGCACCAATGCATTGAAAGTCGGTGAATTGAAACCTTCCGGACCTACTGGCAGTGTATTAAAGCTTTGCGCGATCAGCGCAATCATAATAAGGTGACCGTCGATAGCAAGAAAAGCCAAGCTGGCGATAATTCCCAGGAAGCGGCCAATTAAGGCCAGTTGTCCCGAATTCTGCGGATCGAAAAATATGGCAAACGCAAGTCCCATTTGTAAACCAATAATTTCTCCCGCCATTTCTACGGCGACGAAAACAATACGCATGACCAGCCCCATAGCAGCGCCAATAATAATCTGCTGTAGCAGAATCATCAGTCCGGTGCCGGAGTATGGGTCTACTTGCGGTAGTGGCTGTTGTATTGTTGGTGCGATGATCAGTGTCAGCAATACGGCGATGCCGATTTTCACGCGAACAGGTATGCTGGGATTGCCGAGAATCGGGGCACTGGCTATCAATGCCAGAATTCGGAATAAAGGCCACAAAAATGCCGCCATGGCGGTATTCAGATCGGCGTCGGTTATACTAATCATCTATTTCACGAAAAATTACCGATTCCAGGTGATTTTTCTCAGCGGATGGAATGCCGTAGCCTTCAAACTACAAACCCCATAGTTTGATTCACCGTTGGGGTGAACTGATATTGCTCGAATTGTTTCATGGATTCATATCGTTGGTCAGCCACTGATCATGGTCAACTGAGGTTTTTAGATTCAATTCAAGGCGATCCAGGGATTGCCGGTGAATAATTGGTGCATGTAATCGGTCATGATGCTGATCATCCAGGGGCCGGCCAGTAACATGATCAGGAACATGACAAATAATTTGGGAATAAAAGACAATGTCATTTCATTGATCTGTGTCGCCGCCTGGAATATGCTGACGATCAGTCCGGTGATCAAAGCGGCCAGCAGCAGTGGCGCAGAAACTATAAGTGTCATTTCAAGCGCTTGCCGGCCAATGGTCATCGCACTTTCTGGCGTCATTTTATTATCTCCTCGATGTCAAACATAAAAGCTTTGCGTCAATGAACCAATCAATAAATGCCAGCCATCTACCAGTACAAACAGCATGAGTTTAAAAGGTAATGAAATAATCATGGGTGAGAGCATCATCATACCCATGGACATCAATACACTGGCTACGACCATGTCGATAATCAAAAACGGAATAAAAATGATAAAACCGATTTGAAAAGCTGTTTTTAATTCGCTGGTGATATAAGCCGGTACCAGTATTTTGAATGGCACCTGTTCAGGACCTTCGATTTCATCATGATCCGAAATTTGGGCAAATAACGCTAAATCACTTTCCCGGGTTTGATGCAGCATGAAAGTCCGTAATGGATCACCGGCGATTTCAGCAGCCTGCATGATATCGATCTTATCTTCGGAAAAAGGAAGATAAGCTTCGCTGTAAACCCGGTCGATGACCGGAGACATAATAAAAAAACTCAAAAATAGTGCGAGTCCGATCAATACCTGGTTGGGTGGCGAGGATTGCGTGCCCAGCGCCATGCGCAGCAATGACAATACAATAATAATGCGAGTGAAACTGGTCATCATCAGTACAACTGCCGGTATGAAAGTCAGTGATGTCAGCAGAATGAAAGTCTGCAGACCCAGTGTATAGGTGGTGGTGCCATCCGCTCCCGGAACACTGGTAAATGCAGGGAAGCCCGATTGCTGTGCCGCTGCAGGTAAACTGATGACGGCGAACAGCAGGCCTACGCAAGCGATGGTAATTTTAAAAAAGCGGTGCATATTTCAGGGCATCCTGTGAAAGATTGATTCAGAACAACCGGTCGGGCCACTCAATACGTAAGCATCCAGATTGCTTTAATCGGTTTTTACTCTTCCGGATACTGTATTCAACGCATCGGAAAATTCCGATGCGGCGCGTTTCAGTGTTTTGTTTTCCGTTTCGAGTGTGGTTTTTTCCAGGGTATGTAATGTGCACACCTGGCCAGGGGCAACACCGAGCACCAGCCAGGTTTGACCGATTTCAACGATAACCACGCGTTCGCGCTGACCGACGCCGGTGGCGGCGATAATTTTAAGATGACTTGAGGATATCGCCGGAATAATGGAGAAGCGCTTCAGCGCCCATGTACTGGCGATGATGATAATCAGCACCAGCAAAAGGCCAGTGATCATTTTTGCCATACTGTCGGCGCCAATGATCGATTCCGGCGCAATGGGCGTTTTCTGAGCCGTTTCAGCAAACACTTGAGCTGAAAAGATGCACAATGAAATGAATGATAAAAAGGCTGAGAATTGTTTTGGCATGATTTAAAAATACTATCGATTGAGTTTGCGAATTCGCTCGCTCGGTGTGATGACATCCGTTAAGCGGATACCAAACTTGTCGTTTACAACAACGACTTCGCCCTGTGCGATCAGACAACCGTTAACCAATACGCTCATGGGTTCACCGGCCAGTCCGTCGAGTTCAACAACAGAGCCCTGCGCAAGCTGGAGCAAATTTTTGATGGCGATTTTAGTGCGGCCCAGTTCAACAGTGAGTTGCACTGGAATGTCCAGAATCAGATCAATATCGTTGACGGCATTCCTGCCCAGATTGTCAGATGAGAATTCCTTGAACACAGTGGCCTGCGCATTTCTTGCGCCCGAGAATACCTCATTCTCGGTTTCTTCCTGATGTTTTTTATTTGCAATATCCGAATGGTTTGTACCTGCTTCAGTTTTAGAAAATGCATCGCCATTCTTATTGGCAGTAGGCTGAACGGCAGCTTCCTGTTCTGCCAGAGCTGCGCTCCAGTCTTCTTCCGCATTCAGTTCATCAGTAGTTGTTGCGTCTGTCATGTAAGTCTCCTGCGATTATTCGGTTTCGGTATGAGCAAGCATTGTGTCCACTTTAAGGGCATACTGACCATTTATAATGCCGTAGCGGCATTCCATTACGGGTATATCGTCAATCTGTGCGCAAATAATTTCCGGGATATGAATGGGTATAACATCACCAACCTGCATGCTTAGAATTTGCTCAAATGTGACGCGCGTCTGTCCCAGATTCGCAATTAATTCAACTTCGGCGCCCTGAATTTGTTTTGAAAGCGATTTGATCCAGCGTTTGTCTGCTTCCATCTGTTCACCCTGTAATGTGCTGTAAAGAATATCCCGTATGGGTTCAACCATCGAGTAGGGTATGCATACATGAAACTCGCCGCCATGACCGCCCAGGTCGAGATCAAAAGAGACGCAGACAACGACTTCATTCGGTGTCGCTATGGAAGCGAACTGCGGATTCATTTCGGAGCGGATATATTCAAAACTGACCGGATAAATCGGTTTCCACGATTTTTCATATTCTTCAAATACGATGTCGAGCAAACGCCTGATAATCCGCTGTTCGGTTTCAGTGAAATCCCGCCCCTCAACACGCGTATGGTAACGCCCGTCGCCACCAAAAAGATTATCGATAATCAGGAAAATCAAATCGGGTTCGAACACCATCAGCGCTGTACCGCGCAGTGGCTTGATGTGAACCATGTTGAGATTGGTTGGTACTACCAGATTGCGGACAAATTCACTGAATTTGATAACTTTGACTGTGCCCACCGTGATATCGATCGTTCGGCGAACGAAGTTGAACAATCCGATACGAAATAACCGTACAAACCGTTCATTGATAATTTCAAGCGTCGGCATCCGCCCGCGCACAATGCGCTCTTGTGTTGCGAGATCATAAGTCCTGATCCCGGGCGTATCTTCTGCCTGCTTTTCTTCGTCCTGTTCGCCAGTTGCGCTTCTGAGCAGCGCATCTACTTCATCTTGCGAGAGAAAGTCTTCAGCCATGTTATATTATTGAATGACAAATGAAGTAAATAAAACATCCATCACTTCCTCGCGCAGCATCTCGGAGTCAAGTGTTTTGCGGATTTCGTCGATTATTTCACTACTTAACTGTTGTTTTCCGCTCAGTGGCGACAGATCGGCTGCTGTTTTGCTGGTCAGTAACAGCAAAATCCGATTGCGGATTTCCGGCATTTTTTTGTCGATTTCCATTGAAACATCGGTGTCACGAATTTTTACAGTCAAACCTACCTGAAGATACTGATTGCGTTCTTCAGGTTGTAAATTGACAGTAAATACGTCGAGTTCCTTGAATGCAGTCGGTATTTTTTTAGGCCGCGCGGGTTCGTATTCATCTTCCTGCTGACCCTGCAGCAAAAACCATGCGCCGCCCGCACCTGCGCCAATGGCCAGGACTGTGACCACAATCATGATAATAAGTCCTTTCTTATTGCCTGATTTTTCTACCGCCGCTGTTTCTGACATGACATCCTAGCTCCTGAATTTGATGTGCCACATTATGGAAGATGTTGGTTTGCGGTAATAAGCGAAATAACAAGCAAATAACATTGCTTTTTTTGCACTACAGACTGAGTTGCTGGCAGTTGATACCCGATTTAGGGTTTCGGTTGCTGGGAAGTTACGGATAAGATGAATTTGGCTGTGACTGCGATCTGGTTCTGTAGAGAAGCTTCAGCGATCAAATATTTCGGAAAATTTCATAGATTCAGTCTGAAGTTAAAATAAACGCAAGGCGCCGAAAAAGGTCGGCACCAGACAGGATTACGTGATTCAGCTTTTTGTGGTCAATAAAACAATATTTTCCTCGAGCCTGCTTAAACCGAGCTGCTGGAAGCGTGGATTTTCATGAAGTACATCGATCTGCTTGAGCAGATTGATTTCAGCATGATGCTGATACAACATGCTGATTTCTTCGACAGATACGGCATAAGGCGGACCCTGCATTTCACTTTGAGGATAATCAAAACCGACCAGCAGTATTTGTGTGGCAGGCGGCAGCAGATGCATCATGTGCTGTACATAGCGTTTGCGCGTATCCGGCGGTAGCGCTACTAGCGATGCGCGATCATAAACGGCACTGATTTTTTCCAGATGCTTTTTATTTAAATTGAAAAAATCGCCCTGAAGGATTGTTATCCTGCCCGCTGCATAACGGGTAAAGTCTCGCTCTGCTTGTCGGACAGGATTGAATTTATTCTCCTGGAAAAAATCTGCGACAGCCAACTTGCTCAGTTCCACGCCAAAGATGGCGTGTCCGCGATTGTGCAGCCAAATCATATCCCGCGATTTTCCGCACAGCGGAAGAAAAACTGCATCATTATCCGCAATGTTCAAACGTGGCCAGTATTCCAGAAGATACGGATTAAAACCCTCCTGATGAAAGCCGATTTCGTTGCGTTCCCAGCGATTGAGCCAGTATTCGTGAGCCATGATTAAGAATGAATTTTTCAATGAATGAATAGTGTTTGTGCAATTTTGTGCAGAGTGTTTTTTATGTGCTACTGCACCGGCAATCCGTGTTATGAGATGATACCGTGTCCGATAAAGATAATCGATGAATCAGTATGCTTATAAAACCAGTTTATGCAAACATCGCGGCAATACTTACAATGCTGCTTTTATTGCTGCTGCCGGGTTGTGCGCATCAGCAATATGCGACAACGCCTTACCCGGCCTGGGGCGAGGAAAACAGTATTCCGCAACCTGATGATCATCCGCCGTTGTTGTTGCGAATAATGTATCCGGCGGATAGCGTGAAGCCGGAAGCCTGTTTATTGCTGGTGCATGGCATGAATGAACATATCGGTCGCTACCATGATGTCGCGCGCTATTTTGTGCAACAGAATTTTATCGTCGCCGGATTTGATTATGAAGCACATGGTTTATCCAATCCGGTTTTATGGCAAGCTGATCAGGCATTACGGGCAGGTGCCGGGACTGTAGATGTCAGTGAAGCTTATCTGGCGCAGGCTGCGCTCGGCAACCTTGATCCTGCGCGCGCAAGTCTCGATCTGGCGTTGCAGAAAACTATCGCGCTTTGTGATACGCACGGTGCAGCCGATTATCCGGTCTTTATTTTATCGCATAGCCTGGGCGGATTGATTACGGCGACCTTCTTGCTGCAAAACCGGAACGCTGTAACTGAGCGTGTGCTAGGTGTTGTTTTTCTCGGACCGGGTTTTGCCGTAAGTGAACCGCCCGGCTGGCTGGGTTGGCTGGTCAATCCGATCATCAAATTATCATTTCATGCCGAAACGCATTTTCTGAATCCGCATGATGAACCGTTCCCACTGATGGCATTCAATCAGGTACTGGCTTTCCTGACAGTGCCGGTTCTGGAAGGTGTATTTGAGATATTATCCTTGCCAGGGCTGCGACGTGCATTTTCGACTGTAACCCCGGCTTGGGTGGTGGATTACCTGACCGACAGTGCGGAAGAAAAAAAGAAGATTCGTGATGATAGCTGGATTATTCGTCGCACCGTGCCACGCTACGCAAAGGGTGTCGAAGAAGAGATTGTGCGCTTCCGTCGCCAGATGCATGCGTTTGATACGCCGTATGATCTGATTTATTCGGTGCGAGATCCGATTACACCCGCCTGGGGCAATAAGGATTTTATTCAGGCGACATTGAATAACCATGGTGATAACCGCTATCTTGAGCTGGCCGATTCACGTTATCATCAACACCTGTTTCTAACTGAACCGCGCAAAAGCGAAGTTTTACAGCATATTACGCAATGGCTCAAACACCGAATCAAGGTGTTGAACGATGTACGAGACAACAACGGACATTGATTCAACGAATAATCCGGATAAATTCAGCCTGTCCTGAGTACTGAATAATGTAACGTCATAGTACATTCCGAATGTGAGAAAACACACACTACATAATTGAGCGATTATGTATACTGTTTTTGTCCCATTGACTACAAAAGGTGCGTACATGAGAACTGAAATCAATCGTGCAGTAAATTCCCGAAATGAAAGTGGTCGCGTTATACCAGGAAAGGTTCTGGATCAAACGCCACAAGCAAAGGACGATCTTTTTTCCTTGAGTGCCGATACCGGAAGCGCAGATCAGGCTTTTATTCTGGACGTTATGGCCAATGATGGAGGTGGAAATGCCAAATCACTCTGGTCGATTGATGATGGCATCGGTCCCGGATCAACTGATCTGCTGACCGGTGATGGGGTTGATATTGCCGAATCGAGTATCATGGGGGCGCACATTTCAATTACCGCGGATGGCAAGGTTGCCTATTCCTATACGCCGGAACTGCTTGCAAAACTGGTGTCGTTGCCTGCTGATAAGTCGCTCATCGATACATTTGCCTATGCCATTCGACTGGGTAATGGCGCTCTAAGCTGGGCGACTGCGACGGTGGAAATTGCTGGTGTCAATGATCCGCCGATGCTTTCTGGGACATTGATTGATCTTAATGATGGTGAGGTAAATGCATCGTATAGGATTCTTGAAAGTGATTTATTGATCGGATTCTCCGACCCCGAGGGTGATGTACTGTCAGTCGCAAATCTCGTGGCAACAAATGGCGTGTTGATAGAAATGCCAGGCGGGTGGCTTTTTACTCCTAATACGGATTTTACCGGTGCAGTCGAATTGCAGTATAGCGTCATTGACGGCCATGGCGGCAGCGTACTAGTAAATCAAAGCTTCATGATTATCAATCCCTCGGATACGACGGCTCCGCAACTAATTTCAAATTTCCCCTGGGACGAGGGAACATTAAAGATTGATCAGAATATCGTGCTCGATTTTGATGAATCCGTTGTCGCGGGCAGCGGCAATATCATTATCAGCAGTGGTATCGATACGCGAGTAATTGACATTCATGACACGAATCAGGTGACTTTTATCAGCGGAGAAAAGGGCGGGTCGTCAATCGTTATCGATCCAACCGATGATTTAATTGTTGACACCCAGTACACCATTCAGATTGCCAGCGGCGTGATTCAGGATGCGTCAGGCAATACCTATGAGGGCATCAACGATCCAGAAACACTGAATTTTATAACCACGGCATCCAATCCGCTGTTGAACTGGAGTAATCTATGGTATGAGGGGACATTAAAAGTCGATAACAATATTGAACTGTATTTTGATGAACCGGTTGTGGCGGGCAGCGGGGCGATCATTATCAGTAATGGTTCAGATACACGCACGATAGACATCCAGGATGCGACTCAAGTGATGTTTGATGGTTATGCTGGCGTTATCATCAATCCCGTTGACGACCTGATTCCGGATA
>JADZAR010000116.1 GCA_020852475.1 Nitrosomonas sp.
CCGAGGCGGCCGTGTACGCAGCGGTGGGTTTGGCTTACATTCCACCGGAGTTGCGAGAAAATCACGGCGAGATTGAAATTGCAAAATCAGGGAAATTACCGCAATTAATTGAACGCAGCGATCTGCGGGGTGATTTGCATGCGCACACCAAAGCGACCGACGGGCATAATACGCTGCGAGAAATGGCGCAGGCGGGTTTGGCGCAGGGTTTTGAATATCTGGCAATTACCGAGCACTCCCGGCGGTTAACAGTGGCGCATGGACTCGATACTCAGCAATTACTGAAACAATGCGATGAGATCGATCAGCTGAATGCTGAATTACAGGGAATCACGTTGCTCAAAAGTATCGAGGTCGATATTCTGGAGGATGGCAGCCTGGATTTGCCCGACAGCGTGCTGGCGCGACTCGATCTGGTCGTGGCGGCGGTGCATAGCAGTTTCAATCTGTCGCGTACCGGGCAGACCGAGCGGATTATTCATGCCATGCAGCATCCGCATTTTACGCTGTTGGCGCATCCGACCGGGCGTTTGCTGCAACGCCGCGCACCGTATGATGTCGACATGCTGCGCATAATCCGTGAAGCCAGGCAGCGCGGCTGTTTTCTGGAATTGAATGCGCATCCGGAAAGACTGGATTTGCTCGATACGCATTGCCGGATAGCGAAGGAGGAGGGGGTATTGATAAGTATTAATTCAGACGCGCATAGTATTGATGATTTTGCCAATTTGCGTTTTGGTATTGGGCAGGCACGGCGCGGCTGGCTGGAAAAGCGCGATGTATTGAATACCCGTACGCTGCAGGAATTACGTTTGTTGATCGATCGCACCATGTAAAATAATCCTAAGATCTGATCACAGATCGAATTGTTGTTCAGCACGGCGTCAGTAATTGCCGGTTTGCAGGCATCCGCAAAGCGAACGACTCGCATATCTGGATTTAAGAGATGCCTTGCACTAATCTTCCAGTAATACACCTTTATTCTAAAGAGGAGGTTTTTCATGATACGCAACCCGATCGATGTGGCTACCCGTGTCAGTTCGAATCTATCAGCCTTAATTGAAAATCGCATAAACCGCTCAGAACCGGGGCAAATCATTACGCTTGAGGACATGCGTGAATTTCTGGCTGGTCTGTTATCAGATGCATTTACCGAAACCGAACAGCTACATCATTTTGATGTCAATGAATCATTGCTGGATGAGCTGAATGCTTTGATTGAAGAATATGGTGAAACTCCTGCGGCGATTGATTTTATTCAGAAAGTAGCGAGCGAACCATTGTCACGCGTGATTGAAGCGACAATCATTCAACGGAGTCCAGACAGTCCACCAACGCTGGAGTCGGTCAGGGAAGCGATGACATCGGGGCTAACTGCGCGCCTCGTGGGCGAGGGCGCCCTGGAAGAAGACGAGGATGATAATCTGATCGCTGAAATCGACGCCTTGATTAGCCGCTATGGTAGCGATGCACTGGCCGAGGAGTTTATTCGCTATGAATGAAAACATCTCTGAAAATCCAGATTTATTTGCAGTAAATAATTGTTCATAAAGAATATTTTTTGCACATATCCGATATTGCTGCGTCAATATTCTTTGCTCTCGCCTCGTCTTGCTCGTGTTCGTGTTCCATTTAAAACTCTGCATTTTTAGAGGCGCCCGTAAGCAGGCCGTATATCGTAATTCGTGCGAGAGCTTGGTTATGTTATCTGTCTAAAACTAAATAATCATTTATAATCAGGCGTAAAGATTATATTTTTCGCTTGCTGATATGATAAAAAAATCAGTGAATTCAGAATCGATAACTGAACACGCACAGAAAGCGTCATCAAACCCAATCAGTTTCGCCGATTTGTTTGAAGCTGTGGTTGAAGCCATGATACTGGTTGACGCATCCGGTAAAATTGTCATGGCCAATGCAGCTGCACAGGAATTATGCGGTTACACGCTCAATGAGCTTTGCAAGCTTGAAGTGGAGGCGCTTATTCCGCAGCGCTTCCGGGAACATCACCGGCAATATCGTAAGCACTATCTGGCGCACCCGCGCAGGCGCCCGATGGGAAATAATCGAAATCTCGTGCTGCTGCACCGTGACGGTCATGAAATTGGCGTTGATATCAGTCTGAATCCAGTTACGCTTCAGCATCAAATATATGTATTGCTTGCGTTGAACACTGTTGACCGTTACAGTCAGGCCGAATATGCCTTGCACGAAAGTCAGGAGCGCTTGTGGTTGATCAAACAGATGGTCAATGTCGGCATATTCGATATCGACTGTGTTAATCGCAAGATATATTGCGATGAGCGCTTGCGCGAGCTATGCGGCAACAGTATTGATGAAATGGATGACTTGATTGCTGTTGTACATACCGATGACCGCGCAAGATGTCAGACTGCATACGACAGAGCAATCAATCCTCGCATGGGCGGTGAATTCCGTGTGCAATTCCGTATTGTACAAAACAATGATCTACACCCCGATCAGCAACAGGAACGCTGGTTAACTATATTTGGCGAGACGCAATTTGAAATGGGAAAAGCCAAACGGATTGTAGGTATTGCACGGGATGTTACGCAGCGAAAGCAGCGTGAGAAAAAGCTCCAACAGTACCGCAATGAGACAGAAGCATTGTTTAAACAGCAAGTTGCTATGCTGACCGCTTCCGCAATTGCGCATGAATTGAATTCCCCGTTGACCGCAATTTCCGCTTACAGCGAAGTGGCGCTGCACGCCTTAAATGAAGCACCGACAGGCTGTAGTCCGATGAAAGATGCCATGAAGAGTTGTTTTGAACAAGCACAGTTGGCCGGTCACAAGTTATATGAATTGCTTAATTTTTTACAGAACAGTGCGGTTGAGCGTGAAACCCTGGATCTCAATCAGGTTATAGAAGATGCGCTGCTGCTGGCGCGCGGCGATGGGTACGGAGACTTCATTCTAGTGCTTGATCTGGAGTCCAAGCTTCCTGCCGTGAGCGCCAACCGGTTTCAGATTCAGCGTGTCCTGGTCAATTTGATCCGGAATGCGGTGGAAGCCATGCGCAGTGCACGAGTGTCGGTATCGGAGATCCGGATTTCAGTGGCAACACTTGCGCTTGAAAACATGGCAATGGTTTCGATCATTGATAATGGTCCCGGCATTGATCCCGGCATGCTGAAGCGCATATTTAAGCCTTTTTTTACGACCAAGCCCACTGGTCTCGGCGTAGGGCTTTCGATCAGCCGGGCGTTGATTGAAGCCAACGGCGGCCGGCTCTGGATGGATCCTGACTATAAACAGGGCGCTCGCTTTCACTTTACGCTGCCATTTGCATGAAGAAATTTGATAATTTCACTGTATACATTATTGATGATGATGCGGCAGTGCGTCACTCACTAACACTCATGCTGAGGCAACAGGCAATTACCGTTGAATCATTTGAAAGCGCGGAAGAATTTCTTAAACATGACTTGTCACACTGGAAAGGGTGCATCATCTCAGACCTGCAGATGCCTGGTTTGGATGGGCTGCAATTGCAGGAAGCGTTGAACAAAAGAACATGCATGCTACCCGTTATTTTTCTGACCGGTTATGGCACGATTCCGCAAAGCGTCAAAGCGATCAAAGCCGGTGCTGTCGATTTTCTAACCAAGCCGGTAACCCGGGAAAAACTTATGGTCTGCATTGCATCAGCCTTCGCAGATTATGAAAATAAACTGAAGGCGGAAGATAACGCGCAAAGAGCAAGAGATCTGCTGACAAGATTAACCGGCCGCGAAAGAGAAGTTCTGGCTTTTGTCGTTCAGGGGCTGTCAAATAAGGAAATTGCTGCACATCTGGGTATCAGTCATCGCACAGTCGAAATTCACCGAAGCACTGTCATGCAAAAAACCGGCGCCATGCATTTGCTGGAACTGAAACAGATTGCCCTGGAAAGCAGTCAAAACAAGCTGCCGCATTGATAAATTTGCAGCATTTTCATATCCGTTTTTTTATAATCGCTGATTCAGTCTTTTTCCAGCCAGAGGAAGCGCTGGTGACAAGTTTCAAGACTGTAAACCAATCGACCGGTTAGCTTTTCACGAATGATTTATGCGTTAATCTCGGAAAACGGCTTCCTCAGGTAAAATGATCTTCGCGGGTGATAGCGGCAAGGAATAAATTTCTGCTAAAATACCGGATTTTATAAATAAGTGTAACGCAAGGAATCGTTTCATGGCTTATGTAGTTACTGAGAATTGTATTAAATGTAAATATACGGACTGTGTTGACGTTTGTCCGGTTGATTGTTTCCGTGAAGGTCCAAATTTTCTGGTCATTGATCCGGATGAATGTATCGATTGCACGTTGTGTGTTGCAGAGTGTCCTGTTGAGGCTATTTATGCGGAAGATGACGTGCCCGATTCTCAACTCGACTTTATCGCTTTAAACGCAGAATTATCCAAGCAATGGCAGCCGATCATTGAAAAAAAAGAGTCATTGCCCGATGCTGACGAATGGGCGAGTGTCGCCGATAAGCGGGAACATCTGCAGCGCTGAGTCACACAGTGGCGGCATCGGCGTGGAAACGTGAGTTTTTAACCCATGCTACATGCCTCCACATCGCAATTTCAATTCCTTTCGCAAGAAGAACTTTTCAATCGCCTGAGCACCAACGTAACGGCAGCGACTGTTGTTACGCCTAATCGCAGACTGGCTCAGGCGCTTGTAAACGATTTTAATCAGCATCAACGTGAGCGGCATCAGATTGTCTGGCAAACACCAGATATATTGCCGTTTGCCACTTTTCTTGAGCGTATATATCTGAACGCGCTTTATTCCGTTCAGAACATCGACATTCCCTTACTGTTGAATGCCGTGCAGGCACATATGCTTTGGGAAAAAATAATTCAATCGGATGACGCAGGCGGTTTGCTACTCAATATTACGCAGGCGGCCCGCCTTGCTTTCGAAGCTTGGCAACTACTCCATGACTGGCAGTTATCGGATGCTTTTGAACAATATCCGTTGAATGAAGATTCGATTGCTTTTCGCCGCTGGTCAGAAATCTACCGGAAGCACCTTGCTGATAATAATCAGACCGACCAAGCCTGTCTTGGTGAGTTGATCAGAATCCTGTGCGCGCAAGGCCGCGTTGAAGTGCCGGATGAATTGTTTTGCTTCGGTTTCGATCATTTCACCCCGCAACAAATTGCAGTATTGAAAGATCTGAAGGCTTCGGGGAGCAGTGTAGTGCTAATCGAGCCTCAGGTGATTGGTCGTGAATCTGAAGACGATAAAGATACGCATGCCGTAAAGCATGTCTGTTATACCGATGTCGAGGATGAGATATATCATGCGGCAGTTTGGGCGCGCGCCAGACTAGAGGCCGATCCTTCTGCTTCGATTGGCATTGTTGCACCGGCATTAACACAACGACGCAGTGCATTGCAGCGTATCTTCAATGACGTAATGCAGCCTGATGTATGTGCGGCTTTGCCGCAGCCTTACCAACACTATGCATCGCGTCTGCCTTTTAATATTTCACTGGGTCTGCGACTGCTGGATTATCCTTTAATTGATACCGCGCTGACCATTCTGATGCTGGTTTCACAAGCAGTGATCTATGATCGAATCAATAGTTTACTGCGTTCACCGTTTATTGGGGGAGGTGACGCAGAAATCCATGATCGGGCTTTACTGGAACAGAAGTTGCGTCGGCATGCCGCGCCGGATCTGACGCTTGAGCAGTTCGTTTCATTATTGCAGATGTTGTTCAGTGACAAACATCCAGATGGTCACTCAGGAATCGGGTGTCCGGTGTTGCTGGAAAATTTTTCGACGCTACTTGCGTTTTGCCAGCGCGACCTACCGCAAAAAGCCCGGCATAGTGATTACGCTGAATTGATATTGGATATACTTCAGATCATCGGGTTTCCTGGGGAACGTACACTGGATTCCAGGGAATATCAGGCATTCCAGAAATGGCATGAAACCGTGGCTGAGTTGGCAGCCCTCGATCTTGTCATACCGCAAACTAGTTTCGCCAGTGCGGTTCGGCGGTTAAATCATATCGTGTCTAATACTGTATTTCAGCCACAGACACCGCCAGTACCTATTCAGATACTCGGTGTTCTTGAGGCATCAGGTTTGAAGTTTGATCACCTGTGGGTGATGGGATTGTCTGACGAGCAATGGCCCTTGCGCCCACGCACCAATCCTTTTATACCGTATGCATTACAACAAAAATCCGGCATGCCGACGGGATCAGCAGCAGAGGCGCTTGCATTTTCACAGCGAATGACTGTCAGCTGGATGAACAGCGCTAACGAGGTGGTGTTGAGTCATTCAAAATTCAGCGATGGTGCTGATGCGCTGGAAACTCCGCCAAGTCCGTTGATTCGTTTAATACCGGAAAGCAGCATTGATTTGCCGCGATACCTGAACCATCGGAACCTAATTGCTCAGACTGTTCGTCTTGAGTATGTCGCCGATGATTGCGCGCCATCAATGGCTAAGCATGAAGTGGGTGGCGGTGTTGCGGTTATCAAGGATTATGCGGCCTGTCCATTTCGGGCATGGGCACGCCATCGCATGGCTGTCGACAGGGTGGACGCGCCGCATATCGGATTAAATGCCATGGAGCGGGGGATACTGGTACATCAGGTTCTGGCTTCGGTATGGAACACGTTTAAGACCAGACAGGCGCTAGGTAAGATCAATCAGAAAGATCTCGCTAATATTCTTTTTGCGGCAAGTCATGATGCGGTTCAGAGCATCAAACGAAAAAAGCCTTTTGCATTGTCTGATCGATTCCTGTCCATCGAATGCAAACGTTTGGTCCGCCTGGTGCGTGAATGGCTTGAAACAGAGATGAATCGGAACGATTTCACGGTTGAAGCGATTGAGCAGAGCCATGTTATTCAGGTCGGCGAATTGAAATTACAGGGGCGCATGGATCGAATTGATCGTCTTGAGAATGGTATGCGGCTCATTATCGATTATAAAACCAGTCAACATGAAATTGATGCGATGCTGGGTAATCGGCCTGACGAGCCGCAATTGCCGTTATATCTTGTCATGGCCAGTCCACCGCTGCCTGAAGTCGCGGGAATTGCATTTGCAACGATAAAATCGGGGAATCTGGTTTTTTCGGCACTGGCTCAATATGATGACTTGTTGCCGGGTGTCGACGCGTTTGACAAATCGGGTAAGTGTGATGCGTTTCCAACCTGGGCAGCGTTATTCGATCAGTGGAATACTGTTTTTTTGCAGCTCGCCAACGGTTTTATGCGCGGTGATGCACGGGTAATGCCAAAAAAGTTTCCGGAAACCTGTCGCTATTGTGACTTTCAATCCTTCTGCCGCATTAATGAGCGCCTTCTGACGACTGAAGACAGGGATGCTGTGAATGAGTAATTTTAATGACATTCCTGATGCTGAAGCACGCCTGCGTACTCTTGATCCAACACAATCATTTATTGTTCAGGCGCCGGCGGGGTCGGGTAAAACGGGGTTGCTGATTCAGCGTTACCTGCGCTTGCTGGCTTTTGTTGATAATCCTGAAGAAATTATAGCGGTTACTTTTACTCGCAAAGCTGCTGCGGAAATGCGCGAACGTGTGTTGAAAGCTCTGCGATCGGCAGACTCAGAATCGTCAACGCAGGCTGAAGAACTGAGTACGTTCGATCAATTAACACATGAGCTTGCCATCAGTGCACTACAACGCGATCATCTGAAGGCATGGAGAATTCTTGACAATCCAGCGCGATTACGCATACAAACGATCGACTCGCTATGCGCGTCATTAACGCAGCAAATGCCGATATTGTCGCAATTTGGCGCGCAGCCGGAAACGACGGAGGACACTGCAGACCTCTATATTCGCGCTGCGCGCTCAATTGTCGGATTACTCAATGAAAATACGGCGATAGCGGATGATCTTGAGCAGTTATTCGATCATCTGGACAACGATACCGAGTTTATCGTCAATTTGCTGGTTGAAATGCTGGGACGCCGGGATCATTGGTTGCGCCATATTCACGGCAGGACACGTGAAGAGCTGGAAGCTTCATTACAAGCTGTGCATCGCAGTGCGGTATCGGATGCATCCAGTGTGTTTCCCGCAGCGTTGAAAAGTGAGCTAGTTGATCTGATGCGCTATGCCGCTGCAAATCTGATTACCGCGAATAAATCTTCCAGGATTGCATATTGCGTAGACCTTGAAAATTTGCCGAGTACGGTTGAAGAATGGTGTGGTGTTGCCGAGTTGTTGTTGACCCGGGAAGGTACGTGGCGCGATAGAATCGATAAGAATCTGGGATTTCCGTCCGGGACGACAACCACGGAAAAAGAGTCAGCCAAGCAATGGAAGGCGCGCATGGCGGAATTTATTCAGTCGTTGAGGGATGATGAAGCAGTGCGTCAGGCTTTAATTGCGATGCGCGAGTTGCCGCCATCCGCTTACAGTGATACGCAGTGGGAGATGTTGGGCGTGATAACGCGAATGTTGCCGTATGCTGTTGCGGAATTGAAATTGATCTTTCATGCTACGGGTCAGGTCGATTTTACGGAAGTAGCGCAACGCGCTATAAATGCGCTGGGTGAAGCTGAAATGCCGACGGACTTGGCGTTGCATCTGGATTATCGAATCAGGCATCTGTTAATTGATGAATTTCAGGATACTTCGATCAGTCAATTTCATTTGATCGAGAAACTGATCGGTGGATGGGAAATGCACGATGGACGAAGCTTGTTTGCCGTTGGAGATCCCATGCAATCCATTTATCGATTCCGTGAAGCTGAAGTCGGTTTGTTTTTGCAAGCGCGGCAATTTGGCATTGGTAACATTAAATTGGAATCTATCACGCTAAGCAGTAATTTTCGTTCGCAGCGCGGCATTGTTAACTGGGTCAACCATGCGTTTCAGCAGATCATGCCTGCAATCGAAAATAGCGCGGTTGGGGCAGTGGCGTATACGCCTTCGTTCGCTGTGCATGATGAACAAGCAGAACGCGCGGTGACACTGCATCCGTTATTCGAGAATAATCGTGCACAAGAAGCGCAACAGGTTATTGATGCTATTCAGCAGATCAGGAATAAACGTCCGGATGACTCCATTGCAATTCTGGTGCGCAATCGCAATCATTTGAGGGAAATTGTACCGCTTCTAAAGACCAATAATCTCCGTTTTCGTGCTGTAGATATCGATGCACTGAATGACAAGCCGGTAATACATGATTTGTTAATGCTTACACGTGCGCTGCTGAATTTGGCTGACCGTATCGCCTGGCTGTCGGTGCTCCGTGCGCCATGGTGTGGTTTAAAACTTGCTGATTTGCAAGCCCTGGTATCTCCCAGTCTCGTTTCCGATGAAAATAACCTTCGCGGCAAATCATCGGCAATCTGGAGCTCAATGAATGATGAAAACCATTTATCCGGTATTTCTGAAGATGGCTTACTACGCTTGCAGAGGGTTCGGCGTGTATTTGCACAATGCATACAAAATCGTATGCGGATGTCATTGCGCCATACGGTCGAAACCACCTGGTTGGCCTTGGGCGGCCCGGGATGTATAACGGAGAATTTGAAGCAAGCAGAAGCGAGCAAGCTTAATGATGCACAAATTTTTTTTGAATATCTTGATCAACATGATTCTGCCGGAAATATTTTAAACTGGACTGTATTTCTTAATGGTTTGACTCGGTTATTTGCATCAGCAGATCTACAAGCAGATGACCGTTTGCAGATAATGACGATTCATAAATCCAAAGGATTAGAATTTGATACGGTGCTGATCCCCGGTTTGAGCTACAGCTCCAAAAACCAGTCACCACAATTACTGCAATGGATCGAATTACCATGTACCAAAGACAATATAAATTCTGAGTTAAGCGCTACTATGCATAGAAAAGCGGATCTATTTCTTGCGCCTATTCAAAGAGCGGGTGATACAGGTAACAAAATAAATCAATGGATTACATCGATTGAGCGCGATAAGGAAAGTTTCGAGTCAGATCGACTTTTGTATGTTGCAGCAACGCGCGCTAAAAAATTTTTGCATCTATTTGGGCATGTTACTACAACCCACGTTAGCGAGGAAATGAAAATTCGACTGCCGCGCGCGGGTAGTCTGCTGAATAGGCTTTGGCCTGTGGTCGAGCAGGACTTCAATAAAGCATTGAGCGAAGGTTTATGCCGAATCGAAGAACGTAACTTAACGAATAATCAAGAAAAAAAATACAATCAGTCAATCGCACGAATACCATCAAACTGGCAGATACCGGTTGCACCGCAAGCGGTTGTGTGGCAATTCAATGATGCAGTGACTAATACTCAAGAGCAAATTGAATTTTTCTGGGCTAGTGAGATTGCCAGACATATTGGCAGTATTGTACATAGAGCTTTGCAACAAATGGCTGAAGACAAATTATACGGATGGGATAACTCGCGCATTCATGCCATGCGAAGAATGTTTAAGCTCGGATTATTGAATAATGGATTAAGTGCGGACCACAAAACACTGGAGCGAGCCGTTGATCGCATCGTAATCGCATTAACAAATACGTTAGCGGACGAGCGTGGACAATGGATATTAAGCGAAAAAAAAGAAGCGCAGAATGAACTCAAATTGACGCACATAATGGGAGCTAGGGCAGTTAATTATGTAATAGATCGTACTTTTTGTGATTCAGACGATGCACGCTGGATAATCGATTACAAAACAAGCAGCCACGAAGGCGCTGACATAGCATTATTCCTGGACAGAGAACTCGAACGATATCGAAATCAATTAAACAAGTATGCACAAGTTTTTCGAGAAATTGACAAGCGTAAAATTTTTCTAGGGCTTTACTTTCCTCTGCTGAATGGATGGCGGGAATGGGAGTATAAATAAAATGTGTAAGAATTAAATAAATAATTTTTGAAAATAATTTTATTGATTACGACAATTTGTTTTATTTTCAATGAAATTAGAAAAACAATGATTCGCAAGTCAAAATTTTTTTTATCATTGCAGTGATCTTCAGTAAATTTGAATATTGAAATTGAAAATATTATCCATTAATATTAAATAATCCATGCAGATCTAGGGGTGATTATATGACAAATGACTTGACTTTGTGGGTTAAGGTCGACTAGCCTGTGGTTTGCAGCGGAGAGGCGAGGGGTAGAAGCGCCTGAGGCTGTTGTAAAAAGCAGTACTAATTAATTAGTATTAAGGAAAGAGAAGTTAGTAGGAAGTAGTATTAATTAACAAGTAAGTAAGGAGGAATAACATGGCAACAA
>JADZAR010000117.1 GCA_020852475.1 Nitrosomonas sp.
AATTCTGGCGCAAAGCTATACTGATACTTTTTCTGGTGGGTTGCAGTATTTCTGCATATGCCATCGATAATCCGGATGCACCTGATTATGTTGCAAATTTTCTTGAACGTGCAAAGGTGTATGAAGACGATATACAGCAAACACCGCATACCACCCAAGGATATATCACGGCCTATGCACGTTATGAAGATTTTCTCAATGACGAACTCGATAGTGCTTATAATCAGTTGATGGCGAAGCTTGGTGATGAAGCCGGGCGTGCCTTGAGCAATTCACAGAAGCAATGGTTTCGCTATCGCAATCAGGAGTTTGAATTCATTGCGCGCAACTGGACCCATGCCAGCTTTGGCAGCGCAGCAGTTATTTCACGCGGTGATTATCGCGCCAATATAATCAACAACCGGATTGTGCAGTTGCTGCGCTATTTGCAGAATTTCTGAGTCTGGATAGTGTTTTTTATCAACTGTTGAGATCGGGGACAAAAAATTGATTGCCGGTCGCACAGTAAATCCTGTTTCTACCTGCATGCTTGGCGGCATATAACGCTTTGTCAGCGGCTTTGATCAATTCATCCTCGTTTTGCATGTAGCCTTCTTTCAATGCAATACCGATGCTGATGGTTACCGCAATCGTTTTACCCTGAATGTTGATATGTTCTAGGCTTACTTTGTTGCGCAGCCTTTCGGCAAAAATTGCGGTTGAGTTCAAATCTGTTTTTTTATCCTGGCAGATGATCAAAAATTCCTCACCGCCGATACGGCAGAAAAAATCTCCCTTGCGTGCTGTATTCTGTATCGATGCTGCGATGGTTTGAAGAACTGTATCGCCCGCCGCGTGACCGTGGCTGTCATTAATATTTTTAAAAAAATCGATATCGATGAGAATGGCAGCCACCTGTTGATAAGAGCGGCTGGCAATACTCCAGGTGCGCGATAAAGCTTCCATGCCTGCGCGCCGGTTCGGCAGTCCGGTCAGGATATCGGTATGCGCGGCTTGTTCAAGCTTACGGTTGGACGTTGCAAGTTCGGCGGCGAATTGTTTGAGTTGTTTCTGATCGTGCTGCCAGGAATCCTGTAGTCTTCGATAATGCCAGGCCGCCCTTAAACGAGCGCGGAAGGTGCGTATGTTGATGGGTTTGATGATGTAATCATCCACACCAATCTCAAAAGCCTTGGCAAGCTTTTCTTCTTCTTCAACACCGGTCAGCATAATGATATAGATGTTCTGGCCCCATTCGGTAGCGCGCAGGGCGCGCGTCAATTCAAGCCCATCCATTACCGGCATGATCCAGTCGGTAATGACAACGTGCGGCATTGTTTCCAATCCTAGGGACAAACCTTGTTGCCCATTTTCGGCTGAGAAAACGGTATGACCCAGCGTACTCGATAGTATTTCCTGAATCAGTTGACGGCTGACCGGATCGTCTTCAATGACCAGAACACGAAGCGCGGAGGCATTCTGACTATCCTCGGAAAATTGCTCAATCGTTTGGGTAATATTCTGAAAAGACGGTAATGTCGCGCAAGGTACTTTAAGCAATGTATTCCAGTTTTTCCAAGAATGGATAATATCCTGGACCATGTCTGCAAAGGTTTTTGTTTCAAAACCAATTTTTTTTGCCAGCAGCATTAATTCGGAAGTCTGCTCAAAGTATTCAACTTTGGCAGTGATGGCAATGTCCGCGAGATGCTTTGCTAGATGAAAAAGTTGTGTGAGCCGATAACATCGAGAATCTTCGAAAAATCCTGATTCCATCGGTTCTTCATGATAATAAACAGGTTCAACCAATTCTGTGGCAAAGTTGGCATCAAGAAGCATTGCCGCAGTCATGCTGTTATGATCGGTTTCAAGGTATAACCGTTCCTGTTCGACCAGCGTGCGCCGTTTATCTTCATTTTCCAGTATTTCCGAGTATTTCTGCGGATAAGTGGTGGCTAAAGCCAGAAAACCGATGCGTGCCAGCAATCCGCAGGCAAACAATTCTTCTCGCACGCTGACGCGGATAACATTGCCGAACGTCTCTGATGCGATAGCCATTAGCAGGGAATGTGACCAGAATTGCAGATAATCAAAGGCTTTACAGTTTCCTTGTTGATATTGATCGATCAATGAGAACCCCATAGCCAGTTGTTTGACTGACTGAATGCCAAGATGAATAATCGCATCGGATACCGATGCGATTGGCCTGCTGGTGGTTTTGGTTAAGTTGGCGCGATAAATCAGACGGTAGGATAAGGTTGGGTCGGTCTGAATCAAGCGAGTGATCTCATGAACTGAAGTATTTTCGTTGTTGCACATTTGCAGTACGGCTAGAGCAACACCTTTGGGGCTGGGTAGTGAGTCCCTGATATTCAGTTGATCAATATTGGTGATTTTCATGGTGTATTTTGAGTCGAATTTGTAAAAGTCTTATCAATATCAATAAATTAGGAAATAATATCGCCCTGTAAGAAAATAGGAAAATAATTCTGACAACGACGAGATCGATACTGTATTAAAAACGGGTGACAGGGAGCAAACTGTAGCGCATCTTTGAAAATTCAAAGTTCTGAAAAACGGAAGAATTCAGGCCCGAATAAAAATTATTGTGAAAGAATCTGACTTCTTGGAAGTCTTACTACACAATTATTCGCGCCGCCCATCGTACCATATGGGCAATTTATTCCTGTTTTTTAATGCTTTGCGTGGACTGAAAGCTACTTTAAAGAATTGTTTTGCAATCTCACTGCTCGAATAGAGCCTGAGTTTTCGTGCGGAAGTTATCAGCGGATGGTGCTTCAATATGGTGAATTTGAGGCCGTGCCTGCGGCCCCATTTTTTCAGTAAGCCGCTCAAATAAATTTCATCGGCGGCATACAAATCCTGATCAAATCCGCCAACGTCGCGGAACGCGTCCGATCGGCAAACTACCAGCGCACCGGATGCCCATGCAAAAGTTATTGATACGATGCTCCATGTTTTCAGAATCATCTTACCCCACCAGGGTGATTCCGGCATTTTCATCAGGCTGCCGCAACCGACATAGCGGCCTGAATCGATGCACGCAAGTATATCGGCGACCATGCCCGGATTAAGAAGGCTGTCCGCATCAACAAACAAAAGCCAGTCCCCTTTGGCGGCAGCGGCGCCAGCGTTGCGCGCTCGGCTGATCTGGTTTATCGGTTCAAACACAACATGCGCGCCGGATTTTCTCGCGAGTTCGGCTGTTTTATCCGCGGAGTTATTATCGACAACAATGATTTCGTGGGTGAAATCCGGTCTCGCATTGGCGTTCAGCGATTCGGCAACGGCGTTCAGGCAGTGCGTAATGAGTTGCTCTTCGTTGTAGGCCGGAATGATAATGGAAAGATGCATGCTGATCTTTTGATATCAGATGCCCCGTAGCAGCTCGTTAATGCCTGTTTTGGAACGTGTTTTGGCGTCAACCTGTTTTACGATGACCGCACAGTAAAGACTGTATTCACCATTTTTTGAAGGTAGATTACCGGAAACGACAACCGAGCCCGGCGGAATGCGGCCATAAGTAACCTCGCCGGTTTCGCGATTATAAATTTTAGTGCTTTGCCCAATATATACCCCCATTGATATGACGGAATCCTCACCGACAATGACACCTTCGACAATTTCTGAGCGTGCGCCAATAAAGCAGTTGTCGCCAATGATAGTGGGATTGGCTTGAACGGGTTCGAGTACTCCGCCGATACCCACGCCGCCGGATAAGTGCACATTTTTCCCGATTTGGGCGCAAGACCCGACAGTCGCCCAAGTGTCCACCATGGTGCCCTCATCCACATATGCGCCGATATTGACATACGAAGGCATCAAAACGACATTGCTGGCAATGAATGCGCCTTTACGCACGGCGGCTGGCGGTACGACCCGGAATCCGCCATCGCGGAAATCGCGGGAGCTGTAGTCGGCAAATTTCGATGGCACTTTGTCGTAGTAATTGGAAAAGCCGCCCTTGATAAAGCTGTTGTCTTCAATCCGGAAAGATAAAAGTACAGCTTTTTTTATCCATTGATGGGTTATCCAGTCACCGTCGATTTTTTCGGCAACGCGCAGCTTGCCGCTATCCAGCATGTTCAGTACCTGTGCAACGGATTCCTTGAGGTTGGCGTCGACATTTCGTGGCGTGATTTCCGCGCGGCGGTCAAAGGCTTCTTCGATAGTGGTTTGTAGTTCCTTCATTATTTTTCCTGGATTCAAGAGAGTGATAGAGATTTCATGAATTTAAATCGTTCAGCAGGTTTTTTATCCGGCCGGCGGCATCCATGCAAGCATCAAGCGGCGCAACAAGCGCTATGCGCACAAAATTTTCACCCGGATTAATGCCGCGTACGTTGCGGCCCAGATAGCTACCGGGTAGAACAGTCACATTATAGTCGCGATATAGTCTTTTAGTGAATTCCGTGTCGCTGACCGGTGTTTTTATCCAGAGATAGAAACTGGCGTCCGGTAGGCGGACGGCGAGTGTTCCGGTCAGCAGGCTTTTTACCTGGGAAAACTTTTCCCGGTACATGCGGCGATTCTCCGCGACGTGTGACTCGTCATTCCAGGCGGCGGTACTGGCGGCCTGGGAGGCAGGGTTCATCGCACAACCTTGGTAGGTACGGTACAACAGGTATTTTTTCAGAATCTGCGCATCTCCTGCAACGAATCCCGACCTTAATCCGGGAACATTGGAGCGTTTGGACAGACTGTTGAACACCACCAGCCGGGAGAAACCGGATCGTCCCAGCCGGTGAGCGGCTTCCAGTGCGCCGAGTGGAGGGTTGTTCTCATCCGGGTATATTTCCGAATAACACTCGTCCGCGGCGATGATAAAACTATAATGGTCCGACAGTTCAAAGAGCTGCTGCCATTCATCCATAGTCATTACGCTGCCCGTCGGATTCCCGGGACTGCACACATAAATCAGCTGCGCTTGCTTCCATATGTTTTCTGATAGTTGCGCGTAATTCAGACGAAAGTGATTTTCAGCCGCGGTGTTGATAAATTGCGGTCTTGCCCCAGCCAGCAAGGCCGCGCCTTCGTAAATCTGATAAAAAGGATTGGGACAGATAACTGCGGGAGATTCGTTTCTGGTTGTATCGACTACTGCCTGTGCAAAGGAAAACAAGGCTTCTCTGCTGCCATTAACAGGGATGACTTCCGTTTCCGGATTAATGACAGGTAAGTGATAACGCTGCATGAGCCAGTTGGCGATACTCTGGCGCAGAGCGAGCGAACCTTGTGTTGTCGGGTAACTGGCTAAACCGTCCAGATGTTGAATCATGGTCTGGCGGATGAAGTCCGGCGTTGAATGTTTGGGTTCTCCGATGTGCAGATCGACAGGCTTGAATGACGCGTTACGATTTGTGTCGGCAAGTAATTTTTTCAGTTTCTGAAAAGGATAGGGCTGCAGAAGATCGAGATTCTGATTCATAGTCTTATCTGCGGTGCGCAGTGGTTTTAATAAGTTTCGATAGTTTTTGCTGTAATGCTTCGTTTCTCATGGGTCTGGCGTGACGCAATTATATAGTTTGGGGTGGGAATGACCAAGTTATCGAAACGGAGTGCGCCGTTGGCGCTTATCGCAAGTTTCGCCGGTTCATGGAAAAATCTTGCCTGGATTAAGGATGTTGTTGGGATCAAATAACACTTTGATTGCTTTCATAAGCGCCAGTGTTGGTTGATCGATTTCCTTGCTGACAAAAGCGCGTTTTTCGCTGCCGATGCCATGTTCGCCTGAGAGCGTGCCTTTTAAGCGTATCACCAGATCAAAAATCAGATCCAGGCAATGCTCGGCGCGAAGCACTTCATCATGATCATCAGGATTGATCAATAAATTAACATGAATATTGCCATTTCCGGCGTGACCAAAATTAACATTTTTCAATTGGTGCCGGTTGCTGAGCTGTTGAAGCGCGTCGAGAAATTCGGGAAGGGCCGTGACGGGGACAACCACATCTTCATTAATTTTTTTTGGTGCGATTTCGCGCAGCAATGGCGACAGCGCTTTTCTGGCTTTCCAGAGTTCCGCGGTATCTGCGGTTTTTTCCGCTTTAATCAGTCCCCCGGTTTGACAGGCATTGAGAATGCCGGCAACCGAGTCTTGGATTTCACTTTCCGTGCCATCCACTTCGATCATCAGCATGGCGCGAGCCTCAGGCGGCAGCATGTCGGGGTAACGGCCGCGAATCAGATTGAGTGAACCGGCGTCAAGAAATTCCAGTGCACTCGGTAATTGCGCCAGGGACATGATTTTTACGATAGCCTCGGTGCAGCTTTCCAGATCATAAAAGCAAGCAGTAATACCCGCTATTGCGGCGGGTAAGGCAGTTAATTTCAGTGTGGCTTCAGTGACAACGGCAAGCGTGCCCTCCGAGCCGATCAATAGGCGTGTCAGGTCATAACCGACAACGCCTTTTGTCGTGTAACAACCCGTTTTGATCATTTCACCGCTGCCGGTGACTGCTTTAAGGCCCAGTACATGGTCGCGCGTGGTGC
>JADZAR010000118.1 GCA_020852475.1 Nitrosomonas sp.
AAATCTTTCGCCAGAATGGCACCAGGCACGGTTTCGCTGTGTCCCATTAATTTGATCATGTGCAGCGCAGTATCGCCAAACATGGTGATATTGCCCACGTCGGTCCTGAATGTCACCAGCATGTGTTGATTCGCATGGCGGTCAGTCCTGCTTTTTTAGTCGCATTGATCGTGCGTTATTGACTGGCGCCGAGCTGCAATGCGCGTATTCTGGATTGTTCAAGCTCTTCAGGCGAAGCGGGCGCGGATTCCAGCCAACCGTGCAGGTTGGACTGAACGATATCGGCAAGTGCGGCAATCCAGTCCGCACGTTCGTTTAAACAGGGGATATAGTGATATTCCTTGCCGCCTGCTTCGATGAAAATTTTCTTTCCTTCAATAGCGATTTCTTCGAGCGTTTCGAGGCAATCCGAAACAAAGCCGGGGCAGACGATATCGACGCGCCGGGTTTGATTCTTGCCGAGATTTTCCAGTGTCTCTGCAGTGTAGGGTTGCAGCCATTGCGCACGGCCAAATCGGGACTGGAAGCAAACCTGATATTGCGATTGCTCCAGATTCAGCGCCTCGGCCAGCAGGCGTCCCGTTTTTTGACAGAAGCAGAAATACGGATCGCCTTTATCGAGATTCTTTCGCGGCACGCCGTGAAAGCTGATGACCAGTTTATCCGGCTGACCGTGCTGTTCCCAGTATTCACGTATGTTCTGCGCCAAAGCGGTGATATATCCCGGATGGTCGTGATATTGCTTGACGGTTCGAATGGCGGGCATATTCCGCATGTGATTCAACGCAGCAAAAACGGCATCCATAGCGGCAGCGGTACTGCTTGCGGCATATTGCGGAAACAACGGGATAACCAGAATACGGTCACATCCCGCGCTTTTCATTTTGTTCAATACACTGGTGACCGATGGATTGCCAATATTCATCGCATATTCAACCACCAGTTTGTTGCTCACGGTATTGCGCAGCATTTCCGCCAGTAACGCGGTTTGCCGTTCGGTATGCACTTTCAGGGGAGAACCTTCCGCCGTCCATATTAACGCATATTTTTCAGCGGATTGTTTGGGTCTGAAAGGTAGGATAAAACCATAAAGTATGGGCCACCAGATCAGGCGTGGCACTTCAATAACACGTCTGTTACTCAGGAATTCTTTCAAATAAGGGCGCAATGCTGCCGGAGTTGGCGCATCCGGTGTTCCCAGATTGATGAGCAAAACACCTGTGTTTCCAGGTGAACCATGTTGATAAGCGGATTCCGTATTCATCGTTTAATCAGGTATCGGGTGAAATAAGGTTGGTATGAATTATGTCTGACGGGTTTATTGTTGCGTCAGACTGCTCGACAACAATTTGGCGGTAATGTCAACAATCGGGATGACGCGTTCATAAGCCATGCGTCTTGGTCCAATAACGCCGACCGTGCCCACGACAGCACCTTCCGTTTTGTACGGCGCTGTAATGACACTGAAATCATCAAAGGGGGTGATGTCGGACTCGCCGCCAATAAATATTTTTACGCCATGCGCGTGTTGGCTCAGTTCGAGGAGTTGCAGCAATTTGGTTTTGCGTTCAAAAATTTCAAAAAGATTTTTCAGACTGGCCAGATTCTCCGAAGTATCCAGTGTATCCAGTAATTTCCGTTCACCGGCAAGCACCACGACTTCGCTGTTTTCGCTTGCAGCAGCGCCGCCAGCTTCAATAGCCGCATTCATCAATCCGATCATGTCCTGACGAAGTTGTTTCAGTTCCTTTTGAACGCGGCTGCGGATTTCATCCAGCGTGCAACCCGCGTAGTGCTGATTGATGAAATTGCCGGCTTCGATCAGGGCTGACTGACTGTATGCGACATCAGTAAAAATAATCCGGTTCTGTACATCGCCTTCCGGGGTCACGATGATCAAAAGAATGCGTTTTTCCGACAATGCCATGAACTCAATATAACGGAAAACTGCGCCGGTTCGTTTGGGTGTAACGACTATGCCGGCGAAATGCGTCAATTCGGACAATAATTGCGATGCCATATTGACCAGACGGGATGGATTATCCGGCAATAGCTGATTTTCCAGATGGATCAGTTCACTTTCAGCGAGCGATTTGATCACCAGCAGTTTATCGACAAAGAAACGATAGCCTTTGGCTGTCGGCACTCTGCCTGCGGATGTGTGCGGGCTCATCACCAGACCCATTTCTTCGAGATCGGCCATGACATTGCGAATTGTGGCGGGACTCAGTTCCAGTCCGGAGAAGCGGGAGAGCGAGCGCGATCCGACCGGCTGCCCTTCATGGATATAACGCTCTACCAGCGTTTTTAATAGTATTTGGGCACGTTCGTTAAGCATAGACATAATGGGTTAATTCTACAACATTCTTTGACTGTTTAACGTTGTCTTTGCATTTTGCTGGAGTTGGTTTTATCTTGCTGCTTTTGTAATAATGCTAATATGGGTTTGTCCGCATTTTTCCACTGCCAAAAAGAGAGAGAGAAAATTGCATCTCGGGTATCGGCTTCTTTTTGATTGCAGAAGCTTTGGAAGATTTCAACGGTTCCGGGTTTATTAATGATTCTAGACTTAGATTCAAAGCATGTTCATGGTTCCGCAGGTTGTTGTATCCTGCATCTATAGCGGTAGAATGTGCGTTTAAATGCACGAAGCTGAGACATTACGGTTTTCATTTTGCGGTATGTTTTCATTATTTTTCTAATATTCAGCGATGAATTATCCATTCAAGACGATTGCGTTGGTCGGCAAACACAGAAATGAAGAAATTGCGGCGTTAATCCCCGATCTTGCCGAATTTCTGAAAGAATTACATTATGAAGTGTTTATCGACCAGCTGACTGCTTCGTATTTAGCTGTGAATACCTGCAAAACTTTAACCTTGGAAGAAATAGGTCATCAGGCCGACCTCGCCGTTGTGATGGGCGGTGACGGCACGATGCTGAATATTGCGCGTGTACTGGCGTCGAACGATGTGCCGTTGATCGGCATTAATCTGGGAAGACTCGGCTTTCTGACTGATCTATCCACGGATAACATGCAGGAAACACTGCGGGAGATGTTACAGGGACAGTATACGACTGAACGGCGCATGCTGTTATATGCCGAGGTTGTGCGGGATGACGGCAGTGTTTTCAATGCGCTGGCATTTAACGACGTCGTACTCTATCGCGGCACGAGCAGCGGCATGATCGAATTTCAGGTCAGCATCAACAATGAGTATGTCTGCACCATGCGTTCGGATGGATTGATCGTGGCAACGCCCAACGGGTCGACAGCATATGCGTTGTCATCCGGCGGACCCATTTTGCATCCAAGCCTTGATCTGATCGAGCTGGTGCCGGTATGTCCGCATACGTTGAGTAATCGTCCGATTGTCGTCGGCCCCGATGCAAGCATCGAAGTCCACATGCTCAGTTCACTGGATTCCCGTGTGCATTGTGACAGTCACTCGAATTTCGATCTTGTGCAATCTGACCGCATTGTCGTGCGGCGCTATCCTAAAACGGTTCGTCTGTTGCATCCTGTTAATCACAGCTATTACCGGATGTTGCGCGAAAAATTGAGCTGGAGTGAATTGCACTAACGCCGTTGACGACCATGCTCAAACACTTAAGCATCACGAATTTTGTCATTGTGGCGCAAATGGAACTGGAGTTTTCATCCGGTTTTACTGTTCTGACCGGCGAGACTGGCGCCGGAAAATCCATTTTGATCGATGCGCTGTCGCTGGTACTCGGCGAACGAGGCGATGCCGGTCAGATCAGACAGGATTGCGCGCGCGCCGAAATCAGCGCTCTGTTCGATATCAGCGCATTGACTGATTTGTCGGCATGGCTGGAGGAGCACGATCTGCAGGGTGACGCAGGGGAATGCCTGTTGCGGCGGACGCTGGATTCGAACGGCCGGTCGCGCGCTTATATCAATGGCTATGCCGCGACGCTACAGCAGTTGCGCACAGCGGGGGAATACCTGGTTGCTGTTCACAGCCAGCATGCGCATCAACTATTGCTTCAAAAAGATGCGCAGCGCGAATTGCTCGATGCATTCGCCCATAGCCGTGAATTGGCGCAAAGCGTCAAGACAGCGTATAAAAACTGGCAGGACAAACGGCGCCAGAGAATCACCTGTGCGCAGCAGCTGGGTGAGCTGCAGAACAAACGGGAGCAGCTTCTGTGGCAGATCGAAGAGCTTTCCACTTTGAATTTCTCGCCAGCGGAATGGGAAGCTCTGCAAAGCGATCATCATCGGCTGTCTCATCTTGCGGGTTTGCTGGAAGCAGCCGAATCGGCTCTTGATATATTATCCGATAGTGATGCGGCGGTTTTTGGCCGGATCAATGCGGTCAAAAACCAGCTGCAGCAAGTAGCCGGATACGATCCGCAGTTGCAGACCATGATCGACTTGCTCGAGTCCGCGCAGATACAAGTGCAGGAGTGCATTTATGAAATGCGGCACTATCATCAGCAGCTGGACCTGGATCCGCAGTCGTTGCAGGAAATGGAGCAGCGTCTGGCCGCAATACATCATCTATCGCGCAAGTATCAGGTGCAGCCGGAGGAACTGCCCGGCTTGCTGGAAAAATTGACGACGCAGCGCGATGCCTTGGATGACGCCGGAAATCTCGAAAAACTGATCGAGCTGGAAAACCGCGCATTTCAAACCTATCAGGCGCTGGCCGAAGAATTGAGCGTGAAGCGTACTGATGCGGCGCAGGAAATGAGTCTGGCGGTTACGGAATCGATGCAGACGCTGGCACTGGTGGGCGGAGCCTTTTCAGTGTCATTGAACGCACTGAACGAAGGCGAGGCTGACGGACTCGAGCAAGTCGAGTTTCAAGTCGCCGCGCATAAAAGTCTGCAACTAAAACCACTTGCAAAAGTGGCTTCCGGTGGTGAATTATCGCGTATCAGTCTGGCCATACAGGTTATCGCCAGCCGATCCGGAATGGCGCCGACATTGATATTCGATGAAGTTGACGTTGGTATCGGCGGTCGCGTAGCTGAAATCGTCGGACAGCTGCTCAAACGGTTAGGCCGTGCGCGTCAGGTATTGTGTATTACGCATTTGCCGCAGGTCGCTGCAACGGGCGATCATCATTGGCAGGTCATGAAATCCGATGCGGATGAAAATCAACAAGTCAACAGTCGGATAAAAGTGTTAGATGAATCATCACGCACAGCAGAAATTGCCCGCATGCTGGGCGGTGTAAAAATTACCGAAGCCACGCTCGAGCATGCCGCAGAAATGCTGCGCGGCAGTCAGAATTCCGCTGAAAAAAGCAGAAAGAAAAATAATGCAGAATAATCCAGGATTTAACGAATAAAATAACCCGGGCCGATTGAGTCGACCATCATTGAGCGATACTGTTCCGATTTGCGGGTTTGCATCGATTCGAGCGGATTCAGATTGTCGGTCAGAACAACGCCGCGGCTCCAGTCGAGATGAATAAGCCGCTGTTTGAGCCAGCGGCTTTGATCATGTTGCAGGCGGTTCATTCTGGCGCTGTCGTCCGGATTGTCGTCAGGGTCGATGGAAATCGGGAAATTGGCTGCTAGAAAAATAAAATCATTGAATTCACGATCAGGTTCGGAAATCAGTGCAATCTGGTGTGAAAAGACGCTTGCCAATGTTTTGGCCACGGAAGCGAGCGCCGGATTCTTACCTTCTTCATAGAATGCGACAAAATTGAGCGCGATCATGCCGCGACCGGAAAGCAGCGCCTGCAATTGTCGCATGGTTTCCATGGTCAGCAGGTGAACCGGTTCAGAACCGCCGGTAAAGACATCCATAATGATCAAATCATAAGGTCCCTGCAGTTTGCGGATCTCATAGCGCGCATCGCCGATAATGGTTCTTCCGGTAGGAGAAAAATCAAAATATTCACGCGCCGCCTCAGCGACAACCGGGTCAATTTCCAGCGTATCCGTCCGTATGCCGTGCTGCCTGAGCGCAGAGACCATATGACCGGCGCCCTGGCCGACCAGTAAGGCGGTTTTCATGCCGGGCGTCAATGCAGGCAACAGCGATACAACTTCCTGGTAGGTCAATATATTTTCACCATGACGAATTGTCGCGGCGCCTATGGCGGATGCGTCAACCGCCAGCAGACGGTAATCGTCATTCGGATTGTCGATTACGCGTACCCAGCCATACAGACTTTCACGTTCAAATCGCGTTTGAAACGGACCTTCGTCATCAAGCGGCTGATTTCCGGATGCGGCGACGTAGGGCAACAGAATGAGACTGATCAGTGTAATGATTCCGACAGACGGCAAAGCATGTGCAAGCCTGATGCGTTTACGCTCGAAGTAAATCACGGCAAACGATAGCACCAGCAACGCGATGCCTACGCCGATAAAGATCTCGCGTGAACCGACCTGAGGAAACAGATAAAAACCTAGAAAAAGCGTGCCGATAACGCTGCCAACTGTGCTGACGGCATAAATCGAGCCGGTGCTGGTGCCGACGCCATCCAGGCTCGACGTGGCGAGTTTGACCGCGAACGGTCCGACCATCCCCAGCATAAACAGACTGGGCGTAAACAGCACCAGCGTGCTGACAAATGTTCCCATACGCAAGCCCAGCGGATCGGTTGCCAATAGCACAGGTGCAGTAAGCCAGGGTACCAACAGCGTCAATAGGCCGGCGAATGCGATGATGAATGCCAGACCGGCCCGTTTTGCCCGGTCCGCCCAGTGGCCGCCGATAAAATACCCTAAAGCCAAAGCGATCAATGTCACCGCGATGACTGAAGTCCAGACATACAGGCTTGCGCCGTAAAACGGCGCAATCAGCCGCGTACCCAGCAGTTCGATAACCATGACCGCCGCACCGGTCAGAAAAACGGTCACGTAGAGCCACAAGTGTCGAAAAAAATTGGAATAGAATATGTTCATCTAGGATTATCCGTTGCGTGGTTATCACGCGGAAATACAATAAATACTAAAAAAAGAAGAGCGCAGACGCTGGGAATCAGCCTGAAAAGCGGAGTGGGGCGGCAAACGTGCAGAAAGCGATCATGGATCATCGAAGGTTTACGAGCACAGGCAAAAAGAAATACCAGTTCTTGTTTGCGCTAAGTTTTTATCTCGGTTTTGAATAATTTGTAATTCTATAGCGCGCCGTATTTTGTGAGAATGCGGCAAATTGTCGCACCCCTGTGTATGACTGTGTGGAATCAACAGATGACCATCCGAATAAAAATTGATCCAATGCAGCGATAGGCCATGTGCGGCATTATGCCGCATTGATTAATCTTGTCTTTTGCGCGATAGTAAATAAACGTTCAGTTTGATGCATCGCGATACAGCAGGAAGCATCTGTTCACTGATGACTGAATTAAACGTGTGATATAGCTTTGAAGTCTTTCCTCCCTGGAGGTGGTGCAGAGTATATCCGGATTTTACAGGTTACCTCGATTCATTAGTTGCTCACTAAAAATTGAAAAACTCTGATTAATCCGGCGACAACCTGCACCACCTCCACCCCGCATGCCTTACTTCGCTTTACCGCCACAATCGGGTTTTGCAGTTGTCCGCGCGGCGTATCTTCTGCATGGCACTTCAGGTTGCCGTATTGATTTTCTCGTTGTTGTTTAACCGGTATTTGATCATGTGCGGCGATCTGTCGCGTGCGGCAATATGCCACATTGATTTGTGAATTCTTTTACGCGATAGTAAAAAAAGGCTATGTAACAATTAATTATTGAATTGATTGTCCAATGTGCATCGAGGTTCAGAAATGAAGGTGTACACAATGAAAACAATGGAATTCAAAGCTTGGATGAAATCAATAG
>JADZAR010000119.1 GCA_020852475.1 Nitrosomonas sp.
CGCCAAATTTTTGTGTCAATATCGTCGTGATCGCCGCCGTCAGTGTAGTCTTCCCATGATCCACATGCCCAATCGTACCTACGTTTACATGCGGTTTTGATCGCTCAAATTTGCTCTTTGCCATGACTTATCCCTTTACGCTCTTACCTTTTGAATTACTTCTTATTAATAACCGCCTCAGCAACATTCTTTGGTGCCTCGGCGTAATGCTTAAATTCCATAGTATAGGTAGCCCTACCCTGCGTTGCCGATCTTAATGCCGTGGAATACCCGAACATTTCTGCAAGCGGCACCTCCGCCCGAATCAACTTCATGCCCGGCACATCATCCATACCCTGTATCATTCCTCGCCTAGACGACAAATCACCGACGACATTTCCCATAAATTCTTCTGGCGATTCAACTTCAACTGCCATCATCGGCTCAAGCAAAACCGGATTGGCTTTTTTCATACCATCCTTAAATGCTATCGATGCAGCCATTTTGAAAGCATTTTCATTCGAATCAACATCATGATAAGAACCATCAAACAGCGTAACCCTAACATCCACAACCGGAAAGCCCGCCAATATACCATTAGGTAACGTTTCTTGCAAACCCTTCTGAACCGCCGGTATATATTCCCTTGGCACTACGCCGCCCTTAATTTCATCCACAAATTCAAATCCTTTTCCAGCTTCATTTGGCTCCATTTTAAGCCAGACATGACCGTACTGCCCCCTACCTCCAGATTGTTTTACAAACTTGCCTTCCACTTCAACAAGCTTTTTAATCGCCTCTCTGTATGCAACCTGCGGCGCCCCAACATTCGCCTCCACACCAAATTCGCGCCTCATTCGATCTACAATAATCTCTAAGTGAAGCTCCCCCATCCCCGAGATAATGGTTTGTCCTGATTCTTCATCTGTTCTTACTCTGAACGACGGGTCTTCCTGAGCAAGTCGATTTAAAGCTATACCCATTTTCTCTTGATCGAGTTTAGTTTTTGGTTCAACAGCAACATGGATAACTGGTTCTGGAAAATCCATTTTTTCCAGTGTAATCACATCATTAGAGTCGCACAAGGTGTCTCCGGTCGTAACCTCTTTAAGACCCACGGCAGCAGCTATATCTCCAGCACGAACTTCTTTAATTTCTTCACGTTGATTAGCGTGCATTTGAAGAATTCGACCAATCCTTTCCTTTCGAGACTTTACTGAGTTATAAACGGTGTCACCCGAATTTACGACTCCGGAATAAACTCTGAAAAATATCAGCTGCCCCACATAAGGATCTGTAGCCACTTTAAACGCCAGCGCTGAAAAAGGCTCATTATCATCTGATTTTCTTTGAGCGGATTCTCCGCTTTCTTTTACACCTTGAATCGCAACAACATCTATCGGCGAAGGCATAAACTCTATAACCGCGTCCAGCATCGCCTGAACGCCTTTATTCTTGAATGCGGTCCCACATAACATCGGCACTATCTCATTACTGATCGTTCTTAGCCGAATTCCTTTTTTAATATCCGGAATTTCCAATTCACCTTCTTCCAGATATTTATTCATTAGCTCCTCATCCGCCTCCGCCGCCGACTCCACCATCTTCTCGTGCCAGCTTTGCGCATCAGCTTTCATTGATTCCGGGATTTCTCGCTCTTCAAACTTTAGCCCCTTGCTTTCATCATCCCAATAAATAGCTTTCATTTTTACCAGATCAACTATGCCCTCGAATTTATCTTCCGAGCCTATGGGCAGTTGGATAGGCACTGGATTCGCCTTTAATCTTGATTTAATTTGATCGTATACGCGCATGAAATTTGCACCCGATCTATCCATTTTATTAACAAAAGCAAGTCTTGGCACTTTATACTTGTTGGCTTGCCGCCAGACAGTTTCGGTTTGCGGCTGAACACCTCCAACTGCACAAAATACCGTGCACGCACCATCCAAAACACGTAACGAGCGCTCCACCTCAATTGTAAAATCCACGTGACCTGGAGTGTCGATAATATTAATCCGATGCTCCGGATAATTACCTTCCATTCCTTTCCAGAAGCATGTCGTCGCTGCTGATGTTATCGTAATTCCCCGCTCCTGCTCCTGCTCCATCCAGTCCATTGTTGCCGCCCCATCATGGACTTCTCCAATTTTGTGCGACACACCCGTATAAAACAAAATGCGTTCTGTTGTTGTTGTCTTGCCAGCATCGATATGCGCCATAATTCCGATGTTTCTATAGCGCTCTATAGGAGTTTTTCTTGCCACGGTTACTACGCCTTAAAAATTAAAACCACAATACTAATACTTCAGCTAATGGAGTTTATTATTAAAATCTGAAATGTGAAAACGCCTTATTGGATTCAGCCATGCGATGAACTTCTTCTTTTTTCTTAACCGCACCCCCTCTACCTTCAGCTGCATCTGAGAGCTCGCCAGCCAATCTCATATCCATTGATTTCTCACTTCTTTTTCTAGCCGCATCTCTTAACCATCGCATAGCCAAGGCATTCCGCCGAACCGATCTAACTTCAACAGGAACCTGATAGTTTGCTCCGCCCACACGTCTGCTTTTCACTTCTACCAATGGCCTCACATTTGTTAACGCTTGCGTAAACACTTCCAGTGGATCAGATCCGGTTTTCTTTTCAATCTGCGTTAGCGCACCATAAATGATTCTTTCAGCAACTGACTTCTTTCCACGCGTCATTAACACATTAACAAACTTTGCCAGCTCTACATTATGATATTTTGGATCTGGCAATATTTCCCGTTTTGGAACTTCCCTACGTCTTGGCATTGTTTTACCTCACAGACTTTAATTCTTATTATTCAGCATACCTGATGCGCTACGCCGTTTTTGGCTTCTTAGACCCGTATTTAGATCTCGCTTGTTTCCGATCTTTCACTCCCGCAGTATCCAAGCTACCCCTAACGGTATGATAGCGCACACCCGGAAGATCTTTTACGCGCCCTCCTCGGATGAGCACAACTGAATGCTCCTGCAGATTATGGCCTTCACCGCCAATATAACTCGACACCTCATAGCCATTCGTTAACCGTACTCTCGCCACTTTACGCAACGCTGAATTCGGCTTCTTCGGCGTAGTTGTGTACACCCGCGTACAAACCCCCCTCTTTTGAGGACAATTCTCTAGTGCGGGAACATTGCTTTTTACGCGCTTTGCTGCACGCGGTTTACGTACCAATTGACTTATAGTCGGCATAAACTATATCCTAAAAAACTGAGACGGCCATTAGCCGTCCTGAACTTGCTGATTTGATATTTTATTTGCTGTTACCTGCTCATCCACGAGACCGGCTTGGCTACACTACATTTTTCAGATGTTTTGTCTCAGAAAAGAGTGCGGATTCTATGGGGTTTACAGTTTAATGTCAAGATTAAGTTTGCGCGTACACCCAAGTCACGCATCTATTATTTACAAAAATACAATCAATTAATCAGTCTAATTAATTGCTCACCGCCAATCGCCTACCCTGAAAAATCAATTCTCTCAACACCAATTTCTTTAATCCCTAAAATTCTGATATTGTAGTGGAAAATCAGTGATGGCTTTTTTTACGATGCTTATCGACTCCTGCAGAATGTCTTTTTTTGCACCCGATACGCGTATTGAATCACCTTGGATGCTTGTTTGTATTTTGAGTTTACTTTCTTTAAGAATTTTTGCAATTTTTTTGGCTAGCTCAGTTTCCAATCCTGTTCTCACGGTTACAACCTGCTTTACCTTATTGCCGCTCACTTTCTCTATAGCCCCTCTTTCCAAACTGCGAACATCAATATTTCTTTTAGTCAGTTTTGTTCGCAAAATATCAAGAATCTGCTCGAGCTTGAAGTCATCATCAGCATACACCGTCAAAACAAAATCTGACTGCTCCACACGCGCATCCGATCCTTTGAAATCAAACCGGGAACTAACTTCTTTATTTGTTTGCTCCACTGCATTTCTAGCTTCATGACCATCAACTTCCGAGACAATATCAAACGAAGGCATACACTCCTCATCACATTGATTCCATTAAATCGATTCCAAATTCTCAGTAATTTTTGCTATTTTGTGACACACAAAAAACACAAAGCTATCTTAATTTTTCTTTTTTTTATTTGCCGCAATACGTAAACGCAGTGCATTCAAACGAATAAAACCTGCCGCATCAACCTGGTTATAAGCGCCCGCATCATCCTCAAATGTCGCGACATTTTCATCAAACAACGAATCTGTTTTTGAATCGCGTCCGACCACCATTACACTGCCTTTATACAACTTCAGCCTTACCCATCCATTTACACTTTCCTGGGTTGCATCTATCAAAGCCTGTATGGCCTTACGTTCCGGACTCCACCAGTAACCATTATAAATCAATGCGGCATAACGCGGCATGAGATCATCTTTTAAATGACCGACCTCACGATCAAGTGTAATCGATTCTATTGCACGGTGCGCACGCAACAAAATTGTTCCTCCGGGAGTCTCATAGCAACCGCGCGACTTCATACCAACATATCGATTTTCCACCAAATCAAGTCTGCCAATACCATGCTTTCCGCCCAACTGATTGAGCGTCTCCAATATACTCGCAGAACCCAGCTTGCGCCCATTTAAAGCTACTGGATCACCGCGTTCGAACTCGATTTCCAGGAATTCCGCTTCATCGGGCGCCTTTTCCGGCGACACTGTCCAACGCCACATCGATTCTTCCGCTTCCATAGCCGGATTTTCCAGATGCCTGCCTTCGTAAGATATATGCAAAAGATTGGCATCCATACTGTACGGAGATCCAGTCTGTTTTTTCATCTCCACGGGAATACCATGCTTCTCGGCATACGCCAAAAGCTTTTCCCTTGAATTTAAATCCCATTCCCGCCACGGCGCAATAACATGTATGTTTGGCTCCAGTGCATAATAGCCCAGCTCAAATCGCACCTGATCATTTCCCTTGCCGGTAGCCCCATGAGACACCGCATCAGCACCAGTTTCTCTTGCAATCTCAACCTGCCTCTTGGCAATCAGCGGTCGCGCAATACTGGTTCCCAACAAATACTCACCTTCATAGACAGTATTCGCTCTAAACATTGGAAAAACAAAGTCGCTGACAAACTCTTCGCGCAAGTCATCAATGTAAATCTCATTAACACCCAGCTGCCGCGCTTTAGCGCGCGCAGGCTCGACTTCGCCCCCCTGCCCGATATCCGCCGTGAATGTCACAATTTCACACTGATAAGTATCCTGCAACCACTTTAAAATCACCGAAGTATCCAAACCGCCAGAAAAAGCCAAAACTACTTTATTTATTTCTCTCATTCTTTTTTACTCACGATTATTCACAATCAGACCTTCCAATCTTTCCGAGCAGCAAATATTCCATCAGCGCCTTCTGCGTATGAAGGCGGTTTTCAGCTTCATCCCATACCACCGACTGATGTCCGTCAATTACTTCGGCGGCCACTTCCTCTCCTCGATGCGCAGGCAGACAATGCATGAACAGGGCTCTTTCCTTTGCCAGAGCCATCATGTCGGCGTCGACACAAAATGCTGCAAAATCTGCCCTTCTTTGTTCGCTCTCAGCCTCGAACCCCATGCTGGTCCAGACATCCGTTGTAACCAGATCAGCATTCTTCACAGCATCATGCGGATCCGCAAATGATTTAAAATGCTCCGTCGTTTTTAGCCCGATCTGCAAGGGATCGATATCATAGCCAGGCGGCGTCGAAACATGTACCTTAAAATCGAATATCTCTGCGGCCTGCAGCCAGGTATTGCAAACATTATTGGCGTCGCCTATCCAGGCAATGACTTTTCCTTTGATATCTCCCCGGTATTCTGTAAAAGTAAAGATGTCTGCCAAAATCTGACAGGGATGATATTCGTCAGTCAATCCATTAATCACGGGTACACTGGAATAATCCGCAAAGCGTTGCAGCGTATCATGCGCGTAAGTACGAATCATCACGATATCGACCATACGCGAAATGACGCGTGCCGCATCCTCAACGGGTTCGCCTCTGCCCAATTGCGTATCACGCGTGGAAAGATATATAGATGAACCGCCCAGTTGGTTCATGCCGGCTTCAAACGACAACCGCGTTCTAGTCGAATTTTTATCGAAAATCATTGCCAGCGTTCGATCAGTCAGCGGCCAGTATTGTTGATGTTGCTTAAACGTCTGCTTTATAAATCGCGCACGAGAAAACAGGTATTCATATTCTTCCCGGCTAAGATCATTAAACTGAAGATAATGCTTCAACTGCATATAAATATAAATAAAGGCTAATCAGAGAACATAGTTAATTACTATTTATCTAATCAGCCATTCAAAAACTCCCGAATTAATCGGCAGGTTATATCAACCACCTGCTTGGCTTCATCCGGCTGCATCACCAGGGCAGGCAACAGGCGAACTACCCTTTCGGATGTCACATTAATAAGCAATTTGTAATCCAACGCCTTTTTAACCAAATCGGAGCATGGCAACGCCAATTCTACGCCGATCAACAACCCCTGCCCCCTGATCTCCACTACACCATCAACATCAGCAAGCTGCTCGCGCAACTGCTCGCGCATAAAAACACCCAGTTCATGAGCATGGGCAATCAATGCATCTTCTTCAATCACTGCAAGCGTTTCAAGTGCAGCAGCGCAGACCAGCGGATTACCACCAAAAGTGGAAGCATGGTTGCCCGGTTTCAGCACTTCTGTTGCCACGCCTCTAGTCAAGCACGCGCCGATAGGAACACCCGAACCCAGTCCTTTAGCCAAGGTCATTACATCCGGCACAATATCGCTATGTTGAAATGCGAACCATCTGCCGCTGCGCCCTATTCCAGACTGCACTTCATCAAGCATCAACAACCAGCCATACTGATCACACAAAGCACGCAATTCCTGCAGATAACGTGCTTGAGGCACGTTAACGCCGCCCTCTCCTTGAAAAGGCTCAACCAAAACGGCAACGACATTTTTATTATTTTCCGCCACCTGCTTGATTGCTTCCAGATTGTTATAGGGCACGCGTACAAAACCTGTCAGCAAAGGCTCAAATCCGGCCTGTACTTTTCGATTACCCGTAGCAGTCAAAGTGGCCATCGTTCGGCCATGGAACGATTGCTCCATGACAATAATTGTTGGCAAAGCCACACCATTATTATGACCATATAATCTCGCCAGCTTTATTGCAGCTTCATTAGCTTCAGCACCGGAATTACAGAAAAAAACCTTTTCCATTCCAGACAATACCGACAGACGCGCAGCCAGCTGTTCCTGTTTTTCTATAAAATAAATATTTGAAGTATGGATAAGCACTTTTGCTTGACGGCATATCGCCTCCGCCACACGCGGGTGGCTATGCCCCAGACCACAAACTGCCACGCCCGATATGGCATCTAAATAACGCTCGCCTTGGCTATCCCACAGCCAGACACCCTCCCCCTTCACAAAGGTTACGGGCAGCCGTGAATAGGTATTCATTACATTTGACACGTCTATGCTTAGCTCGCTTAAATGACCATCTTAATATTATGAACGAGGCGTAGCAGTTTGCGCACGCAGTATCGCTGCTCCAAACACACCACCCAAGGTTCCATGATTTTTAAAAAAGCTATCATCTTTACTCATATATCCAGCTTTTTCAAGTTTTTTTTCCCCGTAAAGCGCATTAACCTGCTTTTATTTTACTAAGAAAGAGCATTTCAAAGTTAGCTGCGATCACCATCATGGTAGAATAAAAAAATTTATACCAATCAGTCGATGTCATATATCCGCGAGCCACGCGATAGAAACTATATCTGCGTTAATCGTGCCATCACAGCTGTTTTTACTCATTACAAAACATGAATCAATTTGCCAAGGAAACACTGCCGGTAAGCCTTGAAGAAGAAATGCGCCGATCCTACCTGGATTACGCCATGAGCGTCATTGTAGGACGCGCATTGCCGGATGTCCGTGACGGACTCAAGCCTGTACATCGCCGGGTTTTATTCGCCATGCATGAACTTTCCAATGACTGGAATCGACCTTACAAAAAATCTGCCCGCATTGTTGGCGATGTGATCGGTAAATACCATCCGCACGGTGACACCGCCGTTTATGACACAATTGTGCGCATGGCGCAGAATTTCTCGCTCCGTTATATGCTGATTGACGGGCAAGGCAACTTCGGTTCAATCGATGGTGATAACGCGGCAGCCATGCGTTACACTGAAATTCGCATGTCGCGTATCGCTCACGAGCTGCTCGTCGATCTCGACAAAGAAACCGTTGATTTCGGTCCCAATTACGACGAATCCGAAAAAGAACCGCTGATTCTGCCGACAAAAATACCCAATCTGCTGATTAACGGTTCTTCAGGGATCGCCGTGGGTATGGCAACCAACATTCCGCCGCACAATCTCAATGAAGTCATTGACGCAAGTCTGAAGCTACTAGCGAATCCCGATACCAGCATCGACGAACTGATTGAATGCATTCAGGCGCCTGATTTTCCAACCGCCGGTATTATTTATGGCATCTCCGGCGTGCACGATGGCTACCGCACCGGACGCGGACGCGTCATTATGCGTGCACGCACCCACTTTGAAGACATCGACAAAGGCGGTCGGCAGGCAATTATCGTTGACGAACTTCCCTATCAGGTCAACAAAGCCAATCTGCTCATTCGCATTGGCGAGCTTGTACGCGACAAAAGAATCGAAGGCATCTCGGATTTACGCGACGAATCGGACAAATCCGGTATGCGCGTCGTCATAGAGCTCAAACGCGGCGAACTTCCTGAAGTCATTCTGAATAATCTGTATAAAGAAACACAGATGCAGGACACTTTTGGCATGAACATGGTTGCGCTCATCGATGGCCAGCCGCGTCTTCTGAATTTGAAGCAAATCCTGGATGCGTTCTTGCGTCACCGGCGCGAAATTGTCACCCGCAGAACCGTTTTCGAACTCAAAAAAGCACGCGAGCGCGGGCATATTCTGGAAGGTCTCGCAGTTTCATTATCCAATGTCGATGAAATTATCGCACTGATCAAAGCTTCGCCGACACCCGCCGCCGCCAAGGAAGCCTTGATGGCCCGCGAATGGCGCTCGGGTCTGGTTGAGCAAATGCTCGCACGCGCCGTGGCCGATGCGATGGCGCTCCGCCCCGAGGGATTATCGCCGGAATTTGGACTGAAGGAACAGGGTTACCGGCTTTCCGATGCGCAGGCGCAAGCCATACTCGAACTACGCCTGCAACGTCTCACCGGACTGGAACAAGATAAAATCGTCGAAGAATACAAAGATATCATGGACCGCATTATCGACTTCCTCGACATTCTGGCGACACCCGAACGGATTACAGACATCATCTCGGAAGAACTGGAAACCATCCGGCAGCAATTTGGCGACAAGCGCCGCAGTGAAATAGTTGTTGATACGCAAGACATCAGCATGGAGGACCTGATTGCTCCCGCCGATGTAGTCGTCACACTGTCACATAACGGATACATCAAATCACAGTTACTCGACGAATACCGCGCACAGAAACGCGGCGGACGCGGTAAACTGGCCACCAGCACCAAAGAAGATGATTTCATCGACAATCTGTTTATCGCCAACACACATGACTATATTCTGTGTTTCTCCAGCCTTGGACGCGTGTACTGGATCAAAGTCTACACAGTTCCTCAAGGCGGACGGACTTCGCGCGGCAAACCAATCATCAACCTGGTCCAACTGGATTCAGGTGAAAAAATCAACGCCGTATTACCTGTCAAAGCGTTTGATGACAACCATTTCGTATTTATGGCCACCGCGCTGGGTACGGTCAAAAAAACACCTTTATCTGAATTCTCGCGCCCGCGCAGCAATGGCATTATTGCCATTGGCCTGAATGAAGATGATTATCTGATCGGCGTAGCGTTGACCGATGGCAAATACGATGTCATGCTATTTTCCGACAACGGAAAAGCCATGCGTTTCAGCGAAAATGACGTTCGCCCGATGGGACGCGGCGCACGCGGTGTGCGCGGCATGAAACTGACAGCAGAGCATAAAGTCATTTCCATGCTGGTCGCCGAGGATGAAGAACAGGCCGTGCTCACCGTAACCGAAAACGGCTACGGCAAGCGCACGCCGATCGGCGAATACACCCGTCATAGCCGTGGCACACAAGGCATGATTGCCATTAAAACCAGTAAACGCAACGGCAAGGTTGTCACCGCAAAACTGGTACGCCCGGATGACGAAATTATGCTGATCACTTCTGGCGGCATATTGATCCGCACCCGTGTCAATGAAGTGCGCGAAATGAGCCGTGCAACACAGGGCGTGACACTGATCAATCTTGACGAAGGTGAAAAACTTACGGGATTGGAACGCGTCATTGAAAGTGATGAAGAATAAATCCGGCACGATGTTGTTTTTTTCTTAAAAAATTTTCATATTTTTCACTGATGCAGCTCACGAATCCTATCTACAACTTCAGCGCCGGCCCTGCGGTATTACCGAAGGAAGTCCTGCGGCAGGCCCGTGATGAAATGCTTGACTGGCAGGGTAGCGGAATGTCTGTCATGGAAATGAGTCATCGCGGCAAGGAATTCATGTCCATCATTGAGACATTGGAAAGTGATTTGCGCGACCTCGCAACCATACCCAGCAATTACAAAATCCTGTTTTTGCAAGGCGGGGCATCCAGTCAGTTTGCCATGGTGCCGATGAATCTGCTGCGCGGTAGAAAAGTCGCAGATTATATTCTCACTGGCCAGTGGTCGGAAAAGGCCGCCCAGGAAGCACAGCGCTACTGCACGGTCAACATCGCCGCATCTTCCGGGGATGCCAGCTTCACTTACGCCCCTCGGCAGGATACATGGCAATTGAACAGGAACGCTGCATACATCCATTACACAACCAACGAAACAATCGGCGGCGTTGAATTCAACTGGGCGCCCGATTTGACGGAAAACAGCGATATTCCCCTGGTTGCCGATATGTCATCGAATATTTTATCGCGCCCGCTGGATGTCTCACGCTATGGCCTGATCTACGCCGGTGCGCAGAAGAATCTTGGACCAGCCGGTCTGGTACTGGTTATTATCCGTGAAGATCTTGCAGGCGATGTATTACCGGGAACACCCACTCTGTTTGACTATCAGGTGCATATCGACAATGCTTCCATGTATAACACGCCGCCAACCTATGCCATATACATGACCGGATTGGTCATCAAATGGCTCAGGCAACAAGGCGGCCTGACTGCAGTTGAACAGACGAACATCCGTAAAGCCGCGATACTGTACGATATGATTGACAGTTGTGATTTTTACCGCTGTCCGGTTGCCCGCCCGGATCGCTCACACATGAATGTACCGTTTACACTCAAAAACACCGCCCTCGACGCTGCATTCCTCAGTCAGGCCGAGGCTAACGGACTGATTCAGCTGAAAGGACATCGCTCTGTCGGCGGCATGCGCGCTTCACTCTATAACGCCATGCCCATTGAAGGCGTTGTGCGGCTGGTTGAATTCATGAAGGAGTTTGCCTACAGGAATGGTTGATCATCAAAAAAACACTTTCAGAATCATGACGCTAAATCAGATTTCAACACTGGGGCTAGAGCGATTCCCGAAGGATCGCTACCATATCGGAACGGATATTGCCAATCCAGATGCCATTCTGGTGCGCTCGCACGACATGCTGAACATGACTATTCCCGAAACCGTTCTGGCCATCGGACGCGCAGGCGCCGGCACCAACAATATTCCCGTACAAGCCATGAACAAACGTGGCATACCTGTATTCAACACACCGGGAGCAAACGCCAATGCCGTCAAGGAACTGGTGATTGCAGGATTGCTGATCGCCGCGCGCAATCTTCTGCCGGCGCTGCGTTTTGTCGAAACTCTGGAAGGCAATGACGATGCGCTGCACCAGCAGGCCGAGAAGGAAAAAAAACGTTTCTCCGGCATCGAACTGCCCGGACGCACGCTCGGCATCATAGGACTCGGTGAAATCGGACGGCTGGTCGCTGATGCAGCACTTAAAATGGGCATGAAAGTTGTCGGATACGATCCGAATATTACCGTCGAATCGGCCTGGAGTTTATCGTCCGAAGTCAAAAAGGCCAATACGCTCGAAGCATTATTACGCTACAGTGATTTTATTACGGTTCATGTGCCGCTACTGGATTCGACCCGACACCTGATCAATGAAAAAAGCATCAGTCTGATGAAACAAGGTGTTATCGTGCTGAATTTTTCGCGCAACCGTATTGCAAATGAAGACGCCATACTCGATGGCATTGCGTCGCGGAAAATAAAATATTATGTCTGCGATTTTCCCAGCCAGAAGCTCCAGCATCACGAAGCCGTCATTACACTGCCGCATCTGGGCGCTTCGACGCAGGAGGCGGAAGAAAACTGCGCGATTATGGTCATCAATCAGCTCATTGATTTTTTACAAAACGGAAATATCAAAAATACAGTTAATTTTCCCAATATCGGCATGGAGCGCGAATCACCGCACCGGGTGGCGATAGCCAACGCCAACGTGCCCAATATTGTCGGACAGGTTTCCACTTGCATGGCCAACGCCGGTTTAAACATACACAATATGGTCAATAAATCCCGCGGCGAAATGGCTTATACTTTGGTTGATGTGGATAGCCCCGTTCCGCCGAAAGTCATTACAGCGATTGCTTTGATTTCGGGCGTGCTATCCGTACGCTACGTACCTTTCCCGATTCAATAAAATTTAACGCGCCATGAATGAGGAATTAAAACAATTACGCGACAAGATTGATGGCATCGACAGCGAAATACTCAGACTGGTCAATCTGCGCGCGGAATGCGCCCGGCAAATCGGGATCATCAAAAAAAATGGCATCATCTACCGGCCTGAGCGTGAAGCCCAGATCCTGGAACGGATGCAACGCGAGAATCCGGGACCGCTGGACAATATGCGTATCGTGCAGCTGTTTACCGAAATCATGTCGATATGCCGCGCGCTGGAAAAACCAATGACGATCGCTTGCCTGGGACCGCAAGGCACATTCTCCGAAGAAGCGGCCATTAAGCGGTTCGGCGCCGCGATTACCACGCTGCCGTGCGATTCGATCGATGAAGTATTTCGCAGCGTTGAGTCCGGCAATGCCGGTTATGGTGTTGTTCCAGTGGAAAACTCAACTGAAGGCGCGGTTGGCAGAACACTTGATCTGCTCCTGCAGACATCACTGACAGTCTGCGGCGAAATTCAGTTACCGGTGCACCAATCCCTGATGGCGCGGCAAACCGATTTGAAACAGATCAACAAAATCTACTCGCACCCGCAGTCCTTCGCGCAATGCCACCACTGGTTGCAGGCCAATCTGCCAGCACTATCCAGCAAACATTACATTCACGCAGGCAGCAATGCCGATGCCGCCCGTCTTGCCGCACAGGATAATAATGCAGCGGCGATCGCCGGAAAAAGAGCAGCTGAGCTTTATGGCTTGACGATCTGCGCTGAAAATATCGAAGATGATTCCAAAAACACCACGCGCTTTCTGGTGCTCGGCATGCAAAACGTTGAACCATCCGGCCGGGACAAGACGTCCCTGATTATGTCCGCAGGCAATTATGCGGGCGCCATTCACCGCTTACTGACGCCTTTTGCAACACACGGCGTCAGCATGACCCGCCTTGAATCGCGCCCCTCACGCATCAATCTCTGGCAATATGTTTTTTTTGTCGATATTGATGGCCATCGGAACGACAGCAATATCGCTGCCGCACTCAAGGAACTGAACGAAAAAGCAGGCTTCCTGAAAATACTCGGCTCCTATCCCGTCACACAAGTCTGATTCAATGCATGACAGTCCAGGCCGCCAGTCGCGTTGCACCGAAAACAAGCGATGAAAATCAACCCAGATATTTCAACCATTGATAATAAAAATTTATTATGAATCTTTGTGATTTTGCGCCGGAGTATATCCGCGCCATACAACCGTACCAACCGGGAAAACCGATATCGGAACTCGCCAGGGAAATGGGACTGGAAGAAGGCAATATCGTTAAGCTGGCTTCAAACGAAAATCCGCTTGGCGCCAGCCCGCTGGCATTGGAAGCCATGATCCAGGCACTGCACGATATCGCCCGCTATCCTGATGGCAGCGGATTTGAATTGAAACAGGCGCTGTCGCAGCGATACGACATCAGCAGCGAACAGATCGTCCTCGGTAACGGTTCCAACGATATATTGGATCTGGCGGCGCGGGTCTTCCTGAAACCGGGTGCGACCGCTATTTATTCGCAACATGCTTTCGCTGTCTATCCGCTGGTCACGCAGACTATCGGCGCCAAAGGCATTGCGGTGCCCGCCCTGGATTACGGACATGATCTCCCGGCAATGCTGGATGCCATCACACCGGAAACGCGCATGGTTTTTATCGCCAGTCCAAACAATCCGACCGGTACGTTATCCAGTGCCAACGAGTTACTGCGTTTTATTGAACGTGTATCGCGGGATGTTCTGGTTGTGCTTGACGAAGCCTATTATGACTATTTGCCGGCGGCAAACAAGCCGGACAGCATCAGCTGGCTAAAGCAATTCCCGAATCTGGTCATTACGCGGACATTTTCCAAAATCTATGGACTGGCCGGCGTGCGTGTCGGCTTTGGACTCGCACATCCTGAAGTTGCCAATCTGATGAACCGCGTACGCCAACCGTTCAACGTCAGCAGCATTGGATTAATCGGCGCGCTGGCGGCACTGGAAGATACTGAATTCATACAGCGAGCCTATGCACTGAATCGTGCGGGCATGCTGCAAATGACCGATGGTTTTCGTAAACTGGGCATTAAATATATTCCGTCCTATGGCAATTTCATCAGTTTCGAGGTTGAAGGTAATGGCGCGAATACGCTCAAGGTCTATCAGAATCTGTTACAGCAGGGTGTCATCGTGCGTCCACTGGGCATCTATGAAATGCCGCATCATTTACGCGTTACCATTGGACTTGAACATGAAAATCAACGTTTCCTGCAATCACTCGAATACGCACTGGAGGAAACAGCATGATTATCGTCATGCATAACGGAAAACCAGTCGACGGCATCGCACAATCTTTGATCACATCGCATGTCAGCCACGACGCTTAACAAACTGGTCATCATCGGTGTCGGACTGATCGGTGGTTCCTTCGCACTTGCGTTGCGCAAGGCCGGCGCAGTGCACCGCATTACCGGTGTCGGACGCAGCCGTGAAAACATGCAGCGCGCACTGAAACAAGGCGTTATCGATGAAATCGCACCCGACATGGCATCCGCTTTGCATCAGGCCGATTTTGTGCTGCTCGCCATGCCGGTCGGCCAGACTGCAAACATCATGGCACAGATCGCGCCATTCTTAAACTCCGACACTATCGTCTCTGACGCGGGCAGCACAAAACAGGACGTCGTCACGGCCGCGCGCAATCAACTCGGCGAGAATCTGAAGAATTTTGTACCTGGCCATCCGATTGCAGGCGCCGAGCAAAGCGGTGTTCTCGCCGCCCAAAATGATCTGTATACCGGCAAGCATGTTATTCTCACCCCGCTCGCCGAAACCCGGATTGAAGCCGTCGAAACAACTGCCGCTTTGTGGCGGGCCTGCGGTGCGAGCGTCTCGCAAATGCCGGTTGAAGAACACGATCGCATTCTCGCCGCCACCAGCCACCTGCCGCATGTTCTGGCATTCGCACTGATGAATCATTTGCGCAACAGCACGGATAGCCCTGCAAACCTGCTGCGCTTTGCCGGTAGCGGCTTCCGCGACTTTACCCGAATCGCCAGCAGCTCGCCGGAAATGTGGCGTGATATCTGCCTGTCGAATCGCCAGGCGCTTCTTCAGGAGTTGGCGGCTTTTCAGAACGAACTGGACATGCTGCAAACCCTGCTGCGGGAAAAAAATGGCAATGCATTGGAGCAGACTTTCATACAGGCGCGCCGTATGCGGGAAGACTGGCTGAATCGCCAGGATTAGCAACACGAAAAAAGCAGTGGCCATTTTTTGTGCAAATCGATAGAATTTCGCCGCATCAGGCCGATTACACAAGGCCTGAATATCATCCGCAACACAGGAAAGTGAGTGAAGTGAGTGTCATGCGTCAAAAGAAAATCCATCAACTCCGGCGATTAAATTCCGATTATTTCACCACTGAATCGATCCGACCTATTTTATAGGTACTCCACTTTTACGAACGCGTCCTTATCATCATTCGAACATGAAAATCCACAAATGGTTGTTATGTGCCTTAGCAAGCACTGTGTTATTTTTCGATACCTACTCAATTACACTCCAGGCTAGCAATCTGAAAAATTTTATCAGCGAGAGCAAAATAAAATTTGGTGGCTGGATTAATGGTGGCGCGACCTTCAATCCCAGTCAGGCCGGCGGATATAATGGCCCGGTTATTTTTGCCGATCAGGCAAACCGGTTTCAACTGAATCAATTGAATTTATTTGTACAACGGCCCGTGGTATCAACCGGCAACGCTTGGGATATTGGGGGACGTGTCGACTTTATGTTTGGCACAGACGCCATTTTTACCCAGGCTTTCGGCGTTCCCACATTTGATGTGAATACCGGGGAACCGCTCAGCAGGAGCAATTGGGATCTGAATCTGTGCTGCTCATCGTCACGTACCTACGGCATCGCATTACCGCAAACATACCTGGAAGTTTATGCCCCTATTGGCAACGGGCTTAATGTCAAGGTGGGGCACTTTTACACACCGACAGGTTTCGAAACGGTTCCAGCACCCGACAACTTTTTTTATACGCGCGCCTATACGCTGAATGTCGGCGAACCTTTTACTCATACAGGCCTGCTGGCAAACTATACCGTCAATAAAAACTGGCTTATTTTAGGTGGCGCGCTTACCGGCAGCGCCACCGGTGGTTGGGATGCAGGATGGGACAAAGAACTGGAAAACTGGAGCGGTATCGCAGGATTCACCTGGAGCAGCGACAATCAGGCAACTTCGCTGCATATCTCAGGCACGTATGGCGCAACCTCCACGCGTAGCAGTGAGCCTTGGGGATTCTATAACATCGTCTTCAAACAAAAAATCAATCCCAGAACACTGCTCGTCCTGCATCAAGTCTATGGTCTTGCCGGCGGCGTTTTACTGAACAATTTACACTACACCAACACCGTAAAAGACGCGGAGTGGATGAGTGTTGTCGCGCATCTGTATTACGATCTGACGGATAATCTGTCGGCGGGTATCCGCGGTGAATGGTTCCGCGACAAACACGGTTTTCGCAATCCATCCCCTTTCAGGATTGCCGCCGCGACGAATATCGTGAATGGCACGGCGGTCAGCTATGCCGGCGACATCAACAGTGTCACGATCACACCGGCGGACTATTATTCGCTGACAGTGGGTTTAAACTGGAAAATAGCTAAAACACTTAAACTGAAATGGGACGTCATCAAAAAACTGAATGCCCGCCCCAATATTCGCTATGACAGGGTTGATGCTTATCAAACAACAGCCTACCGGCCATTTGACGGCAACAAAGATCAAATCCTGTTTTCACTGGACTTCATGCTGCCTTTTTGACGACCGGCCATTCCAAAGCTACGGCGGATTAATGCATCTATATGTTCCGTCATAACGTTTTATTGCCAGGATACTCCGGTTCTGCCGCCGTCAGTTCATCCTCGATATCGCTTTCTGTCTTATTCAATTGGCTTTCCTGCTCTGTCGCCATCCGTCTATGAAGATCAGCATGGCGCAAACTGTCTTCCAGAATTTTTTCGTATTGATTTATATTTGCTACGGAATGCGACCTGAGATCCTGACCCTGCCAGCCAAAATAATAGGGATGCGTATCGCATTCTTCGAGTGTTTTTTTGTTTTCAAGCAACTTTGCTTTCGCTTCCCTGGCTAAATCTCCGTAATACCTGACCAATGCATTATGATCGTCACGGGCGATACTTGTCGCGCTCATGGACTGCGGATTCATTTGTGCGCAGGAAGCTAATAAAGCAATTGTCAGCAAAGGCAATAGTACTGAAAATTTTAATGCTTTCATCATCATATCCTCCCAACTTTAACCAGTGAGGCTATCTTAATTGAATCCATAGGGCGCGTATATTGGGGAAACGCTTGTTTTTCCCTAAAGGAAACCATTAGAAGACAGTGCCTCATTTTTTCATGGCATGAAAAATCTGACGCTAGATTAGAACCAGAATTAACAGCAACGCACCGTGCTATTCTGTACGCCGTCACAATCATCAACTTGCAAAATCAGATGCACATGATATTTTCAGAGGCCGCCGAGCGTAACAAACAACCGATTCTGAATATACTGCGCCCGCTGCTGGCCAATCGCACAGCAGTGCTGGAAATCGGCAGCGGCACCGGGCAACATGCCGTCTTTTTCGCCTCGGCCCTGCCCCATCTGATTTGGCACCCCACTGAATTGCCCGATAAACTAGCCATACTCACACGCATGTGCAGAAGCCATCCATCAGAAAACCTGGCGGCACCATTGCCGTTTGATATTGACGATGATCACTGGCCCACGATTCAAGCCGATGCCGTTTTCACCGCCAACACGCTGCATATCATCCACTGGCCGCAAGTCTGCCGGTTATTCAGTCGTGCTGGCGCATTACTGCCCCAACAGGGCATCTTCTGCACCTACGGACCATACAATCGCGATGGCCGCTACACCAGCATCAGTAACGCACAGTTCGATGAATGGCTGAAAAACCGCGACCCTGGAAGCGGCATCCGTGACATTGCTGATTTGCAGCAACTGGCTGAAAAATGCGGCATGCCGTTACAGCATGACTTCGCCATGCTCGCGAACAACCGCCTGCTGGTCTGGCGTAAGAATTGAAGCAAGATCTCGAGAGTCTGTCGGACACAAAACTAATCTAGAGTCCTCATTCAAGGCAATCGCCATTGTTGTTCCTGAGACAACGCCGCGCGTAATAGGCGAAACCAACCGCACTGCGCTGCGCGCGGAGTATCCAGTCATGCGCTTCGCGCGCAAGCTCCGCTTTGACCGGTTTGATTGCCCCAGCGGAAAGTGCGATAAGCTGCATCCGGGCCGCACGCTCGAAAGCGATCGCCAGCAGACAGGATTCCTCGATGCTGCCGCAGGCGACAAGCAGACCGTGATGCGCCAAAAACAACGCGCGTTTTGATCCGATCGCCCGCGCTATCAGTTCGCCTTCTTCATTACCGACCGGCACACCGGGCCATTCCGGCAGGAAAGCGACATCGTCGTAAAGCACGCAGTTATCCATATGAGAGATTTCCAGCGGAATTTCCAGCATGCTCAGCGCCGCCGTATGGACGGCATGTGTATGGATGATGCACTGTACATCCGGGCGCGCCCGGTATAACCATGAATGAAAACGATTGGCGGGATTCGCCATACCCTCGCCTTCGAGTACTTCCAAATCTTCATTGACCAGCAGCAGATTGCTCGCGCGGATTTCGTCAAACCCCAACCCTAGTCGCTGGGTCAGATAGGTTCCCGGTTTCTCAGCGCGCGCGGTGATCTGCCCAGCCAGTCCCGAATCATGGCCGTTGTCAAACAAAATGCGGCAGGTCAGCGCCAGTTTCTGCGCCAGAGTATAGTGCGCGCCCTGCAAAACCGCATCCATCTGATTGAAGGATTGCCTGACCAATTCATTTTTATCCAAATCAAACGTTTTTCCGCTCATGATTATTCCAGTATGTGTCATTTACCAGGGAATGATTTGCCCGTCATAGGCAAAGAATTTGCCGCTATCGGTGTGGATCAGGTCGGCAATGACCTGACGCATGCCGGCAACGCTCTTTTCCGCGGAGATCAATGCGTTCGGACCGCCCATTTCGGTTCGCACCCAGCCCGGGTGCAGCAACGCCACGATCACACCTTTCGGTTCCAGATCGATCGACAGGCTTTTCATGACGATGTTAACTGCGGATTTACTGGAACGATAGACATAACTTCCGCCGCTGGTATTATCGGCTGCGCTGCCCATTTTACTGGTAATCGTCACAATCTTCCTTATATCGCTTCTGGCAATCTGGCGATAAAACGCATCCGCCATCTTGAGTGGCGCCATGGTATTCACCTCAAACGCATAGGCCCAGGCGGCATAGTCAATCTGGTGAAAACTGTCGCCGTGGCTAGCGGGATAGACACCTGCATTGTTGATCAGCACGTCAATTTTTTCCGCAGACAGTGCATGCGACAACTGCTCAATCTGCGCACGATCCGCGACATCGAGTTTATGTACCTGGACATGATCCTGAAACTCTGTAACCAGTTGTTGCAATGCATCGGATGTAGATGGCATCCGCGCGCAGGCCAGAACGCGCCAGCCATCCCCGGCATACTGCCGGGCAAACTCGAGTCCTATACCGCGATTCGCGCCGGTTATCAAAACGGTTTTCATTCGATTTAAAATTCCTCTACTTCTGCTATTGATCTAATCAGTCCGCTCACGATTCAGACTGCCCGCTTACTCGCCTCACTGATGCGTTCATTTTATCAATCAATGCATTAAATTGAAAATCCGAACATCACCGGCAGCCATGAAAATGCATGATTTTTTAGCTGAAGCCTTGTCTAAAACCCTGCTGCTAAGGTATAGTTCGCACTCAGCCAAACATGTTCAAGCAGGAGAGCGCGCCGCAGTTTATCCGACGATAGCTACAGCGCCGCCGAAGGCGTAACCCCCCGGAATCGCTCAGGCAAGGCCAGAAAACGATAGAAAATATTGTTATCTCCTGAAAACCGCTTGATACAGGCAATCTGGAGAGTGCTTAGCAATTCGCCATTCATTTCATGGCGTTCTTTATTTGCTTGGCCACCGAAGGGGCACGCGGACATCCCGTAAATCTCTCAGGTAGAAGGACAGAGGGGTGAAGTCATTCTGAATGTTACAATGACTTATTTTTTTATTACCGGGAGAAAATCCGTGCTGAAAAAAACACCTCTAAATGAAACACACCGCCAGATGAATGCCAAAATGGTGGATTTCGGCGGCTGGGACATGCCGCTCCACTATGGCTCACAACTTGAAGAACACCACAAGGTCCGTCAGGATGCCGGGATGTTCGATGTGTCACACATGTTGCCCGTTGACATCAAAGGCGACGGCACACGCGAATTTCTGCGCAAACTGGTCGCCAACAATGTCGACAAGATAACCGTTCCCGGCAAGGCGCTGTATACCTGCATGCTGACTCCGCAAGGCGGCATTATCGATGATCTGATCATTTATTTTCTAACAGAATCCTGGTTCCGCATCGTCGTCAATGCCGGCACCGCCGACAAAGATGTCGCCTGGATACTTAAACAACGCGACGCGCTCGCCCCCGGACTGGAAATCACGCCGCGCCGCGACTTGGCGATGATCGCCGTACAAGGCCCAAATGCGCGCGCCAAAGTATGGCAGGTACTTCCCGGTTCGCAGGCAGTCACCGAAGATCTGAAAATATTTCAGTCAACAACCCTCGACCATTTTTTCATCGCCCGCACCGGTTACACCGGCGAAGATGGCTTTGAAATTATTCTACCCGCTGAAGAAGCACCGACATTCTGGAAGTCATTGCATGCGGTGGGTGTCGCACCCGCAGGACTCGGCGCACGCGATACGCTGCGCCTCGAAGCCGGCATGAATCTTTACGGTCAGGACATGGACGAATCGACATCGCCGCTGGAATCCGGCCTCAACTGGACTGTTGACCTGAAAAGCGAGCGCGACTTCATCGGCAAGCAAGCGCTGCTGGATTCCAACCCGAAACAACAACTGGCTGGACTGGTACTGCTTGACCGCGGCGTGCTCAGAAGCCATCAGAAAGTGGTGGGTCAGGTCAATGGTCAGGCATTCGAAGGCGAAATCACCAGCGGCGGATTCTCGCCGACCATCAATCAATCGATCGCTCTGGCCCGTATCGACGCTGGCGTATCACCCGGCGACGAAGTACACGTACTGGTCAGGGATAAGCAATTACGCGCCAAAGTGGTAAAATATCCTTTCGTACGGAACGGAAAAGTTCTGATTTAAACGGGAATCATCTCAATCACCTATCAACATCACAAAATTAACTCTGGAGCAAATAAATGAGCATTCCATCAGATTTGAAATACACCCGCTCGCACGAATGGGTCAAGATTGAAGCAGACGGCACAGCAACCGTAGGTATTACCGATCACGCGCAAGAGCTGCTGGGTGACATGGTATTCGTTGAATTACCCAAAGTGGGCGATTCCTTTTCACAAAAACAGGAATGTGCTGTCGCCGAATCCGTCAAGGCCGCGGCGGATGTTTATTCACCGATATCCGGCGAAGTCATTGAAGTCAACTCGGCGCTGGCTGATAGTCCTGAAAAAATTAACCAGGATGCCTTTGGTTCATGGCTGTTCAAATTAAAACCCGGCAATCCGGCCGAACTGGATGGATTGCTGGACGCCGCCGGTTATCAGGAAGTACTCGATAACGAAGACCATTGAATCGAGTTCTGTCGGCCAATCACCGTAATCAATCGCACCTTTTTTATCAATTCTATGGACTTAGTGTAATTCACCATGCCGTTTATCCCACACACAGAAGAAGATATTGCTGAAATGCTCGCCAGCATCGGCGCCGATTCTATTGAAGCGCTGTTTGATGAAATTCCCGCCGACCTGAAAGGCGGCACCTTGAAAGAAGTTCCACCCGGGTTAAGCGAAATGGAAATCACCCGGTTGATGATGGAACGCGCCGGTCAGGATGGTTTTTATCAGAATTACATCGGCGCAGGCGCTTACGAACATCATATCCCGGCTGCCGTCTGGCAAATCACCACGCGCGGTGAGTTTTATTCCTCCTACACGCCATATCAGGCCGAAGCCAGTCAGGGTACTTTGCAGCTGCTGTATGAATACCAGACCATGATGGCTTCGCTGACCGGCATGGATGTTTCCAACGCCAGCATGTATGACGGTGCAACCGCGTTAGCGGAAGCTGCATTGATGGCGGTACGGTCGCACAAGTCTTCCCGCCGCATACTGATTCCGGAAACCGTGCATCCGGTATACCGCAAAGTAGCGCGCGCCATCGTCAGCAACCAGAAAATCGAGATCGTTGAAGTGCCGTTCGACCAGACATCCGGACAAGTCCGGCTGGAATCGCTGGACGCCTTTGCTACCGACGATGTCGCCGCGCTGGTTATTCCGCAGCCCAATTTCTTTGGCGTACTGGAACAGGTCGATGCATTGACCGACTGGGCACACAGCAAAAACGCATTGGCCATCGGCGTCGTCAATCCTACCGCGCTGGCATTGCTGAAACCACCCGGTGAGTGGGGCGAGACAGGCGCTGATATCGCTGTTGGCGAAGGTCAGCCACTGGGCATTCCGTTATCCAGCGGTGGTCCTTATTTCGGCTTTATGGCCTGTAAAAACAGTCTGATTCGTCAGATCCCCGGTCGTATCATTGGGCGTACAAATGACCTGGATGGCAAACCCGGTTTTGTGCTGACCTTGCAAGCGCGTGAACAGCATATCCGCCGTTCTAAAGCCACATCCAATATCTGCACCAACCAGGGATTGATGGTTACGGCGGCGACGATTTACATGTCCTTGCTGGGTCCCGACGGGCTTCGCCGGGTTGCGACGCATTCCCATGCAAACACATCCAGTCTGATCAAAAAACTGACCGCAATACCCGGTGTGGAACAAGTATTCAGCAGCCCGTTTTTCCATGAAGCCGCCATCAAACTGCCGTCATCCGCGGCCAACGCGCTGGCGAAGCTCAAGCAAAACGGCATACTGGGCGGTTTCAACCTGCAAGCGCATTATCCGGAACTGGAAAACACCCTGCTGGTTTGCGCAACGGAAACGAAAACTGAGGCCGACATCGACAATTATGTCAGCCAATTCCGGCAAGCACTGAGCTAAACAGACTGAATCTATTCCAAACACTCTACAAATCGAGGAAATAATTATGGTTACGCATTTAGGCAATCCAATTCGCATTGATGGCACTTTTCCAAAAGTCGGTCAAAAAGCACCGGCGTTTTCACTGGTCAACCGGGATTTAAAAGATGTAACACTGGCAGATTTCGCTGGCAAGAAAAAAGTGCTGAATATCGTACCCAGTCTTGACACGCCGGTCTGTGCCCTGTCCACACGCAAATTCAACCAACAGGCCAGCAACATGAACAATACTGCCGTGCTGATTATCGCGGCGGATCTGCCATTTGCCATGAGTCGTTTTTGTGACACGGAAAATCTGGATAAAGTCGTTACACTTTCAACCATGCGCGGCGCTAATTTCATGAAAGACTATGGCGTGCTGATTGCCGAAGGCCCGTTTGCCGGTATCACCGCGCGTGCTGTCATTGTACTGGATGAAACCGACACGATCGTGCATGCCGAGCTGGTGCCCGAAATAGCCGACGAACCCAACTACGACGCAGCACTGGCGGCGCTGAAATAATCTGACAGCCGCTGAGTTCCGTGGCATTACATCACGAATAACCTTTTATTAAACGATAACGCTCCAATCATGCTGATATTCGAACACGCGCGCCCTGGACGTCGCAATTATTCCCAGGCACCGAAAACTTCCGCCAGCTTTGATGACATTCCGGATCATCTGCTGCGAAAAAAACAACCTCTGCTGCCGGAAGTTTCTGAAATGGACACCGTGCGTCATTACACGCGGCTGTCGCAGAAGAATTTTTCCATTGACACCGAATTCTACCCGCTGGGTTCCTGCACGATGAAATATAACCCCCGCGCGTGCAATGCACTGGCCATGCTGCCGCAGTATCTCAGCCGGCACCCGCTCGCGCCGGAAGATACCGGACAGGGCTTTCTTGCCTGCATGTATGAGTTGCAGGAAATTCTCAAAGACGTCACCGGCATGGCCGGCATCACCCTCGCGCCGATGGCTGGCGCGCAAGGCGAACTGGCCGGCGTGATGATGATTCGCGCCTACCACGAAGCCCACGGCGACTTCGAGCGCACCGAAATTATCGTCCCCGATGCGGCGCATGGCACCAACCCGGCCACTGCAGTAATGTGCGGCTTTAAAGTGGTCGAGATCCCTACCGACAAAGAAGGCAATGTCGACCTGAACGCACTCAAGGCCGCCGTCGGCCCGAAAACCGCCGGTCTGATGCTGACTAATCCGTCCACGCTGGGTGTGTTTGAAGAAAATATTGCCGAAATGAGCCGCGTCGTGCACGAAGCAGGCGGCTTGCTCTACTACGACGGCGCCAATCTGAACGCCGTGCTTGGCAAGGTGAAGCCCGGCGACATGGGTTTCGATGTCATCCATATCAATCTGCACAAAACCTTCTCGACACCGCACGGCGGCGGCGGGCCGGGCTCCGCGCCCATCGGTGTTGCAAAACGCCTGCTACCGTTCATGCCGGTGCCGTTTGTTACGCTGGAAAACGGTAAATACCGCTGGGTGACCGAACAGGAAAGACCGCAATCGATCGGTCACTTATCCGCGCACATGGGTAATGCTGGCGTGCTCCTGCGCGCCTACATCTACGTTCGTCTGCTGGGCAGAGAAGGCATGAATCGCATCGCCGAATTCGCCACGCTGAACGCTAATTACCTAATGGCGGAACTCAGAAAAATCGGCTTTGAAATCGCGTATCCGACGCGCCGGGCAAGCCATGAATTCATCGTCACCATGAAAGACATCAAGGATGAAACCGGCGTCACCGCGATGAATCTGGCAAAACGTTTACTCGACAAGGGTTATCACGCACCGACAACGTATTTCCCTATCCTGGTGCCCGAGTGTCTGCTGATCGAACCTGCGGAAACCGAATCCAAACAGACGCTGGATGCATTCGTCACCGCGATGAAAGAAATTCTCGATGAAATCGAGCAACAGCCCGACATGGTTAAAAACGCGCCGCACAACATGCCGCTGCGCAAACTCGACGATGTCAAGGCAGCACGCGAGCTGGATCTCTGCTGGAAACCCGGCGCATAAAACACGCGCTATCGCAACACCGGCCGGTGCGCCAGCATCGGCCGATCCCGTCAGCTGCTCACGCACACCGTGCGAAACAACTTGAGCAACGATTTTTTCAACAAACCCATCATCCGAAATTACTGCTATGCGCACACTGATCTGCGGCTCGATCGCTTACGACAACATCATGGTCTTTCCGGATCATTTCAAAAATCATATTCTTCCTGAAAAAATTCATGTTCTGAACGTTGCGTTCCTGGTGCCGGAAATGCGCCGTGAATTCGGCGGCTGCGCGGGTAATATCGCCTATAATCTGAAAATGCTCGGTGGCGAACCGGTGATGATGGCGACCGTCGGCGACGATATCCAGCCCTACCGCGAACGTTTCGAACAGCTCGGACTCGATCAGTCGAATGTGCTGCACGTCAAGGATACGTTTACCGCGCAGGCATTTATCACCACCGATCTGGATGATAACCAAATCACCGCGTTTCATCCCGGCGCAATGAATTTCTCGCACCTCAATTCGGTCTCCGATGCGCACCCTATCCAACTCGGTATCATCGCGCCGGACGGACGCGACGGCATGCTGCAACATGCGCGTGAATTTCACCAGAGCGGCATCCCGTTTGTCTTCGATCCGGGTCAGGGCCTGCCCATGTACAATGGCGACGAACTCAAGGACTTCATCGACAAAGCCGACTATGTCGCGGTCAATGACTATGAAGGCCAGTTGCTGCAGGAACGTACCGGCCTCACGCTGGAAGCCATCGCCAAAAAAACCAGAGCGCTGATCGTGACGCTGGGCGCACAGGGTTCAACCATTTATACCGATGGCCGGCAAATCGACATTCCCAGCGTGAAACCGCAGGACATCGTTGATCCAACCGGCTGCGGCGACGCCTACCGCGCCGGCCTGCTGTACGGCATCACGCATGGTATGGACTGGCAAACAACCGGACGGCTCGGCTCGCTCATGGGCGCGTTGAAAATCGCGCATCGCGGCGGTCAGAATCACCAGTTCACCCGCGACATGATCGATCAGCTTTATTTCGATCACTTTGGCAGCCGGATTTTCTGACATTCCGCTTCCCTTCCGTCTGCTCGATGCGGACGGAAACACGCAATCTCTCCACTCCGGGACGAAGAAGCCAAACATGTGTAACTTTGACTTGCGTACGGCATGTCAGAGGGTATATTTTCGGGCGGTTTTATCTATTGCACGTCAGAATTATTCAGCACCGATGCCCTCGCCTGCTGTGGAAAACGGGATTTTCACGCGCGATCAGTACAATAAACACCTCTGATGCATCCACAGCAAGCGAGGCATAAAGGGCGCTGCTGATAACATTGAAGAACGGAGGGTAACCATGAATCCGGGAAACATCAAGATCATCGACCGACTGTCCGCCGTCGAAACAATTAAACGGCTAAACGAGGAAGGCTTGCGCTTTCTCAACAACCTCATCGTCGAACGATTCAACCTCATTTCCCAGGCTCGCGCGACCTCGCTGATAACTCGCTTCACCAAAAGCGACCGTATCACTTTTACAGCTTCCGACAGCCATCACTGGAACGTCTCTCCCAGCCTGATCCGCGAAGCGGAGGATATACAATAGCCATAATCTGTCAATCAGCATGAACCTCAACGCGATGCTTATTTCAACAAGAAAGCGCTGACATGGCCCAGCCTGAACATATCGAAGCCATTGAAAAACGGCTCTGGAGCGCAGCCGACACCCTGCGCGCCAAGGCGACAACTACGCCAGCAAAAAATATTTCCTGCTGCTCATGGGTGACCGAATACATAGAGATCTTTTATAACCGGCAGAGAAAACAAGAAAGACTGAGTTACCTATCGCCGGCAGAATTTAAGCAACGATACTATACAGACCTAATCGCTGCTTAGTCAGATGGACTCCATATTTGACAACATACCACAAAGGATTTTACAGTGAAAAATGATACTGTAACGATATTACCAAGCAGCATCAGTCCCTATTTAAATGAAATAGCTGAGCGCTTATGGTCAGGTCATGCTGCTATCATGGTTGGAGCCGGGTTTAGCAAAAACGCTTCACCTAATGGCACATCGACTCGCGGTTTTCCAGATTGGCAGCAGCTAGGGGATTTGTTTTATGAAAAAATCAATGGAACAAAGCCTGATAATAAGGGTAAATATCTGAATGTTCTCAAGCTAGCCGATGAAGTTCAAGCTGCATTCGGAAGACCCGCACTTGATCAATCTTTACGCGATGTCATACCCGATTACGAATACGAACCTTCTCCTCTTCATGTAAAACTACTGGATTTACCATGGACAGATGTATTTACAACAAATTACGATACCTTGCTTGAGCGAGCTTGCATCTCAGTCAGTTCACAGAAATACGATGTTGTAATCAATAAAGAAGATTTAGTCTACTCGGAAAAACCCAGAATCATTAAGCTGCATGGCAGCTTTCCTTCCGAACGCCCGTTTATTATTACCGAAGAAGACTATCGGCGCTATCCAAAAGATTTTGCGCCATTTGTTAATACTGTTCAGCAATCACTACTTGAAAATACACTTTGCTTAATTGGTTTTTCTGGTGATGATCCCAATTTTCTTCAATGGATTGGGTGGATTCGCGACAACCTTGGAAGCGAGAATTCCCCGAAAATATACCTGATCGGCGTTTTAAATTTATCATCTGCCCAGAAAAAACTTCTTGAACAGCGCAATATTGTGCTGATAGATATGGCCGACTGCAGCGACATAGATGGAAGCCATTACAAGGGGTTAGAAAGATTTCTCGATTATTTACTATCCAGAAAAAATGAAGATAACAGGCTTGGATGGCCAGAAAATCCTGGCCTAAATGAGCTTGATTCCAAAAAAGAAAAGTTGATACAAGTTGATGAGATTGTTCAAGCATGGAGAAATCAAAGGCTTGCTTATCCCGGTTGGATTTCGGTTCCGGAGGATCGTCGAGGTTTCCTTTGGCACTATACTCGAAATTGGATTGGGTTTATTACATCAGAAGATAAACTTCCTGGCTGCCTTGATCTTGAATTTGTATATGAACTTAATTGGCGTTTAGAAAAATGCTTGTTACCACTTCTATCGATAGAGCAAGCCGAGTTCTTTGAAATTATCTTGGAAAAATACTGGACTCATAGCGAGAATATTAATTTTAATGAACTGCGTGACCCTGTGCCGCCATTAAGTAGCATCAATTCAACAGAAGCTGTCAGAAATGAGATAGGAAAAATGCGCATCCCCCTCATGCTGTCATTGATGCGCTTTTACCGTACGGCAGGTTTACAAGAAAAATGGAGGAAAATCGACAGTCAAATTGAAAATGGTGATTTAAGCAGATATCTGACCGCCGAACACATAGCGAATCTTCACTATGAGCGTTCACTCTTTGCGTTATTTAGACTAGATATTCTTGAACTCAAACAAAAAATTGAAGAATGGCCGATTAATGAGTCTTTGCCACTTTTTGAAGCCAAAAGGGCTGCGTTACTTGCCGAAATCGGCGAAATAAATACAGCGGAATCTATCCTTGAGAAATCGCTAAAAAATGTGCGCGCATTACTTAATCTGAAGCCGATCACGACAGATTATTCTCTGGTCTCTCAGGAAGCTATTATCATGCTATTGCTTCGATATGTGCAATTACCAAAATCTTTTGGAAATGCAGATCAGAATAAATTCTCTGAACGATGGAATGTTCTCAAGCAATACAAATGCGATCCTTGGAATGAATTAAAACTTTTCGCAAGTGCTCTCGAGAGACCTCCAATAATCAAGCCATCGGTTACTATAAAACAAGAATTTGATATTGGACGAACAACTTCGACAATTCATTCTGTTAACGAAGATTCGGAAGCGTTAACTGCATATCGTTTTTTAATATTCTGTGAGGACATAGGCTTACCATTCAGAATACCGAATGTTGATATTGGGAAGAAAAGCGCTGAAGGAACATTGCTACGAATTTCCCAATATTCTCCATTTTGGTCAATGATCACCTTGGTTCGTATTGGTGATCAGAAAATCGTTGATTATATTTTTAACCGAGAATATCTTTCTAAAATCAATGAATTAACAATAGATGAACTTATTACTGGTTATGTTGAAATCCTGAATAAAGTTCAGGATGAAAAACAAATTAGCAATTTCTCAGCCGTGTTAGCGAAAGTTATACCAGAAATTTTATCGAGACTATGCTGCAAATGTTCCACGAAATCAAAAGAAAAGCTTATTAAGCTTCTTCTAAGAATATACGAATCGGATCACAAAAGAATTTATAGTGGAATTCAGAACCTGACGGCAAGACTTATCAATTCCTTTTCCGTTCAGCAACGCTTATATTTGATCCCGACATTACTGAGTCTTCCTATTCCAGAAAAAACTAGCCCCCAAGAAGAAAGAGAGTTTATCAATCCATTTCACTTATTAAACATAAACATAACAGATATAGAAACCTGGGATAAGCCAGTAATCCCTGAGGAAAGAATCAGCGTCCTTTTTGAAAAAGGAATGTCAGTTAATGCAAACGAAAGAAAGTGGGCTATTTCTTGTCTCAATCAATTGCATAACCTTGGTTTTCTCGATTCAGAATCGTCTAAAAAATTCGCCGAAATTCTATGGCATGTACGAGATAGTCATGGCTTACCTGATCAGACAAATTTTGATAGAGCCTATTATAGACTCCCTTATAGATTCGCATTTCTGAATCTACCTCACCCTACTGACGTTGATCCAATCGCCTTATTCAAGAATTATGTCTTGAGTTCAATATTCCCAGTTCAGAAAAATTCTACCGATAATGGCATCTCATTCACACAAAGTGAAGTAACACTATGCGATGAGATTGCTTGTGCCAGCAAATTCCTTAGCTGGTCTGATGAAGAAATTAATTTATTGTTTAATCGCATGATTGAATGGTGGGACTCCGATAAGAATTACTTGAAGAAGGATGCCTCATCATCACCTTTTGGTTCCGTAGCAGACGAAGCTAGATTTATTAAACTGATAGATGCTCTGGTAGCTCTAGCATTAGCATCAGATTTGAATACAAGTAATATTAATAAAAGTGAACTTCTCCGCTTAATTAATGAGTTAAAAAATTATGGAATTCAGGCTCTTCGACTGGAAAGCGCATGTTTAAATATTTTGCCAGAATTTAAAAATGTTATTCTCGGCAAGATTGAAAGTGGTTTATCCTCAAATAATGACAACATAATCAATGATAGTTTGAATGCGATTTGGACAGTTGCAAAACTAGCTGAATCCCATCATGAATTTGATGAGCTATTGTCTCATTTGCTTACAATGATCGGTCAGATCATTTTTTGGAGAAAACAACCGGGATTATTAAACACACTCAAGGTATTGAATGTATTAGAAGAGAAAATTATTTCACAGCTTAACGATGAATTAAGAAACGTCATCTTGGCTGGGTTACAGAATATTGCTAAAGATACAGATATAGCCACAGAAAATCAGAATCTGTCTGAAAAACTTGCTATCCGTCAGGAAGCGGCAGGATTAGCATATAAATTATTTTCACTTTACACAAAGCAGGAAAAGAAAATTCCGGACTCAATTCTAATCTGGCAAGAAATCTGCCATTCAGATACGGAATTTGCTGAAATCAGGAACCAATGGCTAGAAAAGGAAACCGTGCAATGAAAATAACTCTAAAAACAAAGCCCTCAGAGAATGGTCAGATAATCCTTGACTCACTGCAAAAGGCCGTAACGCAAGAACTTGAAAAGAAACGCCGCTTGGGTCAGTACACCACCGTATTTGGCAAGACGGCAAGCCGATGATGGCCCGAGATGACGCACCGCAAACATATGAAAAACCCGCTTAAACACTTTCATTGAAGCGATCTTTGTTCATGTATCCGGGCCTATCCCACGATACCGTCACCCTGATCCTACTATTTGAGTTATAACTATTCCGGCATTCTTTTATCGCCGCACAATGCTCTGTGCCGCGCCAGATACAACGGCGTCCAGGCGTGGGGCAGTTTGTGCACGAAATGATAGCGCGCGACATGATAGCTGGGATCGAAGCCGTAGAAGTTAAGCTGCATCCGGTGCAGTTCTTCATCGCGGTAATGTTGCAACGGTTTCTCCCGCTCGTCGTCGCTGCGTTGCTGTATTTTCCGTTGCAGGCGCGCGGCGTAGTCGGGTGCCTGCGCCAGCTGTTCGGCCAGATTGTCGATCATTTTGATAAACGCGGCGCGATCCAGCGCAAAGCTGGCGTCGATCAATCCGGCTGCCTGCGCCGCACTGGCGCTGATCGGCAAGCGGTTCTGCGTGAGTGCTATGGCCTGATCCCGGCCGACGCGTTTAGGCAGCAGATATGTCCAGTATTCCGAGCCGTATAGGTTGCCCATACTTTTGTAATGCGGATTCAGGATGACGCTTTCGCGGGCGTACACCTTATCCGCCGCCAGCGCCAGAAAAACCCCGCCCGCGCCCGCGTTGGCCTGTAATGCGGCTATGGTGAACTGCCGTTCGTTGGTCATGATGGCCTGCGCCAGGTCGTTCATCGCGTTGATATTGCGCCAGGATTCATCGGCGGGGCTTTCAGCGGCTTCGATATGATTGAGATGGATGCCGTTCGACCAGAAATCCGCGCCGCCCATGAGCACAATCACCTTGATATCCTGTTGCGCCGCCTGCAGGTAGGCCTGCCGCAGCCGTTCGCATTGCCCGGTGTCCATCGCACCGTTATAAAATGCGAAGTGCAGGTAACCGACTGCGTTTTTCCGTTCAAACCAGATGTCGCGATAAGTGGCAGCATGCGCAGCCGCAAAGACGTCACAGACCATTTCGGGTACATCGTTGAGGATGGTTTCGGCGTAGTGCTGCGATGCGTATGTCGCGCTCAGTTTAAATGGCTGCGCATCATCCGATTGCCGGGCTTTGCGTTTCAAATGACCGATCCATACCGCGCCGTCCGTTGTTGCACGACAAATGGCGTTATTCCGTCGCGCGATGAGCGTTCCGGGTGTTCCGGTCAGCTGCGCTTCGGGGTGCGCGTCAAACAGATACCACTGTACACCGCATATTTCATCGAGCACGCCGGGGAAACCATCGGCTGCGTTGATTTTTTTCAGCACTGTGCGGGTATCATCGTTTTTCCAATCGATGGCGCGGTCTGCCTGGCGCATCGGCGCATGCAGCCTGCCGCGAACGTCGCTGCGCGAATAATCCAGCGGCTGCGGCCTGAAATACCCTACGGAAAACCGTTCGATCGCGCGCAATACCGCGCTGATCGCCGCTTCGGTCACTTCATGGCGGTACAGGCTGCTTTTCCGCGTCAAATACGCGGGCGGCATGGCGAATGTCTCCGTAGCCCAGATATCACCGGCATCCATTTCCGCATTCGCCTGCAGAACGGTCACGCCCCATTCCGTTTTTTCCTGCATGATCGCCCAGTCGAGCGCGGCAGGGCCGCGGTCGCCGACGATACCGGGGTGAACGATAAAACACGGAATCCTGCGCCAGATCGTGTCGGGAATCGCGCGTTTCAAAAACGGCGCGATGATCAGTTCCGGTTGAAACAGCTCCGCAGCCTGGAGGGCAACGGCATCGTTGATGTCAAATTCGATGGAAACCGTATGCCCGCGCGCTGACAATTCGATGAACAGGCGTTGCGTGAGACTGTTGAAGCTGTGTGTCAGAAACAGGATTTTCACCGCGTTTGTATCTCAACGAAAAACGGAATATGGATTTCAGCAGATACGCGGCAGCTGATCACCGCTGAGCCAATCCACCACGCGTCTGCCGCCAAAGCGGGTTTCCATCTGCACAAAGCAATGACTGTCTTCGATGACTTCACCGATAATGGCGGCATTTTGTCCCAGCGGATGCGCGCGCATTTTGTCCAGCAGCCGGTCCGCGTCCTGCGGCGCGCAAATGGCGATGAGCTTGCCTTCATTCGCCATGTAGAGCGGATCGAAGCCGAGAAACTCGCAGACGGCGCTGACTTGTTCTTTCACGGGTATATGGTGCTCATACAGCATCATTCCGACACCGGACTGGTGCGCAATCTCGTTCAATGCGGCGGCGATGCCGCCCCGCGTCGGATCGCGCAACACATGTATATCCGGCGCTGTTTGAACCATCACGGCGACCAGATTATGCAGCGCCGCGGTATCGGATTCGAGCGTGCCGTAAAAGGCAAAATCTTCACGCGCCAGCAGGATGGCGATGCCGTGGTCGCCAATGGTGCCGGAAACCAGTATTTTGTCGCCCGGTTTTGCCCGCTCCGATGAAATATGCACGCCCTCCGGCACCACACCAATGCCGGTTGTGGTAATAAAAACACCGTCCCCGCTGCCCTGTTCGACGACTTTGGTGTCCCCGGTGATCACCGGAACCGGTATCGCCTGCGCGGCGACGGCCATGGATTCCACGATGCGTTTGAGATCGGCCAGCGGAAAGCCTTCCTCGAGAATAAAACCGGCTGACAGATACAGCGGTCTGGCGCCTGACATGACGATATCATTAACGGTGCCATGCACAGAAAGGCTGCCGATATCGCCGCCGGGAAAAAACAGCGGCGTGACGACATGACAATCCGTCGACATCACCATGCGTCCGCTGCCGACCGGAAAGCAAGCCTGATCGTTCATTTGCCGCAGATAGTCATTGTCGAATGCCGCGATGAAAAGCTGGTCAACCAGTTGCGTCATGGCGCGCCCTCCACTGCCGTGCGCCATTTCCACCCGGCCATGCCTGAAATCAAGCTTGCGCGTATAAACCGGCTTTTTTTTCCCTGCTTGCTGCATCAGCGCATCCTTGCTGTGTCAGCGTTATCATGTTCACGGAAACGCCCATAACGATAATACGCCGCGCATGCGCCTTCCGACGACACCATGCACGAACCCAGGGGATTATCCGGCGTGCAGACCGTGCCAAAAATACTGCAATCGCGCGGATGTTTGACGCCGCGTAAAATTGCGCCGCATTCGCAGGCCTTGTGATCCGCTACCGATAAAATCGGCAGAGTAAAACGCCGCTCGGCGTCAAATGCCGCAAAACGGGATTTGATGCGCAACGCACTGTACGGCACCGCGCCCAGGCCGCGCCACTCAAACGACCGGCGCAATTCAAATACCTCGGCCACCAGCCGCTGCGCCTTGATATTGCCGTCAGGCAGAACCGCGCGGGTAAATTCATTCTCCACTTCGGCGCGCCCCGTATTCAGCTGCCGGATGAGCATTAAAATTGCCTGCATGACATCCAGCGGCTCAAATCCGGCGATCACGACCGGTTTCTGGAATTCCTCGGCAAAATAAGCGTACGGATTACTGCCGATGATCGTGGAAACGTGCGCCGGGCCGATGAAACCGTCCAGTCGTACCAATCCCAGTTCACGTATTTCCGGTGACTGCAGGATATGCGAAATCGCCGATGGCGTCAGGACATGATTACAGAAAACCGTGAAATTGGTTGATCCCAGCATCTGCGCCTGCTTGATCACGACAGCCGTCGGCGGCGTGGTGGTTTCAAAGCCGATGGCCAGAAAAACCACCTGTTGCTGCGGGTTCTGTTGTGCAATCTGCAGTGCATCCGCAGCTGAATAGATCATCCGCACATCCGCGCCGCGCGCTTTTTGTTTCAGCAGACTGTCGCCTTGCGCTGTCGGCACACGCAGCATGTCACCATAACTGCATACAATACATCCCAGGGTTTGCGCCAGTTGTATCATGTTTTCCAGGCGTCCCATCGGCAACACGCACACCGGACAACCAGGACCATGAATCATATGGATGTTGCCGGGCAGCAAGCCGGGAATGCCATAGCGCGAGATGGCGTGCGTATGTCCGCCGCAAAATTCCATCAGATAGTAATCGCGATGCGGATCAGCTTCAGCAGCTATCCTGCGGGCAATTTTTCGGGCAATCGCGCCGTTACGGAAGGGTTCAATATACTTCATGCCACTTTATACTCGCTTCGGACTCGACCGGCGCAATCAGTCTTCATTACCGTCGATTCCCGCCGACATGGCTTCAAACAACTGCAAAGTCTGCTCGGCTTCCGCGAGATCGAGCTTCTGCAAGGCATAGCCCGCATGTACGATGACATAGTCACCCGCTTCGATATCTTCAACCAGCGCCAGCGAAATCGCTTTGCGGATGCCGCCCAGATTGACGATAGCACTGTCGTCGGCATTGAGCTGTTCAACAAGCGCAGGTATGGCCAGACACATGGATTTGACTCTTGATAAAGCAGAACATAAGATTGCAGAAAATTATGACATAATCGTACTAGCTTTTTTACATCGATTTGTTTCACGGCAGAATGGAAAATGATCATGCCTAACCTGTTTAAACTATACCGCAACGTTTACACGCTTATCAGTCTATTTTTCGTTTTGATATCGTCCGCAAGCGTTTCAGCCGATGAAATATGGATCAATGTTGACACATCGGCGCAAACACTGTCCGTTATGCGCGGCGATCAGGTTAAAAAGACTTTTGAGAATATCGCACTGGGCCGCTATGGCACAACCTGGAACAAGCGCACGCTGGACGACAAGACGCCACTAGGCACATTCCGAATCGGCTGGATTAACGAACAAAGCCGCTACTACCGTTTCTTTGGGCTGGATTATCCTAACCGGGAAAACGCGCAACGCGCCTTGGAAGAAAACATTATTACGGAAGAAACCTGGCGCACTATCCTTCACGCCGTTGATCGGGACAGGACACCGCCACAAAACACCGAACTGGGCGGTTACATTGGCATTCATGGCATTGGCCGCGGCGATCCTGCCGTTCATGATCAATTTAACTGGACCAACGGCTGCATTGCCTTAACCAATGAACAGATTGATCAGTTAAGCAAATGGCTGAAACCCGGCGTCCGGGTTAAAATCCATTAACCTTGCGGATAATCGCATTATCCACATAAAATTATCAGACAGGATGTGCAGGAATAGCAAAATCTGCACGGAAGCCATTTATTTCGCTGAATAAATCAGCTAATATTCCGATAGCTGCTGATAAAAATCAGGAGTGAGTGCATAAAATGTTGGAATCCACATGTCATTTAACAAAAGTATTTCAGAAAGAGGAGATTTAAATAATGGTTAAAAACATCAAACGTGCTTTGGTATTGGCGGTTACAGCGGGAACATTCATCGTTTTAACAGGTTGTGCGACAACAGACGATTTAAGCAAAACCAGAGCAGACTTACAATCTCAAATCGATCAACTGCGCTCTGATGTATCTTCAGCCAAATCCGACGCAGCTGCAGCCAATGCAAAAGCAAACGAAGCTGTCAGCATTGCGAACGAAGCCAACAACCGTTCAAGAGATACCGCTGAAAAAATTGACCGCATGTTCAAAAAAACAATGCAGAAATAATTTTTACTTCGGTAATTATATTTAAGCAAAGCCCCTCTTCAAGAGGGGCTTTGCTTTTTTAATCCTCAGATCTCATTATCATCCGCCAGCACAGCGCGATCATGCGCCCAAGCGCGCAACCTGCCGATGCGCTCCGCCATCACTACCGACAACGGCCGCGTTCGTTCCAGTTCATGCATGATATCGGCCTGGGTCAATTCAGCTTTGCCGACATGAGGCGCACGCGCAGCCGATTCAAAAATGGATGCGATAATCGCCTGCTCAATTTCGGCACCCGAGAAATTTCTCGCTTTCGCAGCAAGCTCGGTCAAATCAAAATGTTCAGCACCGTATCCCCGCTTTTTCAGGTGAACGGCAAAAATCTGCTCGCGTGCCGCAGAATTCGGAAAATCGACAAAAAAGATTTCATCAAAGCGGCCTTTCCGGATCAGTTCCGGCGGCAGTGTTGAAATATCATTCGCTGTTGCGACAATGAACACCGGTTTTGCCGCATTGTTACGCTCAGACAGCCAGGTCAGGAAAGTCCCCAGTACGCGCCGCGACACGCCGCCATCCTGCTCGCCGCCATCGCCACCAAGACCTTTTTCGAGCTCATCGATCCACAATACACAGGGCGCCATGCCTTCCGCAGCTTCCAGCGCGACTCTCAGATTCCGCTCACTCTCACCATAAAACTTGTTATAAATTGCACCAAAATCCAGCCGCATCAGCGGCACGCCCCATTCCCCGGCAATTGCGCGCGCTGCAAGACTTTTCCCCCCGCCCATTACACCGAGCAGCAGCATTCCTTTAGGCCGGTCAATCGAAACATGCTGCAAATCAATGAAAGGCTTTTGACGCAATGCTGTCCAGTGTTTTAATCGCGCCAGCCCACCAACCGCATCAAAGGTGACCGTCGATTCCTCGAAACCAAGTACTCCAGCGCCACCGAGTGCTTTATGCTTTATCGCCAGGATGCGGCGGATATCTTCTTTATTAATTTCCCCATCGGCGCGCAGCGCCTGACGCACCAAGCGGCGAACATCGTCAAACTCCAGACCCAGCAGATGCATGATCAGCAAGTTAACCGTGCGCTTGTCGCCGCGGACTTTATCACCATTCTGTGTTTGGTAGAGTTGCGCTTCATTGATCACAATCGACCGTATATCCTCGCGCGTCGGCAGTCGCGGCTTGAAATGCCCGGCCAGCCGCAACAGCTCCGTCGGCACTTCCTCAAATGTCGGACTGACAAAAACCAGTGTGCGCGCACATTTAGTGTGATCCATCGCGATTTCGCGTATCAACCGCACCGCAACAGCATCCTTGAACCCCGGATGCGCATCACACAAAACATAAATGCCGTTCTGCGTAGATTTGTCAATATGTCTGAGGCAATCGATCAATTCATTGGTCTGGTATATGCCTTTGCCTTGACTCTCCCCTGAGTGCACAACCTGCAGCCCGCCGGAAAAACCACCGCCGCTGCCTGCGACACGTCCCAGCCCATCAACGATGCTCCAATTCATCAACAATTGATTCTCCAGACTGGCGGCCTGTGTCAGTAATCTCAGAATACGCGGCTCCTCGTGTGTTTCAATCAGGATCAATGGCACCCGGGCGCGAAACAGGGCAGACAGTTCGTTAATTTCGGCGCGTTCATTCATAAATCATCACCTATTCATAAAAATTCGGTTATTTTCAAAACACTCATGCAACGGCGTCATCTCCTATTGCCTTGAATCTGAATGTCACAACATGAAGACAAAACGAATGACACAAAAACACGCATCTACTACCTGATTAATCTGCTCATTAATGTGATATCTTGCGCGGATGTTGAGATTACTGTCTTTTCTGCTTACAGTTCTTGTCATGTTGCCACTCGGTCAACATGCGCAGGCGTTTGATCTCGGCACAGACCGTTTGCGTGTCAGCGGTTTTGGCACGCTCGGCCTGACTTGGGGTGGAAAAAAGGATTACGGCCTGCAGAAAGAATTTATTCACGATCCCCAATTTGGCGGCGTATCCATACTCACCGACTCAGTCTTTGGTTTGCAGGTGGATTTCAATATCGCCAAAAACCTGGACGCCACCATCCAGGCCGTCGCGGAAGACCGGATCCGTCAGGATTTCAACAATATCGTCGACTGGGCTTATTTAAGTTACAAACCCACGGCCAATTCAGTCATTCGCGCCGGCAGAATGGGCGTCGACTTATTCATGCTGACGGAATACCGTAACGTTGGCTACGCCTATCTATGGACGCATCCCGTCATTGAATTCTACAAACCGATCTCGCTCAGTCATTATGAAGGTTTCGATTTCAGATATTCGCGCCGGATCAAACCCGGCTATTTCGAATTCAAGGTCTTTGGCGGACAAACCGGTTCGGACATCGATGTAGGTAGCGGCGAACTTAATTTGAGAATGCGTCCTTTTGTGGGATTCAACACTTCTCTGGAAGATAATGACTGGAAAATCAGACTCACTTATACGACAACGAATACAGCGTTTATCAAGGCCCCCGCTGATCCACTGGTCAATGCCTTAAATCGGGTGCCTCAGGCGCTATGGCCCCAAGCTGCGGCATTGCATGATCGATTAAAAGGCGTGGACACACAAACCCACTATTTTTCCGCCGGTTTTTCTTACGATAAACACAACTGGGTTATTCAGTCAGAGTTCGCACTGATCACATCCCGCTGGGTCAGCATCGATATGACCAACGGTTATCTCAGCGCCGGCAAGCGTATTGGTCCCGTGACGCTCTATACCGTAGGATCGTATGCCCGCTCCAACAGCCAACCGCGCGTCGATCAGAATCAAATCGCTTCTGCTGACTTGCAGGGGCTGGCAATCGCCACGCAGAATCTGCTCAATGCGGTACATATCGATCAAAACACCGTTTCACTCGGCATGCGCTGGGATTTTCATCCGCGAGCAGCATTAAAAATGCAGTGGGACCACACCTGGACCAGGAAACACGGCGGTGGACTACTGGAACTCAACAAGCCGCTTGATCACGATATAACACTGAACACATTCAGTGCTAACCTGAATTTTATATTTTGATCATGCGACTTCTGTTCATCCTGACGGCGCTTATCATCCTTCTGCCGCATCATGCACTCGCCGATATCGTTGTGATTGTTAATCCAAGAAGCAGCATCACTGCACTGACACACCACCAGATTATCGACATTTACATGGGTCGCAATCCCGGATTAGCGGACGACAAAAAATTACAACCCTATGATCAGGCGCTGGATTCAACCATACGATCGGAATTCTACTATGGCATCACTGGGAAACCTGCTTCCGCCATCAATGCATATTGGGCCAGGCTGCTATTTACCGGACGCGCCTCTCCACCAAAATCAGTTGCCGATGACAGCGCAATACTGGACATTATCGAAAAAAATCCGATGGCCATCGGCTATCTTGACAGACGTTATTTAAATGACCAGGTTACTGTCGTCTATACCATCAAAAGACAGGATCAGAAAGAACCGGACGCTGAATTGCAGAATACACAGCTATCTGACACATTGCCCGTCACGGAAAAACCATAACTGATTGGCATACCTTGTTTGCACACAACCATCAGGCAATCGCCATTCTCGGGCAATCTCCTAGCCTTGTTCCCACGGCAGCCCTGCCGCCTTCCAGCCGGAAATTTTGCCACGATGTCCTTCTTCATTCCTGTCACCTTCAAAACCTTCAAGAATATTGTAACAATCGGAAAAACCCGCTTCGGTCGCTACTGCCGCCGCCTGACCGGAACGCGCGCCACTGCGGCAGATAAACAAAACCGGCAGCTTTTGATCAGCCTGCTGAATCAGTTGTCCGATAAATCCGGAGTTGGGTTGCATCCCCGGATACGAACGCAACTCAATCTCCGCCGCGCCGGGAATGCGTCCAACCCAGTCAAGTTCGGCGCGCGTGCGCACATCGACCAATTGCGCCTGCGTCGAAGCCTGCAGCACGCGATAGGCTTCCATCGGAAGCAAAGCCCCTTTGTACGTCAACCCCATTTCTCTCGCTCTACGCTGCGCTGTTTCAAGTATTGATTCAATTGTTTCCATAAATAACTATCTGAAAATAGAATTAAAAACAACCATGATACCATCACCGGTCACCATTGCCCGACAATCATGGCGGTGCGATACTATAGCTAGATTTACTATGCGTCAACAGCCATTCCGCTGTCCATCTGACACTGGTCATATTCCCCGCCTTATCTTTTACATGCGCTTCAATTTCGGTGCGCAAATCAGTGATCCCATCTTTCAGCGCCAAGGTGACGATGCCATGCGCATCAACCCGACGCGGAATATTCTGGCATTGCCGCTGCGGGCGGTAAATACACATGACCAGACTGTCGGGATCAATGCCGCTGCCGGCATCCGCCGTACCGATGCGGAATCCGGTGATGCGATTATTGTCAACCATGGCCACCAGGTTCAATACCGGCTTTTGCGTATCTTTTAATTCCTGCGCGCCGCCCGGCACCCCGAGATCAATCCAGCGCGACAGGATGCCGAGCTCTTCCGGCGTGATGTCAGTCGGATGAGCACTGCCGAAATCGATATCGTTCGGATATTGATCATCGGTTCGATTATCCGTGCGCTGATTCGCCGCTTTCCAGTACAACAGACTGCCGCGGGAATTGAATGCTTTGATATACCTGGATAAATAAGGCCGATTGAGCGCGTGACCATTGATGCCGGACACACGATATTCCGGCGGAGCGCAGGTCTGCGTATTATCCATGACTAGACACCACCACGTCGTGTTGGGTGCAGTATTCGCACCCTCGGTTCTATCCAGCGCAAGACCGGCGGCAGGCTGCTTGCCGCCATGACAGGAAATACAGCGCCGGTCAAAAATCGGTTTGACATCCCGCTTGAACTCAATTTGCATGCCATAGCCCGGCGCCATACGAGTATTTACATGATTGCCCGTTTTGCCGGCAAGCAGCGGAATCTGTCCCCGGCCTAGTTCGGGTATTGGATAATTTGCGTTTGCCGCATGGGATTGCGGGAATTTTATGCGCGTCGGTCTTGAATGCACATGGCAGCCACCACAGGTTTTTTCTTCACCCGGACGCAAATGTTGCCATGATTGATCGGTATTCAGCGTGCGTCCCTCGCAGTCTATGCCCTGCATGATGTAAGGCGTATTGGCCGGGAAACTGAGTAAAAAACTGGTATCCGGATAACCACTGGGATCCATGATGCGCTTGCCGTCAGCCGTATAATGCAACACCGGCACTTCGCCGAGTATCGCCACCCGCTCACCGGTGATGTTGGCGATCTGTTCATGAATATTGGGGCCGCGATTGGGATACGTTGCAATCATGCGTACACCGCACAGCTCATCGTCGTCATAATCAATCGTATCAGTGCCCTGCAGATTGAACGCATGGAAACTCTCAAAGACCGGCACGCCGCCGCGTGGTCTGGTTTCGCGATCGGTGATCGATGCAGCGCCCAGTAAACCAAACGGCGTTCCGGCAGGCAGTTCCTGCCTGTCAACCCGCTTATCCGCCCGCGGAATGATCGCCGGTCTATCCATGCCGTAAATCGCTGAATAAGGCACGACGGCTCTGGCCATGATTTCATGCCACTGCGGTGAATCGACGATCAGCTGCAAATCGGACGGATGACGGGAAGGTATTTTTGTGGCCAGATAGATGCCGCCATCGCAACCGGGTATGTCCTTGTTCAAATGCGTCAGCAGATTCATGCCGGTTCCGGAACCAGCGCCATGAACCAGTGGCGGTGACGGCAATCCCATTTTTTTAAAAATATCGTCATTCATGACAATGCTGCACATGCCCTTGAACCAGGTCAACATTAATTGATTGCCAGGCAAAGCACCAGGATGACTCAGTTTCCCGGTAAACAGCATCGGATCCGCATAACCCGGCGCATACAACACCGGTGGTTCCATCGGTGCGGCGATCTTATCGCTGTTTTGCGCCCATGGCGCGACATTGATGACATGATTCGGCACATACATGTCGGCCGGGTGAGCGACTTTATGCGGATCCTTGCCTTCAATGCCTTCCGGCTCGGGAGTCACGCAAATAATAGCACCCGCGCCGTTGTTGTTGCCGCGGTAATAATCGGAAAAACACACCTGTCCGTTGGAGAGCTGCGCCATAAAATGCGCGGCATTATGATCTTCACCGTAATAACTGGGAGAATGGTCGCCACTGTGCTGACCAAACAGTGGAAAATTGCCGGCGCCGTCAGGCGCCTGAATATAGATATGAAAAAGATTGTCTATCGTGGTAAACCTGCCGGGCGTACCATTGGAATGCCTGAACGGCAATCCGCCAAAAATCTGCCAGCTGGAATAGGCGACGCGCCCATCCATCAGCATAATTGGATGCTGTTCCTGAGAAAGCGAGTGATGGCTGGACAATTCAAGGTTCGTCCAGTCCGTGTTAATTGCGTAGATACGCGTACCCAGACGATTACTGTTGGTTCTGAATACCATGGTCGACAGATTCTGATCGCGCGTCGACGTAAATGCCAGTCGGTCATGATCAATATACGTCGGACCGCTGTCAAAAATACCTTGTTGAAAAGGCATTGAACGGGTTTTACCGGACTCAACGTCATAAATATGCAGGTGCGCCCCGCTTGCATTCAGGCGCTTGCTCGGCAGCGTGTACCATCCCAGATTTCCGGGCGCAGCGTCAGGATGCAGTACCTGGCTGTGAAAATTGGCTTTAACATTTTCCAATGTACCGCGAGAAACTGAAAAGGCAATTTCCTTGCCGTCAAACGAAACCTGGGGATCAAGCGCGGCACAGGCATTTTGTTGTGATGATTTGGCCGAGCAGTGATAAATAACCTGCTCGTTGCCATCAGGCTGCCGCAAGACCAGATCACATGGCGCGGAAAATCCGGAAAAGAAATTGGTCACATCCGGCAGCACATCGTATACATCCAGTCCCTGCAATGTGCGTGTCATTTCCTGCTTGACGCCATTCACTGTCACCGTTCCGGTGAGATCATACGTGCCGGTAGCCCGCTCGCAGCGGGAATAAACAATCGGCACTGCAGCAAATGCATAAGCTATATTCAACAGGCAACACAGCGACAGTAACATCATCAGGCAATATTTTTTCATCGCAAGCTCCCCTCTTCAGCCGACCTCACTTCAGTTCGAGATATCTTTCATTATACCGCCCGGCATTTCGGATTCCGCCCGTTTTTTTAAAAACGAATGAGTGATCGGCATACCCATCGTACACGCCACACGATAAAATGCATATTTCATACGATAAAGAAACAGCCCCTTTAAATAACCGGCAACCCGCTCAACGTGGTTGGTGAATATAATTTTTAACAAGGAATTTTGGATGAAAACACGAGCAGCTGTAGCCTGGCAAGCAGGACAACCTCTGACTATCGAGAACATCGACCTGGAAGGTCCGCAAGCGGGCGAAGTCCTTGTCGAAATCAAAGCCACCGGCATTTGCCACACCGATTATTACACGCTGTCCGGCGCCGATCCGGAAGGCCTGTTTCCCGCCGTACTCGGGCATGAAGGCGCGGGTGTTGTCGTTGAAGTCGGCAAAGATGTCAAGTCGCTCAAAGCGGGTGATCACGTCATCCCGCTATACACACCGGAATGCCGTGAATGCAAATTCTGCCTGTCGCAAAAAACCAATCTATGCCAGGCAATCCGCACAACACAAGGCAAAGGTTTAATGCCGGACGCCACATCGCGATTTTCGCTGGACGGCAAGCCGCTGTTTCATTACATGGGCACATCCACATTTTCGAATTACACGGTCGTACCGGAAATCGCACTCGCCAAGATCCGCTCCGATGCACCGTTTGACAAAGTCTGTTATATCGGTTGCGGCGTTACGACCGGCATCGGCGCAGTACTGTTCACCGCAAAAGTCGAGGCAGGCAGCAATATCGCCGTTTTCGGCCTGGGCGGCATCGGGCTGAACGTCATTCAAGGCGCCAGAATGGTTGGCGCCGACAAAATCATCGGTATCGACATCAATCCGCAACGCGAAGCCATGGCGCGCGATTTCGGTATGACGCATTTTTTGAATCCGAACGATACGCCGGACATCGTTGACGCGATTATTCAGCTCACCGGTGGCGGCGCCGACTATAGTTTTGAATGCATCGGCAACACCAAAGTGATGCGGCAAGCGCTGGAATGCTGCCACAAAGGATGGGGGCGCAGTATCATTATCGGCGTGGCCGAGGCTGGCGCAGAAATCAGCACCAGACCGTTTCAGCTGGTTACCGGACGCAAGTGGGAAGGTTCCGCATTCGGCGGCGCGCGTGGCCGTACGGATGTTCCAAAAATCGTTGACTGGTATATGGAAGGTAAAATCAATATCGATTCACTGATCACCCACACGTTGAAACTTGACGAGATCAACGAAGGATTCCGGTTGATGAAAGCCGGTGAATCCATCCGATCAGTGGTGGTTTACTGATGGAACGGCATCTGGAAATCCGCAGTCAGCATGGCTGTTTTGGCGGCACACAAGGTTTTTATCAGCATGATTCATCAATCATCGGACTGCCGATGCGGTTTTCGGTTTATCAGCCGCCACAGGCACAACAGGAAGCTGTTCCAGTTGTGTTTTTTCTCGCGGGACTGACCTGTACGGAAGAAACCTTCATGATCAAAGCCGGCGCGCAACGTTATGCAGCGGAATACGGCCTGATGCTGGTCACCCTGGATACCAGTCCGCGCGATACGGGAATTCCGGGTGAAACAGATGACTGGGATTTTGGCGCTGGCGCAGGTTTCTACCTGGACGCGATTGAACAGCCCTGGTCTGTCCGCTATCTGATGGAAAGCTATATTACGCAAGAACTATACGACATTATTATCCACCAGTTTCCCGCGGACAAAAACAGAATCGGCATCAGCGGTCACTCGATGGGCGGACATGGCGCATTGACACTGGCGCTGCGACACCCCAACCAATTCCAGTCGGCCTCCGCTTTTGCACCGATTTGCGCCCCCATGCATTGTCCCTGGGGGCAGAAAGCATTCCGGTTTTATCTGGGCGAGAATCAGGCATACTGGCGCAATCATGATGCCACCGCACTGATTGAAGCGGGTCATCAGATATCGTCAGCCATCCTGATTGATCAGGGATTGAACGATCCATTCCTGTCCGAACAGCTGCACCCCAAGCGGCTGGAGGAGGTCTGCGAGAAAACCGGACAGCAACTGACGTTGCGCTATCATCCCGGTTATGATCACAGTTATTATTTCATCAGCACATTCATCGGCGATCACTTGAGACACCACCGCGACAGGCTTGATGGAACGTTATAACGCCTCAAATATGCCCGCCGCGCCCATGCCGCTGCCAATACACATGGTCACCATGCCGTATTTCTTATTGTGGCGGCGCAGGCCATGCATCAGTGTCGCCACACGTATCGAACCCGTCGCGCCGAGCGGATGACCCAACGCAATCGCGCCGCCCAGCAGATTGACTTTCTCACGATCCAGATCCAGATCATGGATCACCGCAAGGCTTTGCGCGGCAAAGGCTTCGTTCAATTCGATCCAGTCCAGATCATCCTGCCGGATACCCGTCTGCGCCAATACCTTCGGAATAGCCTTAATCGGTCCAACCCCCATGATTTCGGGTGGAACACCCGCCACCGAGAAACCGACAAAACGCCCCAGTGGCGCAAGATTGAAACGTTTCATCGCGGCTTCGCTCATTAACATCACCGCGCCTGCCCCATCCGACATCTGTGAACTGTTGCCCGCTGTCACAGAACCCTGCGCGGCAAACACCGGGCGCAATCTGGCCAGCACTTCCGGACTGGTATCCGCACGCGGCCCTTCGTCGGTATCCTTGACGGAAATTTTTTCCTGTATCTGATGCGTCACCAGATCCGGGTATTTCTCATCGATGGTATAAGGGGCAATCTCCTCGGCAAACTCGCCATTCACAATTGCTTTCAAAGCACGCTGATGACTGGTATACGCAAATTCATCCTGTGCTTCCCGGCTCACTTTCCATTGCTCGGCCACTTTTTCTGCTGTCATGCCCATACCATATGCAATGGCTACATTCTCGTCATGTTTGAACATTTCCGGATTCATGGATACCTTGTTGCCCATCATCGGCACCATGCTCATGCTTTCGGTACCACCGGCAATCATGACATCCGCTTCTCCCAGACGAATGCGGTCGGCGGCGATCGCGACCGACTGCAAGCCTGACGCGCAGAACCGGTTAATGGTCATACCCGGCACGCTGTTCGGCAAACCGGCCAGCAATAATGCAACGCGTGCAACATTGATACCTTGTTCGGCTTCCGGCATCGCGCAGCCGATCACCACATCATCAATTGCCGCGGGATCAAGTCCGTCACATTGCTTCATGACGGCTTTTATGACATGCACCAGCATGTCGTCGGGACGGACATGCTTGAACATACCGCGCGGCGCCTTGCCGACCGGTGTACGTACTGTGGCGACGATATAGGCATCCTGGGTTTGCTTGGCCATTTAAAATTCTCCTTTCTGGGTAGTCTGTACTGAATTTCCCGCACTGTGCTGATAGTGTCGCACCATATTAATTTCTCAGTGGTTTTCCTGTTTTCAAGGTATGTTCGATGCGCGCTTGCGTCTTCTCGGTCGCCAGCAGCTCCATGAATGCGGCGCGCTCAAGTTCGAGAAACCAGTCTTCGTCCACCAGACTGCCTGGTGTTAAGTCACCGCCGCACATGACATAAGCAATTTTCTCACCGATCAGACTGTCATGTTCCGAGATAAATTCACCTTCACACATGTTCACCAGCATACTTTTTATCGTTGCGATGCCGGTACTGCCTGCGACAGGGATGGCGCTTGAGCGTAATGGCGGACGATAACCGGCCTCGGCGAGGGCCAGCGCCTGCAGCTTCGCCACATGCAACAGCTCGAAACGGTTCATGATGATCGTATCCGAAGGCCGCAAAAAACCGAGCTCCCTGCCCTGCTCCGCACTTTTTGCCAGTTCGGCCATTGCGACGGTCTGATAATATTTCTTCAACCAGGGAAACGGGTCGTTATCAAGCGCCTGCTGCGCCGATCTGAGTGCAAACTCCTTGCAGCCGCCGCCCGCCGGCAAAAGACCGACGCCAGCCTCAACCAGACCGATATAGGCCTCCATCGTCGCCACCGCGCGGTCACAGTGCATCACAAACTCGCAACCACCGCCAAGCGCCAATCCATCCACAGCGGCAACGGTCGGAATCATGGAATACCGCAACGCCTGGGAAGTCTGCTGGAATTGATGAATCATCGCCTCCACTTCCGCCAGCTTTCCGGCCATGAGTTTATCGGCCAGATCCAGTTCTCTGGCGGCTTTGAGCACGGCTGTCTGCGCAGATTTCTTGAATTGCCTGAAAAATTTCTCAAATGCGGTTGGCTTGGGCGGCGGTGTCAGCGGTGCGCCGTCTTCTCTCTGTGGCGGTTTAGGCCGCTCGGTAGCCTGTTTCAAATTGGCGCCAGCGGAAAAAGGCGGTTCAGTTTGCCAGATAACCATTGCCTGCCAGTGTTTTTCGGCCTCCCTGATCGCTTCATTCACGCCATTGAGCACATCCTTGCCGATGGTATGCATTTTGCTCTTAAAACTGAGAATCGCTATCCGGTCGCCGGTATGCCACATTCTGACCGCATCGGTTTCGAGAATCGTTTCGCCATGAACACTGTCTTCACCCACCAGGCGATCCGGAAACAGTTGCCGCTGATACACAGGTAATGACGATCGCCGATGCAGGGTTTTCGATGCCGGTGCGTATGAACCTTGCAGTGTATGCACGGCCTGCATGTCACGCTCGGCGATTTCCATCACCCAATCCGGCAATGGACTATCCCGCATGCTTTTACCAGCTGCAATATCTTCGTTAATCCAGGCAGCAACCTGTTTCCAGCCTGCTTTCTGCCAGATTTCAAAAGGCCCGTTTTCCCAGCCGAAACCCCAGCGTATCGCCAGATCGACATCACGCGCATTATCGGCGATGGACTCCAGCTGAACCGCACAATAATGAAACAAGTCGCGATGGATCGACCAGAGGAATTGCGCCTGCGGATGCGCGTGGTTGCGCAAAAATGCCAGTTTCTCAGAAGGCCGGCTGAATTTGAGCTGATGCTTGATATCTTCGTTCACTTCACCCCTGGAAACGCGGTACGCATTGGATTTCCGGTCGAACACCTGAATTTCACCGCCAACTTTCTGATAGACGCCGCGCTTGGTTTTCTGCCCCAAGGCACCATCATCAATCAAGCGCTGCAGCCAATCCGGCGCAGCAAAGAAAGCATGCCAGTCATCGTCGGGCAACGTATCCCGCATGGTATGAATGACATGCGCCAGCGTATCCAGTCCAACCACGTCAGCGGTTCTGAACGTGGCGCTTTTGGGACGGCCAATCAATGCGCCGGTTAATGCATCGACTTCATCGAACTCAAGACCAAACGCCTGACCATGATGCATGGTCGCCAGCAGTGAAAACACACCGATTCGATTGGCGATAAAATTGGGCGTATCCTTTGCCCGAATGACACCTTTACCGAGACTGGTCACCAGAAACGCTTCCAGATGATCGAGCATTTCCGCATCGCTCCGCGCGCACGGAATCAGTTCGACCAGATGCATGTACCGGGGCGGATTAAAAAAATGAATACCGCAGAAGCGGTGACGTAACGTTTCGGGAAAAGCCTGCGCAAGATTGTTGATCGACAATCCGGATGTATTACTGGCAAAAATGGTCTGTTCACCAAGAAACGGAGCAACCTTTTCATACAACGCCCGTTTCAGATCCATACGTTCAGCGATGGCCTCGATCACCACATCGCATTCCTTAAGCTTTTCCAGATGCTGGTCGTAGTTTGCCGGTTGAATAAAAGCCGCTTTGGCTTTTACTGACAATGGCGAGGGTTCGAGCTTCTTCAGTTTTTCAATAGCCCTGGCTGCATTGGCGTTAACATCTTCCCCATCCGCCGGCAATTCAAACAGCAAGGTTTCAATATTGGCATTCACCAAATGCGCGGCTATCTGCGCGCCCATCACTCCCGCACCTAACACTGCTACCCTGCGCACAATAAATTGAGCGTTATTCAATTCCGCCTCCTGCATGATTCGGTTATCTCGTCAGTCAGTCGCGCAACAGTTGCCTGAAAATCAACCTGAGTTTTCAGTGATATCACCTGAATCGCGCCAGTAGCTTACACGACTGATAGCTCCCATTTTTTACGATTTGTTACAGCAGTTTCCAATCTTTGCCAACAAATTGTGCTGAGTGTTGTTTTTTTACCAACACTGTTTATAAGCGTACAGATATCAAGCCAATAGCACAAGATTGTGCTTGAATATACCATGAAGGCCATTACACTTGTCAAAATGCTGATGCGGGCTGATTATGAGCGCGTTTTGAACAGCTTGGCCGAATTTATTTCCTGATCTTTTACCGATTATCAAATCGTGACTCCAAGGAATCCGGTTGTTCTGTTTATTTCATTGCATGTGCTTTTTATATGAAAAGAAAAAAAAATAATTTGCGTCGAAAGAAAAGTAACCTGGATCGTCAGTACAAAACAATAATTGCACACGCTTGGCAGAACGAGAATATTCTGCGCCGTTTTCAACAAATGGAACTCAGCCTGATGCAATGCGAATCTTTCGCATTGCTTACCCATGTGCTGCTCAATGAAAGCCCGGTACGATTTGAACTGGACCAGGTCACCCTTATTCTGCTCGATCCACGATACGAAATACGTCGCCTGCTACTTGCCAGTGAAGTCGATTGCCAGAAAGCTTTTCCAAATTTATTTTTTCTATGTCACGCACAGGAAGTCCTGCCCTTATTCAATGCAGCACAATTGCCCAAACTGGGGCCCTATGACGCAAATCTGCACGCAAAATACTTCAGGGTGCCACTGCATGCACAGAACGACGCAATTCTGAGTGTTGCCGCATTACCGTTAATTCAGGAACAAGACCTGCTGGGGTGCCTGTTGTTTGGTGATACACATGCGGATCGCTTCACCCCGGATTCTGCAACCGACTTTCTGCAACATTTAGGCGCGGTCATTTCGATATGCATTGATATGGCGCTGCTACGGGACCAATTAAAATACAATAGCCTGAATGATGCTCTGACGGGGATCAATAACCGGCGTTTTTTTGAACAGCGTCTGCCGGAAGAAATCTCACGCTGCAAACGTATGGAAACACCGATAAGCTGCTTGTTTGTCGACGTTGATCATTTCAAGTATTTTAATGACACTTATGGACACGCGACAGGCGATCTCATACTCAAGCAGGTTGCGGGCATCATCCGGAAGGAATTGCGCGCGACCGATGTCGTAGGCCGCTATGGCGGTGAAGAGTTCGTTGTTTTGCTACCCAACACGGATCACAGAAGAGCACTTGATATTGCCGAACGAATACGAAAATGCATTGAGAAACATTATTGTAAATATGAAGAACATAAGCTTCAGGTCACCGTTTCGATAGGCATCGCCGATTTTGACAGGCCTGCGGATGACAACAAAACCCTGGAAGAAATCGGTCAGGCGCTTGTTGTTGCCGCGGACAAAGCGCTGTATAAAGCGAAACAGGCGGGCCGGAATTGTGTTGCAGTAAACAGCGCATACCAAGTGAGCGCTACGGCCTAAGGCATTTGAAGAACTGTATTTCTGCAGCGTTGCATTTTTACCGTCCCTGTTAATACAACGCTACCGTGGTCTGGTCATTGAGAAAACCGCTCGGCTGCGGCGCTCGCTTGATTCTCCCGAACATTCGGTGCACTGCAAAGCGGGGACGCTTCTGCCAGGACAGCACGCCCCCCGCAGGTTCTGCTACGGCACTGGCATTCGTTCGCCTTTCCGGTGGGCCATCACACCGCGTGACCTGCTCGAATGCCCGCAGAATTTGCCGATAGAATGCGCGACGTTTCCAGTATGCAATGTGAATACCATCAAAACTCATCCAGTCCGCTTCCACTTCACGCAAAACCAGTTGGCGGCGCTCGGCCATCTGTATCAATCCCTGATGCACCCTCCACGCACGCTCAATCACCTCAATCCTTGAAAGCCTGCATGAAGAGAACATGATGCTACGCAGCAGGTTAAAGCGTCGCTCAGACAACGCCTCAATTGATGCGATCGGTAAATTCGTCATTACAATACGCGCGCCTCGACGCTGTAATTGCGCTACACACCAGGACACCCAATTCAGTATTTCCTCTGGCGCGGCCTGATAAGGAATATCATTGCCGATATCGGTTAGAAAGGCATAAGTCACCGGTTCTGCGCCGGTTTCGGCTGAATGCAGTTGCCGCCACATGCCACTTTGAATTATTCCGGGCAATTCACGCATCAGCACGCGGCTACCTTGTCCATAAGAGCGGCCATGCCCGGCGGCGACCAGAACTTCGCTCGGACTGCCGCAATACTGCTGCATCAATTCGATGATTAACCGCAACGATATTGTGAGATTACTTGCACCAAGCAGCACAAGGCGATTTTCCGGTCTGAAAGTATTCAAATTCAGCGTCACCGGACTTTCACGCTACCCGTGATAACATGGCGCGCACTACTGAATTTAAATTCAGTAGTACTCCGTTTTGGCATAGCTTTCAAAACGCGTAAATTCACCCAGAAAGGTTAAATTGACTTTACCAATCGGCCCGTTACGCTGTTTGCCGATAATAATTTCGGCAATGCCTTTATCCTGAGTTTCCGGGTTATAAACTTCGTCACGATAGATAAACAAAATGACATCGGCATCCTGCTCAATCGCGCCCGATTCACGGAGATCCGACATCACCGGACGCTTATTGGGGCGTTGTTCAAGACTGCGATTCAGCTGCGACAGCGCAATAACCGGCACTTTTAATTCCTTGGCCAGACTTTTCATGGCGCGGGAAATTTCTGAGATTTCGGTCGCCCGATTTTCTCCCGGACTGCTCGAAGACATCAGCTGCAGATAATCAATCACAATCAGACCCAGCTCGTTATGCTGACGATAGAGCCGTCTGGCTCTTGCACGCACTTCAAGTGCATTGAGCGCCGCACTCTCATCAATATAAATCGGAGCATCGTTCAGTTTACCCAATGCATGGGTCAGTTTCGGCCAGTCGTCATCGTCCAGTCGGCCGGTGCGCACTTTGTGCTGGTCGAGTCGTCCGACCGATCCCAGCATCCGCATGGCCAGCTGCGCGCCCCCCATCTCCATACTGAAGACCGCCACAGGTTTCTTCAATTCGAGTGCAACATATTCAGCAATGTTCAGGGAAAAAGCCGTTTTACCCATCGACGGTCTCCCTGCGACAATAATCAGGTCTCCCGGTTGAAAACCGGAGGTCTTTTGATCAAGATCGTGATAGCCGGATGCAATACCGGTTACTTCGCTGGGATCATCCCGGCTGTAAAGTTTCTCGATCCGTTCGACGACTTCTTTCAGCAGAGGCTGAATGTCAACGAACCCCTGCTTGCCGCGCGCACCTTCTTCCGCAATTTCGAAAACCCTGGATTCAGCTTCATCGAGCAGCGCAGCCGCCGAACGACCTGCGGGACTATAGGCTGATTCCGTAATCTGTACGCCAATTTGCGCCAGATTACGCATAATTGAACGCTCGCGGACGATCTCGGCATAACGCTTGATATTGGCTGCGGAAGGCGTATTCTGCACAATACTGCCGATATAGGCGAGCCCCCCGACCGCTTGCAGTTCCGCTGACAATTCCAGCGATTCGGCAACCGTCACGACATCAGCGGGCTTATTCTGTTCGATCAGCTTGCAGATATGATGATAGATTCGTCGATGGTCATGCCGGTAAAAATCATCATCGGTAATGATGTCGGCAATTTTGTCCCAAGCCTGATTGTCAAGCATCAGTCCACCAAGCACGGATTGCTCGGTTTCTATGGAATGCGGCGGTGTTTTCAGCGGTTCCAGTGTTTCACCGGCGCTGATACTAAGTGTGGATTGAGCCATAGCCTTTCGACCGGAACAGTGTTTTACAAATGTCTTATTCTAGCATCGACTCAGCTGAAAATTAAAAAGGACTCATGCGAGTCCTTTTTGGGCTTGAACGGCAAATTTCCTCAGAGCATTGCTTCGCCCAACACTGATACGGTAACTTGCGCAGAGATATCGCCATACAGGACGACCTTGATCGGATAATCCCCGACCTGCTTGAGTTGACCCTGCGGCATGCGGACCATGGATTTTTCAATATCAAACCCTTGTTCCTTGAGCGCTTCGACTACATTGGTGCTGGTTACAGAACCAAAAAGTTTGCCGTCACTACTGGTTTTCTGCGAAATTTGCAGCATCAATCCTTCGAGTCTGCCCGCAATAGCCTGCGCTGCCGCCAGCGTGTCACTCTGCTTTTGCTCCAGATCGGCGCGGCGTTTTTCAAATTCAGCAATCGCCGTTTCAGTAGCGCGTTTCGCTTTACCCTGTGGAATCAGATAGTTTCTTGCATAACCGCTTTTTACATTAACGACTTCACCCAAGCGTCCCAATTTAGAGATTGTTTCCATTAATATGATCTGCATATTCAAGCTCCTCAGTGACGATCAGTATAGGGCAACAGCGCCAGAAAACGTGCACGCTCGATTGCAGTGCCAAGCTGGCGCTGATAAAACGCACGCGTACCGGTTATACGCGCAGGAATAATTTTTCCATTTTCATTGATAAAATCTTTCAAAACTTCAATATCTTTATAATCAATGGTTTTCACGCCTTCTACCGTAAAACGGCAGAATTTCTTGCGCTTGAACAGCGGACGATTTGCTTTTCTTTCCTTTTCTTTATCTTTTCCATCTTTACGTTTAAAAAAACGTGCCATAATTTTTCCCTGTTTTTCCAATTAAATTTGAATGATATGACCGGCATGCAGCACCAGTTGCTGATTATTCTGGCCCTTACGGTTAAGAAATCCGGTAATTTTGATGCTATCGCCAATATTCAGACCAGCCATGGCTGCCGCTGACTCACCGAACGCCACGACTGGCAATTCGCACTGAATCTGCCGCAGCACATTGGCTTCCCTTTGATTTGAATGATGTCTGACGATACAATCAATCGCAGGAACGCCAGCCGGGGTGTAGCGCAATATGCCCAGACGGACAATTTCACCACTGATAATCGTCTGGTTGCACTCCACCTAAGTTGTTTCAGGCCGTAGGGCTATCCGCTTCCGCGCCTTCTATCGCTTCATCTGCCGTTACCTCGCCACGCTCAGCCAGTGCAGTCTCACCGGACGGCTCTTCCGCTTCACCCGACAAATCGGCAGCCGCATCAGCTTTTTCTTTTTGCTGCAACATCGGCGAAGGTTCAGTCACCGGACCTTCCATTCTTATAATGAGATGACGCAGAATCGCATCACTGAATTTAAAAGCATACTCAAGCTCATTCAATACTTCCTGACTGCATTCTATATTCATCATGACATAATGCGCTTTATGCACTTTCTGAATAAGATAAGCCAGCTGACGCCGCCCCCAATCTTCCACTCTGTGAACATTGCCATCCCTGGCGGTTACAATTCCGCGATAACGTTCTATCATCGCGGGCACTTGTTCACTTTGATCGGGGTGAACGATTAGTACGATTTCATAATGTCGCATAGCCACTCTTCGCTTTTTCCTTTTGGGTTAAAGTCTTCCACAAGCTCATGGTAAGACAAGGGTTGAAAAGGCGCTATTCTACTGAATTGCAATGGAAACATCAAATAAACCTGATTCCTAAACTTGATCTTTACGGAAACATCCATGCTGAATCGGACTATTGAAGCATTCTGTTTTATGTTTTATCCAAAAACATAGAATCAGCACCATAATTGCCATATAGAACTGGTAAAATCGATCCATACAAAAATAACAACACGATGCGCCTAAAATGCGCCGATACCACAGTAAAAATACAGCCAATCAAACACCATGTTACTCATGATAGATAATTACGACTCTTTCACCTACAATCTCGTGCAGTATTTCGGCGAGCTTGGAGAGGAAGTTGTCGTATACCGTAACGATGAAATCACGCTGGATGCGATTACCCGGCTCTCTCCCGAGAGAATTGTCATTTCTCCGGGGCCCTGCACGCCCAATGAAGCGGGCATATCGCTTTCTGTCATCAAACAATTCAGTGAAAAAACCCCTGTCCTGGGCGTATGCCTGGGACATCAAAGCATAGGGCAGGCATTCGGCGGCAGAATTATTCATGCCAGGCAATTGATGCACGGAAAAACATCCCCTATTTTTCATCAGGACAAAGGCGTTTTCCGCGGCTTGCCCAATCCTTTCATTGCCACACGGTATCATTCCCTGGTCATTGAGCGCGCCACATTGCCGGATTGCCTGGAAATCACCGCATGGACTGAAGACGATGAAATCATGGGCGTCAGGCATAAAACGCTGAAGATCGAAGGCATACAGTTTCATCCCGAATCAATACTCAGCCAGCATGGTCACGACATGCTGAAAAACTTCTTGGATCAAACATCACACTGACAGGAACAGGATGAAACCACAGGAAGCGTTAGGTCGAATCGTCGATCACCAGGAAATTCAGCATGATGACATGCTGTCATTGATGCGCCAGATTATGCAGGGTGAAGTGTCACCGGTACTGATTTCGGCCATTATTACCGGCCTGCGTATGAAAAGGGAAACGATTGGCGAAATCACTGCGGCCGCCAAAGTCATGCGCGAATTCGCCACGCCGGTCAAGGTGACCGGTACTCACCATCTGGTCGATACCTGCGGTACCGGCGGCGATGCGGCGCACACGTTTAACATCTCCACTGCGGCGGCCTTCGTCAGCGCGGCGGCTGGTGCCCAGGTCGCCAAGCATGGCGGACGCTCCGTATCCAGCAAATCGGGCAGCGCCGATGTGCTCGAAGCGCTTGGCGTCAACCTGAGTCAAACGCCTGAACAGGTTGCCGACAGCATCGGTAAAATCGGCGTCGGCTTCATGTTTGCGCCCAATTACCACAGCGCGATGAAGCATGCCGCGCCGGTGCGCCGCGAACTCGGCATCAAGACCCTCTTCAATATTCTTGGACCCTTGACCAATCCCGCCAGCGCAAAAAAACAGGTGCTTGGCGTGTTTGACGCAAAACTGGTTTCGATTCTCGCGCATGTGCTGCAGCAGCTTGGCAGCACGCACGTGATAATCGTCAACGGCACGGACGGTCTCGATGAAATCACCATCAGCGGTGAAACCCGTGTTGGCGAACTCAGGCAAGGTGCTGTCACCGAATACAGTGTCCGTCCCGAGGATTTCGGGCTGCAATCGGCGCCGATTACATCGATACAAGTCAGCGACAGCGATCAGGCCAAGGCCATGCTGCTCTCGGTACTGGAAAACAAAAAAGGCCCGGCGCGCGACATCGTGTTACTAAACGCAGGCGCGGCAGTGTATGTCTCCGGCGTCACCGATTCCCTGGCCCAGGGCATACGCGCCGCGCAACGCGCGATTGAAAGCGGCGCGGCATTACAGAAACTGCATGAACTGGTTGCCTTCTCCAATCAAGGCAATTCAAATCCGGCAACCGCATAATTCGTAAAATGTCAGACATACTCAAAAAAATACTGGCCACCAAAGTACAGGAAATCACTGCGGCCAAAGCGCAAACCCCATTCACCGAAGTGATGACTGCAGCAGAATCCGCGCCACCCGCGCGCGATTTCACCGCGGCCATTCAAAACAAAATCACCGCCAGGCAACCCGCCGTAATTGCCGAAATCAAACAGGCCAGCCCAAGCAAAGGCGTACTGCGCGGGCCGCAATCGCCGCATTTGCGTTTTGACCCCGCCGAAATTGCGGCAACGTATGAAGAACATGGCGCAGCGTGCCTGTCTGTGCTGACCGATCGGCAGTATTTCATGGGCGCGCCCGAATACCTGCAACAGGCGCGCGCAGCCTGTCAACTGCCGGTATTGCGCAAGGATTTCATGCTCGAGGAATACCAGATCGCAGAAGCGCGTGCGATGGGCGCGGACTGCATTCTGCTCATCGTCGCGGCATTCACCATGGACGCTAATTTCGGCGCTGAAAAGCTGGACAACTTTGAACACGATCCGCTCAAACAGATGCGCAAACTCGAAGCACTGGCGCATGCGCTCGGCATGTCGGTCCTCGTCGAAGTGCATGACGCCGAAGAACTGTCACTCGCACTGCAACTCAGCACTCCGCTGACCGGCATCAACAACCGCAACCTGCGCACGTTTGAAACCCGTCTGGACACCACTTTGCAATTATTGGAACAGATACCCGGCGACCGCATTATCGTCACCGAAAGCGGCATTCACACACCGGAGGATGTTGCGCTAATGCGCCAGCACAACGTCAACGCCTTCCTCGTCGGCGAGGCATTCATGCGCGCGGATGACCCGGGCGTTGAGCTGGCGCGGCTGTTCGGCGGCGCAGGCTGACAAGGCATCGCAAAAAGAATCGTTGACGGGGCGATAGCTGGAATTGAGCACTGCATTCATCTTCGCCAAATTCTTGTTAAACAAAGAACACAAACTCCATTAACAGAAACCTGATTACGCAGAGCTAATCGGACCTTCTTGCTCGTTAAAGAAAAATATTCTATCGCCGATTTTGCAGTATCCCGATAAAACCCCATTCGCAAACCAATGGAAATAAATAATACATACAGTGCTTTTCATCATGCTTTTGCCTTTAACAGCGTTGCCAGCAATCCGTCACAAAACGATAGCAACGGGAAACTACAACCAGAGCAGGATATTGCCAGCAAAGAAACCACCTCGACCGAGACCACTGCAATTTCTGCCACACAGCAGAATCCTGAAGTTCTTCGCCAAATCAGTGAGCTGCGTATTCGTGATCTGGAAGTACGCGCGCACGAGCTCGCTCATTTGGCTGCCGCAGGCGGAATAGCAAAAGGCGGCCCAACATTTGACTATCAGCGTGGGCCTGATGGTAAACTTTATGCGGTAGGTGGCGAAGTACAAATCGATACATCTGGCGTACCTGGAGATCCGGAAGCCACGTTACAAAAAGCGGAACAAATTCAACGTGCAGCACTCGCCCCAGCCCAACCTTCTGCTCAAGACCGGTCAGTAGCGATGGCCGCCGCTGCAATGGCGGCTGAAGCGCGCGCAGAAATAACCAGCCATAATTCAGAAAGAAACTCCCATGAAAATGCGAGTAATGACCACTCGCCTGATAATCAACGCCTTATCAGCCAAGTGAACGAAGCATACACTAACAATTTTGAGCAGGATCAGTCGAGGAAACTGCTTGATCTGGTCGCATAAATTCTTGGTAATTTAACCTGCTGCATCATCTCCGATGCAGACGATGTATTTGGCAAATAGCGGCGCAGGCTGAGTTGAGCGACAAGCGATAACCCGGCATTCCATACGCTGAAAAACACCGGGTTTTTCTTCAATCCAATCAAAACCTAACGCTCATATGCCAGCACGGGCGCCAACCAGCGTTCCGCCATTTCCACCGTCCATCCTTTACGCCGCGCATAGTCTTCCACCTGATCCTTGCCGATTTTGCCGACGGCGAAGAATGTCGATTCCGGGTGTGAAAAATAAAAACCGGATACCGCCGCGGTCGGCACCATGGCAAAGGACTCGGTCACGATAATGCCGGCTTTCTCCGTTGCGCCAAGCAGTTCGAACAAAGGTCCTTTTTCGGTGTGATCCGGACACGCCGGATAACCGGGTGCGGGACGGATGCCGCTGTATTCTTCATTGATCAGTTGCTCGTTTTCGAGTGTTTCATCTTTGGCGTAGCCCCAGAACTCACGCCGCACGCGCATGTGCATATGCTCGGCAAAGGCTTCCGCCAGACGGTCCGCCAGCGCTTTGAGCACAATTGCGCTGTAATCGTCATGGGCTTCCTCAAAGGCTTTAATGCGCTCATCAATGCCAAAACCCGCGCCCACGGCAAACAGGCCGATATAATCCCTGATTCCGGTATCTTTGGGTGCGATAAAGTCCGACAGGCACCGATTCGGTTTGCCGGTCGGTTTTTGCGTCTGTTGGCGCAGGCAGTGCCAGACCATCGCCACTTTCGTCCGGTTTTCATCAGTATAGATTTCGATGTCATCGCCGATCGCGTTGGCCGGAAACAATCCAACCACGGCATTGGCCGAGAGCCATTTCTGCTCGACAATTTTTTTCAGCATTACCTGCGCGTCACGGAACAACTGGCTTGCGGTTTCGCCAACGACTTCGTCTTCCAGAATGGCCGGGTAGCGGCCCGCCAGTTCCCAGGCCTGGAAAAATGGCGTCCAGTCAATGAAAGGCACAATTTTTTCCAGCGGATAATTGTTCAACGTGCGTATGCCGATCAGCTCCGGTGGCGACGGTTGATAGTTTGACCAGTCCGGCTTGAACGCATTGGCGCGCGCCTGTTCAATCGTCAGTAACTGCGATGGGCCTTTTTTGTTTTTGTGCTGTGTGCGCACTTTTTCATACTCATCCTTGACGTCCTGGATGTAACCGGCCTTCATATCATCCGACAACAAACTGCTGCACACGCCGACAGCACGGCTTGCGTCCGGCACCCAGACCGTCGCGCCCTGGTAATGCGGCGCAATCTTGACGGCGGTATGCACGCGCGAAGTCGTCGCGCCGCCGATCAGCAACGGAATAGTGAAACCCTCGCGCTGCATTTCCTTGGCCACATGCGTCATTTCCTCAAGCGAAGGCGTAATCAATCCGGACAGGCCGATGATATCGGCGTTTTCTTTCCGGGCCATGTCCAGGATTTGCGCGCTCGGCACCATCACGCCCATGTTGATGACTTCGTAATTGTTGCACTGCAATACCACGGCGACGATATTTTTGCCGATATCGTGGACATCGCCCTTGACGGTTGCCACGACAATCTTGCCTTTCGGACGCGAATCGCCGAGCAGTTTTTTCTCCGCCTCGATAAACGGCAGCAGATGCGCAACCGCTTGTTTCATCACACGCGCTGATTTAACCACCTGCGGCAGAAACATTTTACCCGCGCCAAACAGATCGCCGACAACGCCCATGCCATCCATCAGCGGGCCTTCGATTACCTGAATCGGCCGCCCGCCTTTGGCATCGATTTCTTTTCGCGCTTCTTCGGTATCCTCAACGATATAGGTGGATATGCCCTTGACCAGGGCATGCGTCAACCGCTCCTGCAGCGGCAGCTCACGCCAGCCTAAGTCTTCAATCTGCTCCTTCTTCCTGCCCTTGAAGTTTTCGGCAAAATCAACCAGCCGTTCGGTCGCGTCTTCACGGCGGTTAAACAGGACGTCTTCGATACGCTCGAGCAGATCGGCCGGAATATCCGAATAAACGCCCAGCTGCCCGGCGTTAACAATGCCCATGGTCATACCGGCTTTCACCGCATGATAGAGAAACGCGGTATGGATCGCTTCTCGAATCGGGTCATTGCCGCGGAACGAAAATGAAATATTGGACACGCCGCCGCTGATTTTGGCGTAAGGCAAGGTCTTTTTGATTTCGCGGATTGCCTCGATAAATGCCACGCCATAGTCATTGTGCTCTTCGATGCCGGTAGCGATGGCGAAGATATTCGGATCAAAAATAATGTCTTCCGGTGGAAAACCGACTTTATCCACCAGCACACGATAACTGCGCGTACAGATATCAACCTTGCGCGCCAGCGTATCCGCCTGACCGTCTTCATCGAAAGCCATGACGATAACCGCCGCGCCATACCGCCGCGCCAGTCTGGCGTGCTGAATGAATTCCGCCTCGCCTTCCTTCATACTGATCGAATTAATGATCGCCTTGCCCTGGATGCATTTAAGGCCGGCTTCGATCACCGTCCATTTACTCGAATCAAGCATGATCGGCACACGGCAGATATCCGGCTCGGCTGCGATCAGATTCAGGAATGTCACCATCGCCTTCTGCGAGTCCAGCATGGCTTCATCCATATTGATGTCGATAATTTGCGCGCCGTTTTCGACCTGGTTACGCGCGACATCGAGCGCTTCGGCATATTGGTCGTTCAGAATCAGGCGTGCAAATGCGCGCGAGCCGGTTACATTGGTACGCTCTCCGACATTCACAAACAGGGAATGGTCGTCAATACTCAAAGGCTCCAGACCGGATAGTCTCAGCTTTTTGGGTATTTCCGGAATTTTTCGCGGCGGCAGCGCGGAGACCGCTTCGGCAATGGCCTTGATATGCGCAGGCGTAGTGCCGCAGCAACCGCCGACAATATTGACAAATCCCGATTGCACAAAATCCTTGAGCTGTTTCGCCGTGTATTCAGGTGTCTCGTCATAGCCAGTCTCCGACAACGGATTAGGCAGTCCGGCATTGGGATGCACGCTGACGTACACGTCCGCCACGTCGGACAATTCCTCGATATAAGGGCGCATCAATTCCGCGCCCAGCGCGCAGTTGATCCCGACGGACAACGGACGCGCATGACGCACCGAGTTCCAGAACGCCTCGGGCGTCTGCCCGGAAAGCGTGCGCCCGGACGCATCGGTAATGGTTACCGAAATCATGATCGGCAGGCGTATAGCGTTCGTTTCAAAGAACTGATCAATGGCGAACAAAGCGGCCTTGCAGTTCAGCGTATCGAAGATGGTTTCCACCAGCAGGATATCAACGCCGCCATCCACAAGGCCGCGTATGGAGTCGCTGTAATCGGATACCAGTTGATCGAAGGTGATATTACGAAAACCGGGATCATTAACATCCGGTGAAATCGAAGCCGTTTTTGTCGTCGGACCGATAACGCCAGCGACAAAACGGGGTTTATCGGGTGTTCTGGCTTCCATCGCTTGCACCGCTTCACGAGCCAGTTGTGCAGCAGCCACGTTTAATTCATAAACGACATCCTGCATGTGATAATCCGCCATTGAAGCCGCGTTGGCATTAAACGTATTGGTTTCAATGATATCGGCGCCGGCTTCGAGGTAATTGTCATGAATCGAACGGATGATATCCGGGCGCGTCAGCGTTAATAAGTCGTTGTTGCCTTTCAGGTCATGCGGAAAATCCGCAAAACGGTCGCCGCGAAAATCGGCCTCCTGCAATTTGAACGTTTGAATCATTGTCCCCATTGCGCCATCCAGAATCACCATCCGGCTGGCCAGCAGATTTTCCAACTGACTCGTGCGAAGTTTTTTATTCATTGTCTTGACTGCTTTTTTTCAAATTAAAGCGATTAATTATACCTTACCCGGCCGTATCAAACCGGAACGAGTGTGGATTCAACATCATAGATACATTAACTGAACCTGATAGCCTGTTGATTTCAGTTCACTGTTATCCAGATACAATTCGATAACCAGCTCCTGTCCGCGTTGAATAGCTGTGATTGCTTTCTGTTCTCCGGACAGGTATTCATCGGCAGTAAATATACGGCTGGCCAGTAATTGATTATGGACATCCGTCAATGATAACTTGATTGCCGGCAAAGCCTGCGCATGCGCCGCATGGTTGCGGATGATCGTGGTCAACGTAAGCACTTCGGGAAAATGCACCGGATCACGCACTTCGAGATCGGAATGCACGATGCTCAATTGTTGAATATGCGCAGGCAGCGGCACCGAACAACCCAGCGGCCGGCAAAGTTTCTCCAGAAAAGGCCGGCTCTGCGGAAACAGCAGCGTCAATTCCGTCCGGTATGCATATAAACCCTGCCCTACCAGCAGAACGCATAAAAAGATACTCGCCGCCTGCCACATTCGATATTCGCGTGATGTCGGTAGCTTTTCATCCGCCAGAAAACCGGTGACAGATTCAATAACCGGCGTTTCCGGTGACTGCGTTGACTCCGGATTGGAGGCGGTGGGCAGCGGAGCGGCAAACACTGCTATTTCGCCCGCCGTCACCGGCGACGCACTCTGCGCATGCTCAATTTGCGCACGGTCATCTTCCTGGACATCATCCGGCACCGATTCCGCCTGATCATACTGGTCTTCTCGCAGCACTGTGGTTTCTTCAGCGCTCTCTCCGACCACTTTTTCTTCAGGCGTAGACGGACTGCTGTTTTCAGGATCAATGACCGGCCAATATTCAATCCCGGATTCGTCAACCGTAATCAGTGTGGCAAAACCATTAAATACCGCACGGCACTCACCACAGCGCACAAATCCATTCTGCGCCTGCAATTGCTCCGGATAAATTTTATATGTTGTTCCGCAATTTCGGCATCGCGTCACAAGCGCCATGGGTTACTCCATCACTACTTTGATTTTCGAATTATCCGCATCGCCCGATTCAACAACGCCCAATGCAATGACCGTGTCAGACTATTTTTTTACTCCGGTCACCAGCACCCAACCGTCCTGCGACTGCGTCGCTTGCATCTCGAACCACGATTGATAGACTGCCCGGACGTCCTGACTTTGTTCCTGCAATATTCCTGACAGCACAATGCGCCCGCCTCGCCGGGTTGCCTGCGCAAGAATCGGAGCCAGCATGATCAATGGATTGGACAGAATATTCGCCACGACAATATCAACCTGCGCAATAGAATCCGAATTCTTCCCTGTCACAGCATAATCCGTGGTAAAGAAAAACCGCTCGGCATCGCAGGCGTTCAGTACGGCATTCGCCTGGCTTGCTTGAATGGCGTGCGGGTCGATATCGACACCCGTTACGTAACGCGCCCCCAGCTTCAAAGCGGCTATAGCCAGGATTCCCGAGCCACATCCATAATCCAGCACCGTTTCGCCACGCTGCAAATACTGATCAAGCCAGGCAAGGCACAACTGCGTCGTCGGATGGCTGCCGGTGCCAAAAGCCAGCCCCGGATCAAGAATTAAATTGATCGCCGCCGGATCCGGCGGTTGATGCCAGGTGGGAACAATCCATAGCCGTCGCGAAATCGAAATGGGATCGAATTGAGACTGAGTCAGCTTGACCCAGTCCTGTTCTTCCACGACATCCACATGATAACCGGGCTGTTCCGGCATGCCCGTTGCATCGACCGCCGATCGCAAAATAGCTATAACATCCGCGCCCTCCTCGAACAATGCCGACACCTCGGTTTTTTGCCAGAGCTGTTGTGCCGAGGCCCCGGGTTCGCCATATAAGGGCTGCTCATCGGCGGTGCCCGCAGCGGCATCAAGAATTTCAACCGACAAAGCACCCAACGCCAGCAAGGCTTCGCTAAGTGGTTCTGCGTAAACGTTATTCGTTGTAATGACAAGCGTTTTCCAAGACATACCGGCTAATACCTCGATACTTGGTGACTACTGGCCTGGTCCGCTTGAGTTTTTACATTGCGCATAACCAGAAATAGAAAAGGGAAAAGAAAATTGTCGACCAATTTCTCGAAAAAAACTAACCCGATTACTCCACCTGCTGATTATGCAAAGCCAGCTTGTGTTCAAGATAATGGATTGAGAACTGCCCGCCAAGAAATGTTGCATCGGTCAACAAATCAAGGTGCAGTGGAATATTGGTTTTAATGCCCTGAATCACCATTTCGGACAGTGCGATCCGCATGCGCGCAACCGCCTGTTCACGCGTATCGCCATAAGTAATGATCTTGCCGATCATCGAATCATAATAGGGTGGCACCATATAATTATGGTAGACATGCGAATCAACGCGCACGCCTGGTCCGCCAGGCGCATGATATTGCGTAATCCGTCCTGCGGAAGGCGTTAATTTATAAGCATCTTCCGCATTGATGCGACACTCAATTGCGTGTCCTTTAAAAACAATATCTTTCTGCCGGAACGGCAATTCTTTCCCTGCGGCCACATTGATCTGCGCCTGAACGAGATCAATCCCGGTTACCGCCTCAGTGACCGGATGCTCCACCTGCAAACGCGTATTCATTTCTATGAAATAAAACTCATTGTTCTCAAAAAGGAATTCAAACGTGCCGACACCCCGATATTTGATTTTCCGGCAGGCTTCCGCACACCGTTCACCTATTTTATTGCGCAGCGACTCGGCAATGCCCGGCGCCGGCGCTTCCTCGAGAATTTTTTGATGGCGGCGCTGCATGGAACAGTCGCGCTCGCCGAGATGCACGGCATTACCCTGTCCATCAATCAGCAGCTGGAATTCAATATGGCGCGGATTTTCCAAATACTTTTCCGCATACACCACCGGATTACCAAACGCGGCCTGTGCTTCGTTTCGCGTCATAATCACCGCATTGGACAATGCAGCCTCCGTATGCACGACCCGCATGCCACGTCCGCCACCGCCGCCAGCAGCTTTGATGATTACCGGATAACCGATCTCTCTGACAATTTTCCTGATCGCATCAATATTCTCCGGCAATGCCCCATCCGACCCCGGAACACAGGGCACCCCAGCCGCCTTCATCGCATTTTTGGCGCTTACTTTATCGCCCATCAAACGAATGGTTTCCGGTCGCGGCCCGATAAAAACAAAACCACTCCGTTCAACACGCTCAGCAAAATCGGCGTTCTCCGAAAGAAATCCGTAACCCGGATGAATCGCTTCGGCATCAGTCACCTCCGCCGAACTGATGATCGCTGGGATATTCAAATAGCTCTGCGCGACCGGAGCAGGTCCGATGCATACCGCCTCATCGGCAAGTTTCACATACTTGGCTTCAGAATCCGCCTCGGAGTACACAGCCACCGTTTTTATTCCCATAGCCCGGCAGGCACGCTGAATGCGCAGCGCAATTTCGCCACGGTTTGCGATAAGTATTTTCTCAAACATTTAGATTCACCGAATATTGATATGACCTTTCAACCGGACGCAAACCGTTACTGAATAATAAACAAGTGTTCGCCATATTCGACAGGCTGACCATTCTCAACCAGAATAGCCTTGACCACACCATTCTTGTCGGCCTCAATTTCATTAAGCAACTTCATCGCCTCGATAATGCACAATGTATCACCGACTTTAACGGTCTGCCCCACTTCAATAAATGGACTCGCGCCGGGTGACGGGGCGCGATAAAAAGTGCCCACCATAGGGGATTTAACCACGTGACCATCCGGCAATGCCGCCTTGGCTTCCGATACTTCGCAATGCGCGGACGCACTGTCCGCCGGCGATTGGGATTGTCCCTGAGATGCTGGCATGGCACCGGCCTGCATGGGCATCATCCATGTATACCCCGGCGCGGGCGACGATGAACCCGCTTTACTGATACGAACCTTTTCCTCGCCTTCGGCAATCTCCAGCTCAGCAATACCCGACTCTTCAACCAGCTCAATTAGTTTTTTAAGCTTTCTTAAATCCATATCAAACCCCTCGAGACAACACCCCATTTATCAGGGTCATTTCCAAAACAAAAATCACCTTAACAACACAACTGATATACCCAAACTCACACAGCAAACCCCGTACGTCCTGAATCAATCACGCCAATCCCGGTAAATCCCGGATAACGGCACTATTCGCGTAATGCCAACGCATAGTCCAACGCGAGCGCATAACCTTTAGCCCCCAAACCGGTGATAACACCCACAGCCAGATCGGAAAAGAAAGAATGGTGACGAAAACTTTCACGAGAAAAAACATTAGATAAATGCACCTCAATAAAGGGCAACTTCACTGCGGCCAATGCGTCCCGCATAGCCACACTGGTATGCGTATAAGCGGCTGGATTGATAATGATAAAATCGGTACCATCAGTCATTGTCTGCTGAATCCTGTCAACCAGGGCCGATTCCGCGTTGCTTTGAAAAAAGGATATGTTTACGCTCACCTTCTCCGCTTGCTGACTCAAATTTCTGTTAATATCATCAAGCGTCAATCGTCCGTAAATTTCCGGCTCCCGCATCCCCAGCAAATTCAAATTCGGACCATGGATAACGAGGATATTATTCACGTCCATTTTTTCGGAATTCATGGTTGATTATCGCATCTTATGCACAGAAAGTATAGTTTTTGACGAAATTAGCCGAATTTAAGCCCAGTTCGATTACTTAGCGCATACAACCCCAATTCTCCGACACATCACACCAGCAAGCAATTATTTGCCCGCCTTCACACAAGCCACTATAATACCGGGCTGCCTTAGCTAATTTCATCGCTGTTGTAGCTCAGTTGGTAGAGCAACTGATTCGTAATCAGTAGGTCGGAGGTTCGACTCCTCTCAACAGCACCATTTTTGACCCAGACTGATCAGATTCCCCTAAAAGCAAGAATGGCAGCGCCTTTGCGGGGGTTCTAAACCCCTCTTTTCGGCAATAGTGCAACCGGTCGCTGAAAGCCAGCCTCAAGACGGTTATTTTGTACTCCAGCCTGTCCGAAGCCCAGAGTTTATGCGGGTTTGACAAGAACGAGAACGCGGTTCTAAACGTTTCGTCGAACGATTGCAGCGGACGCCCGCATCGCGCAATTTTTTCATCGAGCGTGATCTTTTCTTCTTCCAGCTGGCGAATCTTTTTCTCGTAAGCCGTGATCAATATCGGATTGTCTGCCTCGACGATTCGCTCGAAGAATTGCTCTGACTTGCGCTCGATCTTAAGCAGATCACGGCGGATCGTCTCTGCCTCTGCTTTGGCCTGATCGCGCCGCAGGTTCCACAGATCGGTAAAGATTTCGGCGGCCAGGAGAAACATATCCTTCGAAGGCTTCATGCCGCTCAATAGCGCCTCAAACTCGCTTTCAAGCTTGTCCCTGCGCACGGATTTTCCGTACTGGCTGCATTTGACGCCGCTTTCCTTGCCGTGGCAAAGATAGTAGGCATACAGTCCGCCTCTGCCGCGCGACCAGCATGCAGTCAAAGGCGTACCGCAGTAGGCGCAGGCGACAAAGCCGCGTAAGGGGAAATCTTCGTTGATATCCTTGCGTACCGGCGCTTTGGCATGCCCGTTTAGCCGGGCCTGTATTTTCTGGTAGGTTTCGAAGCTGATCAGCGCTTCATGATGACCTTTGACCAGATGGATGTTCCAGTCCGGCTTATCCAGATACCCGGCATAGATGACGTTCGTCAGCATATCCTTGACCCGCTGCAAATGGACGCTGCCAGTTTTGTCTTTCGGGAAATGCGCTGAATTGTCCAGGAACCGCTTCATTTCGCCTTGCGTTTCAAAGCGCCCGCAGGCAAATCCTTCCAGCGCTTCCTTGATAACGGACGCGCAGGGCTGATCCGGCACCAGCAGCTTGCCGTGTCTGCCTACCTTGTCGTAGCGGTAGCCCGTTGGGGCGTTAAACACGGAATAGCCGTTCATCATGCGAGCCTTCATGCGGTTTTGTACCTGCTCGGCGTTCTTCTCGCGCTGGTGGGCGGCAACGGAGGCCAAAAGATGCTCGACCAGCCTGCTGTCGGAATCGTCGCCGAATTCAATGGAGGGACTTTCCAGCTTGCCGCCCGCATCGGCAATAGATGCCCGTAGACGCAGATGCGTTTCGATATCGCGGGCCAGGCGGCTGATATCGTCGATGATGACAACCAGCTTATCGGCTTTGCGCTTTTTGATATAAGCCAGCATGGCTTTCATGTTCGGGCGATCCAGTAATTTGCCGGACAATCCTTCATCGCGGAATACGTCGATGACTTCATAGCCTTTATGGCTGGCATATTCGCGGCAGCGTGTTTCCTGGGATGCCAGGCCATGGCCCTCGGTCACTTGCTTGGGGCTGGAGACCCTGCAATAGATAACGGCTTGTTGTGTCATGGCGGAATCCCCTTTCAACCGCTTCTTTTGGATGCGGCGTTTCGGTATGGTGATTTGAGTGAACGATCCTTCGAATCTATCACGCCGTCATGGCTTTGCAAAGTTTTACGGTTTTTCTCCCGTATGGCTTGCTGGACGGGATGTTTTTTGAAGGCTATGTAACAATTAATTATTGAATTGATTGTCCAATGTGCATCGAGGTTCAGAAATAAAGGTGTACACAATGAAAACAATGGAATTCAAAGCTTGGATGAAATCAATAGAACGCATGAGCCGA
>JADZAR010000120.1 GCA_020852475.1 Nitrosomonas sp.
GCCAATCCTCGACATACCGGGCAAAACGATACTCAGTGGTGCGTGCGCCGACAAATTTCCGTTTCGGACGTTTTTGATAAGCTTCATGATCTTCGGCAATCTGCGCCTTGAGACGAGCGATATCCAGACTGCGTTGCAACAGATCAGTTGCATCGGGTATCGCGTGTTGTTTTTCGGGTTGGAGCTGATCAACATCAATGAGTGGAATGATTTCTTCACTCTGTAACGCAGTCATCAGTTGTTGTTGTTCTTGCTCCAGTTTTTGTACTTTTTCTTCCGTGCTGAAATGGTCTATAGCCGGCTTGCTTTTGGGTATGACCGGAAACGGGGTTTTTGCCCGCCGGTTTTCATCGACATTGCCGCCGCCATCGAGACTGGATTGAGCAAGCAATTCGGTGTCAACGGGTTTGATTTCTGTTTTGCTGTTGACCAGAACGACTTCCAGTGACGTGGCAATCCGGCTGGAGTCGGGTGCGGGAAACTCGAATGTCACGCCGAACAATACGGCAAGATGCAGAAGAGAAGACAGAACCAGTGCGGTGAGCAGATGATTCGTCTGCTTGCCGTTGTATGTGTCAACTGTTATAGGCGGTTGTATGTTGCTTGCGAATGACAAGGCGGTGTAATGTGTTCGGATAAGTAGAAAAAAACTGTGTAATATTTTATGGCAACAGTGGATGAATTGTCATATAAAAATAATGCGCGCGGAAGGCAGTATTTTGTCAGTTTTCAGCATCAGTCAGGATTCCAGTTTTTCGACAAATTTTGCACGGAGCGTGCGGTCCAGCAAATCGATATGCTCGATTTCCAACCGGACATAACTGTCCGGCTCAAGATTGGGTAATGACGGTATCCGCGTGAAGAATGGCAGGTGTTCAAACTTGACCAGATTTTCCCGTATTATCTGTGCCTGGATGGTTTGGATATTTTCCTGCAGCAACCAGCGCAAGCACCAGTATTGTTCCATTGCGCGCTGGAAATCGCCATAGATGCCGTAAGCAAATTCAAAGTCACGCAGTGCAATCACCAGATCGTCACTCTCACGCGTGTACAGCGGTGCGTCATTGCGGATCATGGCAACCAATTGGCGCTGGTTGATCATGTCGACATAACGGCGCAGTGGTGAGCTTAACCAGGCATATTGCGAAACGCCCAGACCTTGGTGAGGTGCGGGTGATGTGCTCATTTTAACTTTGCCGTTGCCCTGACTGCGATATATGGCTGCGATATTGGCATGCGCCAGTTGCTTCCCCCATTCCGCATTAGCGAAAATCATCAACTCGGAGACGACTTTGTCAATGGGTGAGCCGCGTCGGCGCTCCTTTATCGTGATATGATCATTCACAACTTCAAAGCTGTAATCGACTTTGTTGTTGTTCGTATCATTTGCCTTGCCGCGCAGTGTTTCCATTTTGCAGGCAAAGCGCCAGAGCAGGCGTAATTCTTCTATGAATGGATAACTGGTGTCAGCACTGCTGATCGTATTCTCATTGAAATAGGCTTCAAGCGTTTCATGCCGAAGATTTTTTGCGATTTTTATTTTTTCGATGCGGTTTTCAATATGCGTGACCGAGTAATCGTCGGCAACATCGAGATATAAGGAAATCACCGGGCATATTCTGTTTTCTTCCAGCGTATAGCGCCGAATGGCATGCTCAGGCAGCATGGTGATTTTTTTGCCGGGAATGTAGACGGTCGACAAACGGCTTGATGCTGTTTTGTCCAGCGATGTTCCCGCTTCAATGCCCAGAGCCGGTGCGGCAATATGAATGCCGATGCGGAAGCTGCCCAGCTTCAGAGGCGTGATCGAGAATGCGTCGTCGATTTCTGTCGTTGTCGCATCGTCAATGCTGAAAGCAGAAATCTCCGCCAGCGGAAGGTCTTCCTGATCATGGAGAGGCTGCTGCAAATCCACGATGTCAAAATCAACGCCGTCGGGAAAATGTGTCCACAGGAATTGATTGAAATGATAATCGTGCGAAGAAGGAATGGCGCCGCATTTTTCCAATAAAGCCGGTACGGAAAGCTTCATTTGCGCGCAAGCCTCTTCCAGCGCTTTCCATTCAATGGAATTTTTTTCAGGCCTGTAGAGCAGATTGGGAATGATGGACTTGAATTCCTCAGGCAATGTTGTATTGCAAAGTTGTTCGAGGTAGCGCGATTTCAGTTCAGCCTGCAGGCGTTTTTTTTCCTGGCCGGCGAGTGCGGCCTTGAGGGCATCCGGCGGTGCGGCCTTATAATGCCCTTTTCCTTTTTTGTGAAAGTATATTGGTGCGCTATGCAGCAGCATCAGTGTTGCCGCAGCTTCGACAGGGCTTGGCGCGTGTCCGAAATATTCGGTGGCGAGCACAGTGCTGTCAAATTCGATATCCTGTGTACAGCATTCCCAGAGAAAATCCGGATCCAGTTCGTCCGCGATCTGTTGCGCCTGATCCATGAATTCGGACAAAGCAGGTGTTTCGAAACGAATCAGAACAGCCGCAGCCTTGATTTTGGAGCGTTTTCCATGTGGCGCTTCAACCTGCAGTGAAGTGTTATTGTCGGCAAGGATGACGCCAACTTTGAAGCTGCCTGATTCTTCGTAAAAAACATTCATAAATAAAATTGTAATACAAAATCAAATGGATAAAGTCTGGATATTGAGTGTTTGCAGCAGAATGATATCTGAGTATAGCGTCGATAGGCATGGTGAAGTTATTTTGCGCATGCCTGGAAACTTTTTTATACTGCTATAGCGATTATATGCGAGTGAGTGCTGTTTGAATGGTAAATAGTTCAATGCGGGCACTATCGAATTAAAAATTAAAATCGATCGGGAGGATCAAATGCGGATATATCGAGTGGGGATAAGTCTGGCTGGAATCATGATGATCATAGCACTGTTTAGCGCATGCGCTCAGCAGGGTATCCAAACCAGTCCGACGGAGGCGTTGTCGGCAATGCAGCAAAAAACGTGGATACAACAGACTGGTGTGCCATTGTTTGAAGGCATGGGTGAGTATCATCATGCCGTCTCCACGCATCATCCTGGCGCTCAACGATATTTCGATCAGGGCATGGTGTTGAGTTTCGCCTATAATCACGATGAATCGGTGCGCGCGTTCCGTGCCGCACAAATGCTTGATGATACCTGCGCCATGTGTTTCTGGGGCGAGGCGCTGGCGTTGGGGCCGAATATCAATGTAACCAACGATGGTAAGGTTTTTATGAGCGATGACGCCCGTATTCAGGCTTTTGCAGCAATACAGCGTGCAATTGCATTGAAGCCGCATGCAAGCGCACAAGAGCGTGATTATATCGACGCACTGGCGCAACGTTATAACGGTGATCTGTCAACCGGGCGTGATGATCTCGATCAGGCTTATATGGAAGCCATGCGCAGCCTGTCCGGGAAATATCCCGAAGATGGGGATGCGGCGTCACTTTATGCTGAGTCCATGATGAATCTGATGCCTTGGGACTACTGGCTAGATCCGGATACGCCAAAGCCTCTTACTGCGGAAGTCATCCAAGTTCTGGAAAAAGTGCTTGAGCGTTCGCCGCGGCATCCGTTAGCCATTCATTTGTATATTCATGCTGTAGAGTCTTCATCCACTCCGGAGCGGGCTGAGCAGGCAGCGGATATTTTACTGGATCTGGTGCCGGGCGCGGGACATCTGGTGCATATGCCATCACATATATTTTGGCGTGTCGGTCGCTATAACGACGCCGCAATCGCGAACAGCAGGGCGATAGCAGTGGATGAATCGTATATCGCGGCCTGTAATGCGCAAGGTTTTTATCCAGCTGCGTATTATCCGCATAATCTGCATTTTCTTTGGGCAGCTTATGGTATGGAGGGGCGCAGTCAGGATGCGTTGTCTATGGCGCGCAGAGTGGCTGACAGTGTTTCCGACGCTATGATAGCTGAGTTTCCGGTAGTGGAATTTTACAAAACGATTCCAATACTCTCGTTGAGTGATTTTGGCAAATGGCAGACTATTCTGGATGAACCGCTGCCGCCTGAAGATTGGGTATTTTCCAATGCAATCTGGCGATATGCACGTGCATTGGCGTTAATAAGACTGAATGATTCCGATGCTGCGCGCTTGGAGTATGCGGCGTTGCATTCGATCAGGTTAGACGAGCGCATTCAGGCACTTGATACGCAGGGATATCCGGCGAATGCGATTTTGCAGATTGCCGATAAATTGATATCCGGTGAATTGTTGATGGCGGAAGGTCAAAAAAAACAGGCAGTGACTGCCTTTGAAGAAGCAGTCGCAATTCAGGATGATTTGCCATACACGGAGCCGCCCTATTGGCATTATCCGACACGGCACGCTCTGGGCAGGGCGCTCATGAAGGCGGGCGAGTTTGCACGCGCAGAGTCAGTTTATCGGATAAATTTGAAAAATTACCCTAAAAATGGTTGGGGTCTGTTTGGATTGATGAAAAGTCTCGAAGCCCAGGGACTCCCTTTTGTAGAAGAACTTGAAGCTTTTCAGCAAGCCTGGCAACGTGCTGATGTTATTTTGGAGGCATCCCGATTTTAAGCTTTAACAGCATTGATACATAATGTAAAGCAAAAACAAAATGACTTTCAGACTAAATTATTCTAGAATTGTTTCGCTTATTTGTCGCTATTATTGCATTTTGCAAGAAGAGTTAGCGTTGCAGCATTTGTTGAGTAGTGCGTGAATACTGCGTTTCAGTTCAGATTCGGGTAGTGAGCGTGCGAGGTGATTAAGGCTTTCGATTCCCGATTTACTGAGTCTTTTTCGCGCTGCTTTTGCGTAAAATTCTGTCCCCAGATTTGATCTGGCGTTGTCATGGCTGTCGAAATCGGGTTTTTGCAGCTTAATTTTGACGGCGGTTATTTTCCATCCCAATTGCTGCATTTTCGACAAAATTGAAGGAGAAATATGTTTGAGCTTAGTCGCCACGGAAGCGTTTTCTGCCAGCAATGTCAGTGTGCCCTGAGATAGCGGTCCCAATTTGTAATGCCTGTTAATCGAAGCGGGGATGGCATCGGTTGCTGCAATTGTCTGCCTGATTTTGTTAAGTTGATTTGCCCGCGTCAATATATCGGCATGCTCTGGATTTTGTTCCAGTGTTTGAAGAAAAGATTTTATATTCAGAGAGGTCATGGTTTTTATACAACCGGAATAGCATATGAATATTATTCTGATTTCTAGTCGATCTGCGCAAGCGAAAAAGTTTGTGCTGACCAAATCGCATATTACCCTATTTGTTATTGCAGTGTTAACTTCAGTGTTGATGCTGGCAGTGTGTTTATATTATTTTTCATTGCAGTATGCGCATCGCATTGATGCGCCAATTTTAAAGACGCTGCTGGTTAATCCTCATGAGGAAAAGCATCAAAAAACACAATCGCAGTTGCAGGATGATTTAAATGTGATGGCGGTAAAACTCGGTGAAATGCAGGCGCAGCTGGTGCGTCTGGATGCCGTTGGCGCTCATCTGCTGGAATCAACCGGGCTGGAATTGGATAATTTCATGATGGATCAGTTGCCAGGGCAAGGCGGCGCCTACGCGGACTTGAACGCCGAGGCGATTTCGTTTGACGCTTTTGAGCGGAAGTTGAGAAGACTTTCGCTTATGCTGGATGATCGTACGGACAAGATTGAGGCGCTGGAAACGCTATTGCGCAGCGAAAAACTGTCAAGCAGTGTTCTGCCAACGGTTATGCCCGTCGATACCGATTGGTTTTCCTCCGGATTTGGCTATAGGCTTGATCCTTTCACCGGCAAACGGGCATTTCATGAAGGTGTCGATTTTTCCGCCAAAAAAGGAACACCCATTCGTGCTGCGGCGGGTGGCGTGGTCGTTTATTCCGATAGGCATCCTCAATATGGTAAGATGATCGAAATTGATCATGGCGATGATATGATTAGCCGTTACGCGCATGCTTCCAGACTGCATGTCGAAGTTGGGCAAGTTGTGCTGCAGGGTCAGAAAATAGCGGAAGTTGGCAGCACAGGACGTTCAACAGGACCGCATCTGCACTTTGAAATCAGACATAAGGATATACCGCAGAATCCATCCCGGTTCCTGAAAAAACCCGGTTGAGATATAAGGTATATAATCAGCTTCGAATATTTGAATATTTCCGCAGCGCATGGCTTGGACATTGCAATTGCTGTAAAGGGCATCTCTCAGGATTGTTAAGATCATTTGATGGCGTGAGATACTTTTATCTCGCGCTTTATTTTTCCAGATACTAAATTTTAAAAAAAGTCATGCTAGGTAATCTGCTTAAGAAAATTTTTGGAAGTCGCAACGAACGCATAATAAAGCAGTATTTGAAAATTGTTGAACAAATCAATTCGCTCGAGGCTGGAATCGAAAGGCTGAGTGATGCCGAGTTGCGCGCCAAGACCAACGAATTCAAACAACGTATAGATAACGGTGAAGCGCTTGATGCGCTGCTGCCCGAAGCGTTTGCGGTAGTTCGTGAGGCTGGAAAGCGCGTACTCAATATGCGCCACTTCGATGTGCAGTTGATCGGCGGGATGGTGCTGCATGATGGCAAAATTTCGGAAATGCGTACCGGTGAAGGTAAAACGCTGATGGCGACTTTGCCGGCTTATTTGAATGCACTGTCAGGTCATGGCGTGCACGTGGTTACTGTAAATGATTATCTGGCGAAGCGTGACGCGGAATGGATGGGGAAACTCTACAAATTTCTGGGCGTCAGTGTCGGTGTCATTTATGGCCATATGCCGCACGGGGATAAACAAACCGCGTATGCGGCGGACATTACTTACGGCACCAATAACGAATACGGCTTTGATTACCTGCGTGACAATATGGTTACGCATCAATCCGAACGTGTGCAGCGCCAGTTAAATTTTGCAATCGTAGATGAAGTCGATTCCATCTTGATTGATGAAGCGCGCACCCCGTTGATTATTTCCGGTCAAGCGGAAGGTGATACAGAAATCTATCAGCGTATCAATAAAGTAGTTCCAAAATTGAAACGTCAGGAAAAGGAAGATGGCCCGGGCGACTTTAGTGTGGATGAAAAAGCCCATCAGGTGATATTGAGTGAAGAGGGTTTTGAGCATGCTGAAAAACTGCTCGCGGAAGCAGGTTTACTTAAAGGTGGCACCAGTCTGTATGATCCTGCGAATGTCAGCCTGATACATCATTTAACAGCTGGTCTGCGCGCGCATTCGTTGTATTTTCTTGATCAACACTATGTTATTCAGAATGGCGAGGTCGTCATCGTTGATGAGTTTACCGGCCGATTGATGCCCGGGCGGCGCTGGTCGGATGGCTTGCATCAAGCTGTTGAAGCGAAAGAAGGCGTGGCCATACAAAAAGAAAATCAAACGCTGGCCTCGATCACTTTCCAGAATTATTTTCGCATGTATCATAAGTTGTCTGGCATGACGGGAACAGCGGATACCGAAGCTGCTGAATTCCAGCAGATCTACGGACTTGAGACAGTGATTATTCCGACGCATCGTCCAATGATACGGGAAGATCGAATGGATCAGGTTTTTCGTACGATGGATGAAAAATTCAACGCGGTAGTTGAAGGTATCCGGGAATGCTATGAAAAAGGACAGCCTGTTCTGGTCGGTACGACATCCATAGAGAACAATATGTTGTTGTCCAAATTGCTGGACAAGGCAAAGCTTCCGCATCAGGTACTTAATGCAAAGCAGCATGCGAGTGAAGCGAATATCATCGTGCAGGCCGGGCGGCCAAAAATGATCACTATCGCAACCAATATGGCTGGACGTGGAACAGACATTGTACTGGGTGGCAATCCGGAGCCTGAGATTGAAGGTATTCGGAATGATGAAAAATTAAATGATGCGGAGAAGGAAAAGCGCATCAGTGAAATCATGAGCAAGTGGAAGGCTGCGCACGAGGAAGTATTGCAGAAAGGCGGGCTGCATATTATCGGTACGGAACGTCATGAGTCGCGTCGTGTGGACAATCAGTTGCGCGGACGCTCCGGGCGGCAGGGCGATCCGGGTTCTAGCCGTTTTTACCTGTCGCTTGAAGATTCGTTGTTGCGTATTTTTGCGTCCGATCGTGTCGCCAATATCATGACTCGCCTTAAAATGCCGGAAGGTGAAGCGATAGAGCATCCCTGGGTGACACGTGCGATTGAAAATGCGCAGCGCAAGGTGGAAGCGCGTAATTTTGATATCCGTAAGCAATTGCTTGACTTTGACGATGTTGCCAATGATCAGCGCCATGTGATTTATCAGCAACGTAATGAATTACTGGAATCTGATCACGATATTACCGAAACAATCACCGTTGTGCGCGAAAGTGTGCTGACTAATCTGTTCGGTGTTCATATTCCGCCGCAAAGTGTAGAGGAACAGTGGGATGTACCAGGTCTGGAGAAAGCGTTGGCCTCTGAATACCAATTGCATTTGCCGATCCGGAAATGGCTTGAGGAAGAACCCGATCTGCATGAAGATTCTCTCTGCGAGCGGATTATCGACATAGCCGCGCAGCATTATCAGAGTAAAGTCGATCAGATCGGAGTGCATATCATGCATCAGTATGAGCGTGCATTGATGCTGCAAATTATTGATGCGCACTGGCGGGAGCACTTGGCGGCTTTGGATCATTTGCGTCATGGTATTCATTTACGCGGTTACGCGCAGAAAAATCCTAAGCAGGAATATAAACGCGAGGCTTTTGAGCTGTTTACCCATATGCTAGAAGAGATCAAAGCTGAAGTAACCCGCATATTGTTGACCGTTCAAATCAGAAATGAGCAGCAGGTAGAGGCTGTTACTGAGACCATGAAAGCACCTGAAAAGATGGAATATCATCACGATGATGCATCTATCGCCGGCGCCGGTATGAATCCAGAAGATCAGGCTGAAGAAAAATCGGTGCGACCGTTTGTGCGTCAGGGTGAAAAAATTGGACGCAATGATCCATGTCCCTGCGGGTCAGGAAAAAAATACAAACAGTGTCATGGCAAGATACGCTAGGTTTTTTTGGGGTTTCTTGTTAATAAGTTTCTTTAATTCAAATTCTTGATAAATACTTCATTCAAAGCTGACGACTTGTTCCGGCTTGCGTGAATTGCGTTGTAAAATTATTTTTTCTATTCCCCTTGTGCGCTTATGGTATAATGCGCCCCATTTATTAAGCGGACAGATTCGCAGAATAAATTAAGTAGAATCAAAAGCTTTTTGATTCTACTGTGTACTGTGCGCAGTAAAGTTGTGGCATGTTACGGGCTGCTCGTGAAAATGCGGCTGAGTGGAGTGGGTGGGGGAAATCATCCTGGGAGTATTTTTTTTCTTCCTCAGTAAGATAGATTAGACGGATTCGGGCGGGAATTTTGTTAACGGTTTTGCATATAAAATTTATTTATTGCATGAAAGAATTAACTGATGGAATTTTAAAAGATGGCAGATAGTTTCAGCATTAATAATGAAATGAGTGGGAGAAGAAAATTCTTGGTTGCTGCGACTTCTGTGGCAGGCGGGGTTGCTTGTGCAGGTATTGCGACACCTTTTGTAAAGAGCATGATGCCCAGTGAGAGAGCGAAAGCTGCTGGAGCCCCGGTAGAGGTGGATATATCGAGACTTGAGCCAGGTATGTTACTGATGGTTGAATGGCGCGGACGTGTGGTGTGGATACTGGATCGTACGCCTGAAATGCTGGCAACGCTTGAGAAGCTTGAGCCGCAGCTTGCGGACCCGGGTTCGGATAAGGATCAACAACCGGACTATGCCAAAAACAGAACACGGTCTATTAAACCGGCGATACTGGTGGTGGAAGGTATCTGCACGCATCTGGGGTGTTCGCCGGTATTCAGAAAGGATATTGCGCCGCAGGATTTGGGGGCTGACTGGTTAGGCGGATTCTTCTGTCCCTGTCATGGTTCGAAATTTGATTTGGCTGGCCGCGTTTATAAAAGTGTGCCCGCGCCAACGAACATGGTAGTCCCACCGCATGTATATTTAAGTGATAACGTCCTTTTAATCGGGGCAGAAAGCAAGGAATCTGCATAAATGAGCAAACAAAAAAATTCATTTCTTGAGTGGATCGATCAGCGATTTCCAATGACGGTGACCTGGAGGGAGCATCTCTCCGAGTATTATGCGCCAAAGAATTTTAATTTCTGGTACTTCTTTGGTTCTTTAGCATTGCTGGTGCTTGTAAACCAGTTAATTACTGGGATTTTTCTTACCATGAGCTATAAGCCGGATGCGAGTCTCGCATTCGCTTCCGTAGAATATATCATGCGTGATGTCGACTACGGCTGGTTGATTCGCTATATGCATTCAACGGGCGCTTCCATGTTCTTTGTGGTTGTATATCTGCATATGTTTCGCGGCATGATATACGGTTCATATCGTAAACCCCGCGAGTTATTGTGGCTGATTGGCATGGCGATTTTCTTTGTGCTGATGAGTCTTGCTTTTACCGGATATATTCTGCCGTGGGGGCAGATGTCTTACTGGGGAGCGCAAGTTATTGTCAGCATGTTTGAAGCAATTCCATTTATCGGCGAAACGCTGCACAATTGGATACTGGGCGATTTTATGCTGTCGGATGCGGCGTTAAACCGTTTCTTTGCCTATCATGTCGTGACCCTGCCGGTTCTGATTGTAGTTCTGGTTTTTGTTCATATTATCGCTCTGCACGAAGTTGGATCAAACAATCCGGATGGTATTGAGATTAAAGAGAACAAGAATCCTGAAACAAAAATACCCGTTGACGGCATTCCATTTCATCCCTACTACACTGTGAAAGATATCTTTGGTGTTGTGGGATTTCTGATTGTGTTCTGCGGCATTATTTTCTTTGCACCGGAAATGGGCGGCTACTTTTTGGAATACAATAACTTTATTCCGGCCAACACGTTACAGACGCCGGATCATATCGCGCCAGTGTGGTATTTCACGCCTTACTATTCAATGTTGCGTGCGGTGACCGTGAATTTCCTGTGGATTGACGCCAAGCTGTGGGGTGTCTTCCTGATGGTCGCTGGCGTTGCCGTATTCTGTTTCCTGCCATGGCTGGACCGGAGTCCGGTTAAGTCAATCCGTTATAAAGGGCCGATTTTCAAATTTGCTTTAGCCACGTTTGTGATCAGCTTTTTTGTTCTGGGCTGGCTGGGTACGCAATCACCCACACCTTTATATACGTTATTAGCGCAAATCTTTTCGGTTATTTATTTTGCATTCTTTATCCTGATGCCTTGGTATAGCAAAATAGATAAAACAAAACCTGAGCCTAAAAGAGTTACCAAATGAATAAAATAAAAATATTTCTACTTGTTTTATGTTTTGCGCCAATGGCCTTATATGCCGCAGAACCTGGAATGCCGCTCGATAAAGCGCCAATCGATACCAGCGATAATGAGTCGTTACAGCGTGGTGCGCAAGCATTTGTAAACTATTGTTTGACATGTCATGGCGCCAGCTTCATGCGTTATAATCGCCATCGCGATATCGGCTGGGATAACGAGGCCGTCGTGCTTAATAAGCTGGTAATGACAGGCCAGAAAGCAGGTGACTTGATGGTCTCCGCCATGCGGAAAAATGAGGGCGAAGAATGGTTTGGTGTGGCGCCTCCGGATCTGTCGGTTATAGCGCGTTCAAGAGGGGCGGACTGGCTGTATACGTATTTGCGTGCTTTTTATCGTGATGATACGACCGTTCCTGGCTGGAACAATCTGGTTTTTGATCGTGCAGCAATGCCGCATGTGCTGTATGAATTCCAGGGAGAGCAGAGACTGGTGGTGAAAAACGTCGAAGGCAAGGAAGTCAAAAGTCTGGATTTGGTTAAGCCCGGCTCGATGACTGTGTCCGAGTATGACAAATATGTGGCTGACCTGGTTAATTATCTGGTTTATATTGGTGAACCGATAGCAAACGAGCGTAAACGTATAGGCATGTTAGTGATGATTTTCCTGCTCGGTATGCTGGGGTTGACCTATCTACTGTATCGTGAATATTGGAGAGACATACACTAATCGGCAGGTTGAGTGTTGGAAATATGCAAGAGCTATAGACTAGAGAAATAAAGCTATGATGACTTTGTATTCAACCATAACCTGTCCCTATAGCCATCGCTGCCGCATTGTGCTGCATGAGAAGGATATGGACTTTGAGGTTATTGATGTTGATCCAAACAACAAGCCGGAAGATCTTGCGGTGATGAGTCCATATGGTAAAGCGCCAATCCTGGTGGAACGGGACTTGGTGCTTTACGAATCAAATATAATCAACGAATATATTGACGACCGCTTTCCGCATCCGCAGCTTATGCCGGCTGATCCTGTCATGCGTGCGCGTGCGCGATTGCTGCTGTACCGCTTCGAGCAGGATTTGTTTTGCTATATCGATCCGATAGAAAGTGGCGATGTAAAAACAGCCGATAAAGCGAGGGTAGCGATTGCAGAAAATCTGACCATGATTGCGCCGGTGTTCGATAAACAGAAATACATGTTGGGCGATGAGTTTTCAATGCTGGATGTGGCGGTCGCGCCGCTGCTATGGCGGCTTGAGCATTATGGCGTTCGTTTGCCCAAGCAGGCCGCCAGCTTGCTAAAATATTCAGAACGTTTATTCAGCCGTCCGCTTTTTATAGATGCGTTATCCGCATCTGAGAAAGTGATGCGTAAATGAATAAACCAACGACAAAACCCTATCTGATCCGTGCTATTTTTGAATGGTGCTGCGAATGCGGCTATGCACCGCTACTGTCCGTCAGTGTCGATGCGGAAATGCAGGGTATGCACTTGCCGGAAGAGAATATCAAAAATGGCGAGATAATTTTTAATATTGGCCCTAACGCGGTTCGCAATCTCGATATTGGTAATGATATAATCACCTTTTCGGCCAGATTTAATGGTGTTGCGAGAGAAGTTCGTTTTCCTACGGAAGCTGTGAGCGGAATTTTTTCCAGGGAAATGAATCAGGGTATCGCATTTCCAGAATTGAATTTACAGAAGGAAAAAGTAAAAACTGCAGATGAAAGTCCGGAACATGTTTCTCGCAAAATTTCAAAACCGAAAAGTCCAAAAAATGGAAAAGCAAATCTACGCTTAATCAAATAGCTTAAGCGCTAGGCTTGATTAACCACCTAAATAAATTGCCGGCATAGCTCAGATGGTAGAGCAGCTGATTTGTAATCAGAAGGTCCCGAGTTCGATTCTTGGTGTCGGCACCATAAAATCAATGAGTTAGATTGATTTTATGATCTTCTAATTTTCCACTTGTGTCAGAATTGTGTCATTCAGAATTTCATCTACAACCATTGCATGTTTTCTGAATTGTTCGGGTGCCAAATGAGCATAACGTTTCACCATCTCAGTTGATTCCCAAGCCCCCATTTCTTGAATTACGTTTAGCGGCACACCCTTCTGAGTTAACCAGCTGGCCCAAGTATGGCGCAAATCATGCCAACGGAAGTCTTCTATACCTGCTCTACTTAATGCCTTTCGCCATGCCCTGGTATTGACCTGAATAATTGGTTTTCCTTGGTAAGTAAACACTCTTAACGGATGCTTGCCAACCTGCTTTCTCAAGACTTCCATAGCCGTTGCATTCAGTGAAATATGAATGCTTTTTCTTGCTTTGGCCTGATCTGCATGAATCCATGCAACATTTCTCTGCAAATCAACTTGCGACCATTCCAAATCAGTAACATTGCGTTTGCGCAATCCTGTTGAAAGTGAAAACTTTACCAAGTCAACCAAATGCTCTGGTAATTCATTTAATAATATTTGTACTTGCTCAGGAGCTATCCAGCGAATCCGCCGCTTGGGTTCCTTATATAGCCGGATAAAGGGTGCTTTCTCAATCCATTCCCAATCTAAAGCCGCTCTTCGCAGAATGGCCCTGATAGTTGCCAAATAACGATTAGCCGTCGAAGGTGATGTTTCTTTGCATTTTATTTCACCTACTTCAGCAATCACTTCTCGAGTTAATTCAGAAAGTAATTGGCCCCTAAAAAACTGTTGAAACCACGCAACTTGCTTCATGTCCTGCTTATGGGAAGCCTTATGTTGTGTCTCCATCAGCCATTTATAAGCCGCTTCATCCCAAGTCCGCTTTGGCTTATCCCCCAGTCTTGCAACCCGCCAGGATTCCGCTTTCAGCTTATCGTGGAATTCTTGCGCCTGGGTTTTATCTTCAGTTGCAGCAGAGCATCTAACTCGCTCGCCGTTTGGTGTGGTGAAACTAATCCACCACGTCTTACCACGTTTACAGAGTGACATAATTGTTTCTCCTCATGTCCCACTTGCAACGCTTGCCGAGTGCAAGCATATAACGAGCGAATGTGATCAGCAAGA
>JADZAR010000121.1 GCA_020852475.1 Nitrosomonas sp.
GATCCGCTGGCGTCCGCGCTGTTCGAGATCGACCATGTCACCAACGTTTTTTATATCGACAACTGGATTACCGTAACCCAGGACGGCGAAGCCAACTGGCAGGACCTCGCGCGCGAAGTGGCCGACCCCATCCGGGCAGCGCCCGCCGCGAGCGAACAAACCGAAAAAGCCGTCGCAGCCGCGGGCGACTGGCTCAGCAGCTTGAGCCCCGAGGATCAGCAACGGCTGGAACGCATCAACGTCATGCTCGATGAGGAAGTACGTCCCTATCTGCAAAGCGATGGCGGTGATCTGCATATTCTGGGTCTGCAAGGCAACATTCTGAGAATACATTACCAGGGCGCATGCGGCACCTGCCCCAGCTCAATCACCGGCACCCTGCGCGGTATCGAGCATATGCTGAAAACAATCGAACCGGATATCCAGGTTATTGCCTGTTAGTCAGCATATATCCGGACGAAAAGTGTTGATGCCTGTCGGAAAATAAAACACCTTTATCGTTGTTTTTTAGTTTTAAAGGGATGTATTTGTAGTCCCCGTATTACTTAAAACAAGACAATTGTATTTAATAATCTCTAAGCATTTTTTTACTTGGATTTCTACATGGCACCTCAACGCTGGACAACACTACATGGCAAGTTTTGCTTCAACACTAATGAGATACGTTTCAAAGGAACCGTAAATAATTGGACTGATGAACTAGGTGTGATTCATAACGATGGTGCTTCCTATGGATTAACACTGTGTGATAAACAGTTTTCTGGTGGCACAATAAAAGCAAAAGTACGATTTGATGCCATCGATGCTCGCTCTTCAGTTGGAATTCTGATTGGAGCTGATGTACCCACTTTATCTCACATTGGGGGATATATTGGATACGCTTCTCTATTTGCTATCCAACTTTGGGATGGAAAAAAAATGGTAAATTATCCAAATGGAGTCTCTGGTGAACGCGAAAATCTTATAGCAAATCGTGACTATTTCTTATCAATTACAGTCAAGGGTTCTGAAGTTAACCTTTATTCAGACGACGTTTTAGTTGCTCGAGTGACTTTACCCTTCATGCTCAATAAATTGCCTATTGGCATCACCTGTCTGAGCCAATCAGACATTGTTATTAGTGACTATGAAGTAATTAATGAGGCGCCAACAGCATTTGTCGTAATGCAGTTTTCACAGCCATTTAATGAACTTTACACCCAAGTAATAAAACCGATTTGTAATGAATTTGGTATTGAAGTAATGCGCGAAGACGAGGCTTTTGGGCCGGGATTAATTATTGGTGACATTGAGCGTAAAATTAATCAATCAAAGTTGATTATCGCGGAGATTACTCCGTCAAATCCAAATGTTTATTATGAAGTTGGCTATGCACATGCATTAAATAAGCCGACGATATTAATCGCGGAAAAGGGTACAAAATTCCCGTTTGATATCTCTCCATTTAGAATTTTATTATATGAAAATAGTATTAATGGAAAAGCAAAAGTTGAAGAAGCACTTAAAGGTCATTTAAAAGCCATTTTAGAAACAAACCTGCCACGATAAAAAGCACTTAGATCAAGTTTCAAACACCCTTCTGGTGCGTCATGCGTCATGCGTCATGCGTCATGCGTCATGCGTCATTGTAGAATTTGAATAGCTAATTCGTCTGTTACTAGATTTATCTTGTTTGGCAAGCCAATCGTTCAATCTTTCCATGAGTAGATTCGTTTTTCCTGTCGCCCTCCCTGAATCATAACCATAGTTCCTATATTCAAGGGTTGCTGCTTGTGTTGTATCTTTTGGCCACCAAATCTAGTTATTTTCAAGTCGCACCAAACCGATTTGTTTCAACAAAGGCGACAAATCCGACAAGAAAGCTCGCGAGCTGTTTGCGCACGGCCTCATCCTGTAGTTTTCCGTCTGCATTAAAGACTTGATGCGCCTTGGAGAGCATGATTTTTTCACCGAGCCAGGGGCGCATGCCCAGCCTGCGGAATACCGGCAGCCAGGCATTTTGCGACAGCATGGTGCCGAATCCGCCCGGTGTCGCGCCGATCACCGCTACGGGGCGTTCGCTGAATACCCGCTGAATCTGCTCCGGCGGGCGTGACAGCCAGTCGATTGCGTTTTTCAACACGCCCGGCATGGAGTGGTTGTATTCCGGCGTGGCCAACAGCAGCGCATCCGACGCGGCGATGCGTTCCTGCAACAGGCTGACCGCCTGCGGAACGCCTTCGGTGGTTTCCATATCTTCGTTATAGAGCGGAATATCCCGGATTGTCGCGATCTCGAGGACGGCATGTTCCGGCAACAATTGCGCGGCGGCGTGCAACAGTGCGGTATTGTATGACTGTTTACGCAGGCTTCCTGCGATGCCGATGATTTTTATCATGTTATTTCCTGTAGCTATGAGTAATTGATATCAGACGAAAAAAACAAATACAAAGTTATTGCCAATCAGCGTCCAGCCGGTAATATGAGTACTTTTAGGAACCGTCACCATGCTGATTAAAAATGTCATCGAAAACAAACTCCAAGCTTTGCAGCCCCATTTTCTGGAAGTCATCAATGAAAGCGACAAGCACAATGTGCCCAAGGGCTCGGAATCGCATTTCAAAGTGATTATCGTCGCTGACGCGTTTGAAGACAAAAGGCTTGTTGCGCGCCACCGGATGGTCAACGCCATGCTTGCCGATGAGCTGCGTTCCATTCATGCGCTGGTTTTAAACACCATGACGCCTGCGGAATGGTCTGACAGGGACGAAGCGGTGCAGGATTCTCCGCCCTGTCTCGGCGGATCATCCCGCAAGCACAGTGAACCAGCCGGATGAAAAACTACCCGCCCCGGTCTGAAGCGTCGGCCTTAACGAACTGTTCAGACTTTTCAGATTATTCATTGCCGGCATAAAGCGCCTTTCTCGGCACCCCGCTGCCAGGATTCCAGATCCCTCATGCACCCCGGCCCGCACTGGCCGGGATGCTGAAGTTCCTCGCGCGCACGCGCAAAATCCATCGTGTGCTTGATGGCGACTTCGGCACTCACCCATTGCGCCGCATCACAGGCAATCAGGTGTCCGGCGCTGTAATGGCCGAGCTGGTCGAGTGTTTCGGCTTTATCCGCTGTCGTAGTGCAACCGGTAACAGCAGCGCCCAGAATGATTAATAATTTGATTTTTCCGTAGATATTCATAAATGACCAATTCTGTTTATGGAAAAAATGTCCTCAATACGCAAATAAAAATAGATACAGCGCGATATTCCAGTTCATTGCACCATTCAATGATAAAGCATCAATCGGCACGGTGTCACCCGGTATACGTTCCTGAATATCACGCTTTAACAGAGACCTTTGCACGGCTACTACGCGGCACGATAATTGCGTTAAAAATTTGCGAAAAATGCTCATTTACTCCGTGTAAACTCCGCTTTTTCGCAAATTCTTGCCTTATTCTCGCACCGCTCATGACACCGTGCGAAGGTCTCTAACAGTCTATTTATGGCGCTAATGCTTATCCATCCGCCGGTACTGGATGGCCTCAGCAGTATGCTGTTTACCGATTTTATCCGCATCCGACAAATCCGCGATGGTGCGCGCGACTTTCAGAATGCGGTGATACGCGCGGGCGGATAGGTTGAGGCGGGCGATGGCCTGTTTGAGCAGGTTTTCGCTGTCCGGATCAGGCGCGCAGAACCGGTCGATTTCCTTGACGCTCAATCGATTGTTGGCTTTTCCCTGGCGGTCGATTTGTTTCCGGTAGGATTTTTCGATACGCCGCCGGATGGCTTCGCTTTTCTCGCCGCTTGTCTGCTGGCGCATCAATTCTTCCTGCGGCACGGCGGGCACTTCGATCTGCAGGTCGATACGATCAAGCAGCGGGCCGGAAATCCGCGCACGGTAGCGGGCGATCTGATCCGGCGTGCAATGGCATTTGCCGGAAGCATGTCCCAGATAACCGCAGGGACACGGATTCATTGCGGCAATCAGCTGGAAACGCGCGGGGAATTCAGCTTGACGCGCTGCGCGCGAAATAGTGATTCTGCCGGACTCGAGCGGTTCGCGTAACACTTCCAGCACCTTGCGGTCGAATTCGGCGAGTTCATCCAGAAACAGGACACCGTGCATGGCCAGCGAGATTTCGCCGGGGCGCGGGTGGCTGCCGCCGCCGACCAGCGCCACGCCTGACGCAGTGTGATGCGGTGCGCGATAGGGTCTGCGTTTCCAGTTGCGGATATCGAAGCCGCCGTGACCGAGTGACTGGATGGCCGCCGATTCCAGCGCTTCCGCTTCGGTCATCGGCGGCAGGATGCCCGGAAAACGCGCCGCCAGCATCGATTTCCCGGTGCCGGGCGGGCCGATCATCAGCAGGCTGTGACTGCCGGCGGCGGCGATCTCCAGCGCGCGCTTAACCTGCGCCTGTCCCTTGACTTCATCCATATCCGGATAATCCGGGATGTCGCCCTGCTCTTCCGGCGGATGATGATACGCCGGCAATGGCGCATCGCCGGTCAGATGCGAACAGATTTGCAGCAAAGTCTGCGCGGCATGGATTTTCGCCTGCTTGACCAGCGCCGCTTCAGCCGCATTCTGCTGCGGCAGAACAAAACTGCGGCCCGACTGCGCCGCGCTGTAGGTCATGGCCAGCGCACCGTGTATCGGCCGCAATTCGCCCGTCAGCGCAAGCTCCCCAGCCCATTCATAGCGGTCGAGCGCATCGGCGGGAATTTGTCCGGAAGCCGCCAGAATGCCCAGCGCTATCGGCAGATCAAAACGGCCGCTTTCCTTGGGCAGATCGGCGGGCGCGAGATTGACGGTGATGCGCTGCGCCGGAATTTTGAAGTGCGCGGTTTGCAGCGCGGCGCGCACGCGATCGCGGCTTTCCTTGACTTCGGTTTCCGGCAGGCCGACGATGGTAAAACTCGGCAGGCCATTGGCGATATGCGTTTCAACCGTAACCAGCGGCGCATGCATGCCGGCCAGTGCGCGGCTATACAGAACAGCAAGCGGCATCGACGCGGGCGATCAGCCGACAGTGTTCATGATTCCTCAAGGAATCATGAACGGATGAATGCCTGGAAAACAGGCGGACGCATCACGTCGCGCTCGACTGCGATGGCTCGGTGCTTTGCGCACTTGCGCCCTGACCCTGCGTGGAATCCGGTTGCGCCCCGAACGCACCTGCGCCGGCGGCTGCTGTTCCATTTCCGGTAGTGCTGATACCGAGCCGTCGCTCCAGTTCGGTAACTTTGGCTTCGAGCTGGGTTAATTTTTCCCGTGTGCGCTGCAAAACATTCTGCTGCACGTCAAACTCATCCCGCGTAACGAGATCCAGTCGGGAGAAAACGCCGGATAACGCCGCGCGCACATTCCGTTCGACATCTTTTGCCGGACTGTTTTGCAGAATTTCGCTGACTTTCGAATTGATTTCTTCAATGATGTTTTTATTAAGCATTTTTTCTCCATGAATAATATTGCGACAGCTGCTGAATCCGGAATCGTCTTCGCCCCGCATGTGGCGTGATAAAATACTGGCTTTACGCCTGCGATACCTGCATATCCGACAGCGACAGAAATACCGGCAAAATGCGAGGCAATGATCAATGATAAGCAGCAGCTATAATCTGTTATTTCTCTGTTTCGTTCAATATACCAAAATAATTTTGATCGTAACAGGCATTGACGGCAGGTTCACTTTCAAAAGTTTTTCAAAGCACGAGTAATCAACATGGATCGTTTGCAGTTACTTGAGAACTGGCTACAAAAGCAATTGCCCGGACAGGCCTTTACCATAGCGCCGGCATCCGCGGATGCAAGTTTCAGACGGTATTTCCGCGTGACGTCCGGTGACAAAACCTGGATTGCCATGGATGCGCCGCCGGAGCACGAAGACTGCACGCCTTTTGTACAGGTGGCGCAGCTGCTGTCCGATGCCGTGCATGTGCCCGGCATCATCGCACGCGAAGCCGCGCAGGGGTTTTTATTGCTGTCCGATCTTGGCGGCACGACTTATCTACAGGCGCTGAACCGTGAACCGGAAACTGCGAATAGCCTATACGCCGCCGCAACCGATGCACTGGTGCAAATGCAACTGATCCGGCAGCTGGATAGTCTGCCTGCGTATGACGAAAAACTGCTGCGCTTCGAGCTCGGTCTTTTTCCGGACTGGTATGTGGCGCGCCATTTGCAGATTGCATTGACGGCTGATCAACAAGCCGTTCTGGAGCAGACATTCGATCGCATCGTACGGAATAATCTTGCGCAGCCACGTGTGTTCGTGCATCGCGATTATCATTCGCGCAACCTCATGGTGGCCACGCCCAATCCCGGCGTACTCGATTTCCAGGACGCGGTTGCCGGTCCGATCACCTACGATCTGGTATCCTTGCTAAAGGATGCCTATATCCAATGGGATGAAGAATGCATTCTCGACTGGGCGATTCGTTACTGGGAAAAAGCGCGCAAGGCAGGGTTGCCGGTAGCGGGCGATTTTGGCGAATTTTACCGCGATTTTGAATGGATGGGCGTGCAACGCCATATCAAAGTACTCGGTATTTTTGCACGGCTGTGTTACCGTGATGGCAAGGCTGCGTATCTGCATGACATGCCGCGCGTGATGCATTATTTGCGCAAGGCGTGCGAACGCTATCAGGAATTGCGCCCCATGCTTGGGTTGCTCGATGAACTTGAAGACAATGCTCCGGCGCAGAAAGTCGGCTATACCTTTTGACAGCCTGTTAGCAAGCTGCATTTTCCGCCATGTCTGCCACACGATTTAAGGCGATGATTCTGGCCGCGGGGCGTGGAGAGCGCATGCGCCCGCTCACCGACAGCAAGCCAAAGCCTCTGCTCATGGCGGGCAACCGGATGCTGATTGAGCACCAGATCATTCGTCTTGCACAGACCGGCTTCAACGATATCGTGATCAATCACGCTTATCTGGGCGAAATGATTGAACATGCGCTTGGCGATGGCCGGCGCTATGGCGTGCATATTCTGTATTCGCCCGAGCATGTGGTGCTGGAAACCGCGGGCGGCATTGCGAACGCCTTGCCGCTATTGACGGATACCGATTCCGGCAGACCGTTTCTGGTGGTCAATGCCGATGTATACTGCGAATTCGACTATGCGCGTCTGCTGCCGGTTCTGCTGGCGCTGCTGCGCGGCAACGCTGACCGGCTGGCGCATCTGGTACTGGTGAATAATCCTGCGCATCATGCAGCGGGCGATTTCGCATTAAATGATGGAGCCGTTGAAATGACTGGCGGAAAACAACTGACATTCAGTGGTATCGGCGTCTACCATCCCGTTTTATTCAACGGTGTAGCGCCGGGGC
>JADZAR010000122.1 GCA_020852475.1 Nitrosomonas sp.
ATTTCTATTTCGCCATTTGCTTTTCACGTATCTCGTCAAGCGTTTTGCAATCGATACATAGCGTCGCCGTCGGACGCGCTTCGAGGCGCTTCAAACCGATCTCGATGCCGCAGCTTTCACAATAGCCATATTCGTTCGCATCGATTTTTGCAATGATTTCGTCAATTTTCTTGATCAATTTACGCTCGCGGTCACGATTGCGCAATTCGAGCGTCATATCGGATTCCTGGCTGGCACGGTCGTTTGGATCGGCAAATACCGTCGCTTCATCCTGCATGGTATGCACTGCCCGGTCAATATCCCGGCTTAACTCCAATTTCATACCTTCCAGCATTTTGCGAAAGTGCACAAGCTGCTCAGGGCTCATGTATTCTTCACCCGCTTTCGGTTCATAGGGAGTAATATTTCTACTCTGCAATTCTTCCGGCATCTTAAATGCTCCTATTCAATTTTCTAATGGGTAAAAAAACCATTTCCACGCCAAAACCAAACTGGTGATTATACAACAAATTATTTATTCGTTTATGACACTTGCCTGTTCAAAACTTAACGTCGATTGCATTTCCTGACGCCACGGCGCCCGCAAAAAACAACCGCGTACGAAACCGTATTCATGAGGATTCCTCTGCCAGAATGCACCGCGACCCCGGATTAATCCGGGAACCATCCCGATTCCAGATATCCGGGCCATACGCTTTGCGAGAATAAGCCCATCCTGTTCACTTCGATTAGCCAATGGAGACCTTTGCACGGCGTCATGAGCGGTGCGAGAATAAGCGCATCCTGTTTACTTCGACTGGCCCATGTTATCACTGCTTTTTTTAATTCTAGTCGCCAACGGCTCACCCATTCTGCTGCGCTTTTTAATGCGCGACGCTTTTTCCTTTCCGATTGATTTCGGCTGCCGGTTCGCCGATGGAAAGCCATTGTTTGGCGGCGCCAAGACCTGGCGCGGACTGATCGGCTCGTTGTTGATCACCAGCCTGTCAGCGGTGATGATCGGGCTTGATCCTGGAACAGGTTTACTCGCGGCTACCGGCGCGATGTGCGGCGATCTTTTATCCAGCTTCCTGAAAAGACGGCTGGGCATGCGCTCCAGTACCAGAGCAGCGTTGCTGGATCAGGCGCCGGAATCGCTGATTCCGGCGCTGCTGCTCATGCAGACATTTGATTTATCCGCTGCCGCCATTGTAGCGCTGGTACTCGTTTTCTTTTTATTGGATGTCATACTGTCCCGATTGTTGTATCAGGTGGGGATACGCAAGAAGCCCTACTGATCACCACGACGAAACCAATAGGATAGCCATCAGTTGTTTAGATGACAATCAATGCTTTGCAGAAAACGATCAACGTCCAATGGCTTGGTCACATAAGCCGCAAAACCGGCGGCTATACCACGTTCGATATCATGCGCCATCACTTTGGCGGTCACCGCGATAACCGGGATATGTTTCAGCACCGGGTCTTTTTTTATCAGCTTCAACACCTGAAAGCCATCCATATGGGGTATATTGATGTCCAGCAGAATTAAATCCGGCTGATGCATCTGCGCCAGCTCTATACCCAATGCGGGGCTGTGCGTACTGATGAAATTCACCGGGCGTAGCCGCAGAATCTGCGAAATCAGTCTCAGATTTGCCGGATTATCTTCGATACACAACACCGTGGCTTTTACAGGTTTGCGAAATTCAGAGGGTCCGGATGATTCAGCGAATTGATCCGGGTCATCGCGCGCCACATCATTCAAACCATCACCCGATTCTCCATTGCTGCGCTTCCGGTTCAATGCAACCGAGCTCAACGGCAGCTTTATACCGAAAGTGCTTCCAGCGCCGACCTTACTGGTTACGCTGACGCTGCCGTCCATCTGTTCGACAAGCCGCTTGGTCAGCGCCAGTCCGATTCCTGTGCCTTCTATGCCGCTTTCATTGGCTTCCAGGCGGTTAAACGGCTGGAACAGTTCCGGCAGCTTGTCTGCAGCAATACCATACCCGGTATCTGTAACAGTGATCCATACCCATTTCTCATCTACTGGGGTTGCTTTTATCCAGACAGCGCCGCCTTCACGATTGTATTTAATCCCATTGGACAACAGATTGAGCATAATCTGTTTCAGGCGAATGCGATCAGCCACTACGGCCAGTCCAACCGATCCATGGCGCAGAATCCGGATGCTGTTTTTCTGCGCAATTCCGGCCATCAAGCTCAGACTTTCCTCAATAACCGGACCGATGCTTACCGGCTCCAGTTTCATTTCGATACGCCCCGACTCTATCCTGGCGAGATCCAGTATGTCATTGATCAATTCAAGCAGATGATTTCCGGCTTGCATTATTTCATTGATATATTCCCTGTTGCGGCCTGACAGCTGCTGATCGAGTTGCATCAGCTGACTAAAACCAAGAATCGCGTTCATTGGCGTTCTCAGCTCATGACTCATATTGGAAAGAAATTCCGACTTCGCCTTGTTCGCACGATCGGCCTCGATCCGCGCGATGATCAGATTATTTTCAATTTTCTTACGTTCGGTAACATTTTCCACAATACCGTCAATCGTCATAATGTTGCCGGATTCATCCATCGCGGGATGGGCGGAAACGAGCAGGGCGCGCTGCCCGCCATCCGGATGAATAAAGAACACTTCAAACTGTACAGATTCGAGTTCCCGCTCAGCCAATGCAGCAACATAGCCGCGCGCCAACTCAAGGCTCTCCGGTAACCAGTTTATGGCGGTAGTCCAGTCTTTCCCCAGCATTTCATCCCGGGGAAAACCAAAGATGGTTTGAAATCCATTACTGACATAAAGTACTTCGTTGGTGAGCACTCTAAGACTATAAATGACAAACTGATCACCAATATCTTCAACCAGACGTTGATATTTTCCTTGAGACTCCTGCAATGCGCGTTCAGATTGCTTGCGTCTGGACAAATCCTCGACAATCGACCAGATCAGTTTTTTTCCCGCCGCATCACGGATCATCATTCCTCTGAGCAGTACAGGATAACGCTCCCCATTTTTGCGAATATATTCCTTCTCATAGGGCCCGTATCGGCCAAATTGTTCAAGATGCATCAATTGCATCGCTTCCATCTCGGCATATTCCGCCGGCGTGATATCCCGGTAACTCAGTTTGAGAAACTCCTCAACGGTATAACCGGTCGGCGCAAGCAGGGCGTCGTTAACCTCGATAAATACGCCCGTTTCAAAATCGTTGAGCGTAATCCCGATGGGTGAAAGCGCAAACAGCCCTCTCAAACGCGCGTCATTCTCACTTTTTTTCTTTTGCACCCTGCCAAGAATAATGAGCGGCGTCAGAATCAAAACACCGATCGCAAGTAGACCGGCCCGGAACAGAAAAACGCTTCCCGGATCCTGCGACCAGCCTGAGTTTGGCACTGCCGCCATCTGCCATGTTCCATAAGGTAGCGTGACATCAAGCAACACGGGGTTTGATGCAAAAATTTCCTTCTGTCCAAAAAAAATTTGCCCATGCGCGCCTGTTGCATTGTCACCGCGAATCGCAATGGCTATGCCGAGTCCATCCTCCAGCAGTCCACTACTCCGGTAAAGCTTCTCAATGTCTATCACGGCCGAAACAACACCCCAGAAACGATTTCCATTGTGCGCACGCGTCGTATACACCGGCACCCGCATAATGAATCCATGCCCGCCCTGCACCAGATTGACCGGCCCGGCAAGCACGGACTTGCCCAGTTCCACGACCTGTTTCACTGCATGATATTGATTCGAGTGCTTCCGGAAATCCAGTCCGATCGCTGCCTCATTGCCTTCAATCGGGTATGTATACCGGATGACCAGATCAGGCGCGGCGGAGAGATTGCGCAACTTTGAGTGCGTCCCAAACAAATGTCTCGCCACTTCCCCAAAGCGCTCCTGAGTCAACTCGGGCTCCTCGGTGATAACCGCGACAAGTCCCTGCACCAGATGAATATTACTGTTGATATGGCCCTCCAGCTGTGCGCGTAACGTGCTGAGTTGATCGTGAACAAGCTGGCGCTGCGCCGCTTCTTTCTCACCCGCATTCAGATAATCCACGAAAATACCCAGCACCAGCAGCACCAGACCAACCAGTATTGCCGGCACATAAGTAATCAACTTGTAATAGCTGGATGAAAATGGAAATTTTATTTTCATGCAAATATTCAATCCTGTTTTCCGCCAACTATACAGGAAAAAACCACACGATTAATTGACTGAACCATCAAGGCGCACGCCACCCGCCTATTGCGCACTGATTGTAACCAAACAAGGATTTGTCGGCTTTCTTACGCCCATGCACTTCGGAATTCACCCGGATGAGACCGTAAAATATTGCATGTGCGATAAATCACACAGGAATACGTTCTGATCCATTACACTGCCTTTTATCTTTCCTTTTATTTCCTGAATCTCAGATTGACACAACTTAAAATTTTTGTCATAACACTATTCATCTGTTCATTGATCAAAGCTTCGCTAATAACAAAAACGGGGGCAAAAAATGAATTACGGAATCGTTTCAGATATGCTCTCCGGCGCCGAGCACCAGAAAACACTGGCGATTATCAACTGGCTGAGCCATTGCAGATCAAGACATGAATTCAATCTGGTTCTGCAAGAAGCGCTGCTTCCCTTGATCGCATGCAACGGCGTTTTTTACGAACAGCCGCCAACGAAGCTGAACGATCAAAATAGTAGACGATCGATTGACAGCATCAACCTTTCAAGCTGTTGTGAACACAACTGGCAGCAGGTTATCCACATCACAACGCAAATACCGGCGGCTGTACAATCCGCCGTGCATATCTCGAATATCCGGTTAACCGACCCGACACCCGCCAGCAGCAAACACTATTGCGATACCTTTTCAAGCATACAACGTCTCTTTTTTAACCCATTCCGGCAGCAAGCACGCCACTCTTGCGTCATCCTGACGCTTCAGGATGAACAGCATCCGGCCTGCCGGTTTCACTTTTGCCGCCTGCACGACCGGCAGTACAGCTTCAGTCAACGCGATATCGAACTGCTGAACGTACTCAAGTCGCCGCTGCTGCAAACCTTGACAATGATACTGTTCCATGAGGCAAGTCGGAATCCCCACCGCATCATGGATTTATGGTCTGTACACGCAGAACCCGTTGCAGTCATCTGCGACAACGGCAGCACGCTTTTTCAAAACCCGGCATTTGAACATCTCTTCGAGCAGCAAAAACACCTGCTTCTGTCCACCGCATTAGCGCTAATCCAGAATATCCAGCACAAACAACTCGAATGGCACAACTTTTTGTCAAAACTCGGCAAACGCCTGTATGAAATCAAACTGACACGCATCAGCAGCGGCGCCAACCATCTGCATCAGACCTATCTCATTCAGTTGTCGCGCGTCACGCACGCCATCGGCAAAATCTTCAGCCAGCTCCAGCGCAAAGGCCTGACCCAGCGCGAAATCGAAATCGCCTTGCTGATTTACCAGGGCACCCCCACCCGCGAAATCGCTGAAACAATCCACTTGAGCTACCACACTGTACGCAACCATATCAAAAGCATTTACAGCAAGCTGGGGGTTTCGTCGCGGGGAGAGATGCTGGTGTGGGTTGGATAACAAATTCTTAATGTATAAAAATGGAAAATGACTCAATTGGGTTATTCCATGTATAGAAAATTTGGCTTATAAAACTAGCTATTCATACTCAAATAATTAAAGCGTTAAATTAGTAAACAGGAGAAATCAATGATAAATGATCATAAATATACTCAATCTTTATTACACTGCGGATTCAATAAAAGCTTTTACTTTGCTTCGACAATTCTAATCCTTTCTTTTTTCACTGTTGGGTGCAGCAGTTTATCGTCATCTCCAAGTACTAATGTGTCGTTAATGAGGCAAGATGGTGGTATCCCCTACTCTCTACCAAAAGGAGTTATCCCAATTCGTGTATTCGCTGATTCGAAAGGCGTTGGTATCACAATAGAAGAATCTCGCGTAGCAACTGATAATAAAACTGGAATACTAATTGCTCATGTTAAACCATCTCCGTTTAACAACGAAGACTACAAATTAGCCGTTGATGATGCTACCGGCCTTTTAAATACCATATCTACAGAATCGGAGGCAAAATTGCCGGAGATTGTAAGTGAACTTGGAAAAGCAGCCGGGAAACTTGCATTGCAGAATAGCCGCTCCGCATTCCTAGAACAGACAGTCACTCTTTTGGAAGATCAATTCGACCCTTTTTCTCAGGATGATATAGAGCGCATAAACAAGGCAATCAATTCATCTTTCTCAAGAGGGATGGAAGCTTTCACTGTTGCTAGTGGAACATTTGTCACTCCTTCAACACAGCAGCTTTACTTATCAGTACATAATGTTGATGGTTCACCAATCAACGTATCAAAATCAATCGATCTCGAAAAATGTGCAATTGGTTTCTGTGCACGAGCAACAGTAACGAAAATAGTACGTATCTCACTCAATGGTATCTCTATTGGAAGCAAACAAGTAAATATTCCTTCACAAGAAATTTTATCGATCGCTATGCCAAAAACAGTTCTAGCAAATCAAAAAGTTACAGTTCAGTTAGTTGACGGAATAATAAAAAAATACGATATCGCTCGTGATTCCGAAATTTTAGGTATTGTCAAGCTTCCAGGAGCAGCACTGGGGGGAATTATCGCTGGCGCAACAGAGCAAATAGATGGGTTGACGAGTGTAACAACAAAAAAGAAAGAACTGGTAGATAGTAAAATCGCACTAACTGAATCTGAAAGTAAACTTACCTCCCTAGAATTACAAAACGCACCAAGCAGAAATCAAGGATACATTGCCACTACCCTCACTATCTATCCTTATTCTGATTCATTGAGCAATGCCATTCGTTCATCTATTGATAAGGAAAAGTCAAAACAATCAAATCCCGGGCCACAACAAGGACACCAAGGCGGCGATCTGGTGTCACCACTCAATTGAATTAAATGATGAGTAACACTATAAAAGTAGGAAATAAGATGACAAATAATCGCAAATCATCAAAGAAACCGAATACTAAAGCCGAAACATTATCCTGGCGACACCTTGATCTTGAAACCTCAACCCAGAGCTGGAGCGATCTACTTGATGTTACGGGAAAATTTGATGGTATCGATCTTAGTCAACATCATGTAAGAGAAAGTCGATTTTCCCCTAGTTTTATGACAGCGACAAATGGCGGCGCTATCTACGAAGATGTTCTTCGGCCTCCAATGCGTGATCACATGTTAGAGGTCAATAATAAGAAAAACCCTACCTCACATACCACACTTCAAAATGTTATCGGAAATAAAGACGATCGTATTCTTATAACTGACACATCTTGGATTCCAACGCGTTCGATTGGATTATTGAAAATTCTCTCAAGCGACGGGACTATTCGCTGGGGAACAGCATGGCTAATCGGTCCTCGTACCCTAGCCACAGCAGCTCATAATCTAATCCACCCAGAATCAGGGAAAGCAATTGAACTCTATGTCGGCCTTGCATACGACGGTATTTTAGCACGTGGAAACTGGCACAAAATTATCGACAATGCTTATTTTGCAGAATGGGAAAATGAACCTATTGCCGGTAGTTCCTATGACTTCGCTGTACTAAAAATCGAAGACGGAAATATTGGCAACAGATTGGGGTGGCTTGGCTTTGCTGACTATGAAAATCAAAAGTTCCACAACTTACTATTGAATATATTTGGCTATCCGATGGATTTGAAGCAATTCCATATGTATGGGGCAACAGGTAGAGCAATTAGTATTGATAAGACACGAATCTACCATGATTGCGATGCTGGTGGTGGAATGAGTGGAGGACCTTTAATTGCTAGATTTGGTGAACAACGAATTGTTGTCGGTATTCATGTTGCTGGAGGCACAGCGACAAATGTTGCTACCCGGATAACAGACATGGCATATACCCTACTGCAAGCTCATAAATCGTGGTAACAAACTCATGGCTTAAGTATAAAGGCCTATTGAAGCAGGTGCGAATTGAGAAACTAACTGTAATTTATGATCCTTGTCCATATCCTTAAAAATCACACTAAGGAAACGATGGAAGTTGTGCAATCATTGGGAATAAATACCGCCTGACATCGTTGATGAGTAGTTCATTCATTTGAAAGGATAGCTTTTTATGAAATTTGGCGAAAAACCTTTGCAAAGAGGTGATAAAGGTGCGAATGTTGAAGAACTCCAGTTACGCCTTGCAGGATTCCGCGGAACCATTTGGGATGGTGATTTCGGTCCCGGCACGGAATTGCAGGTCATGACTTTCCAGAAAGATTACATGAATATGAAAACGCCGACGGGTATCGTCAACGGTGATACCTTCGCCGCACTCGATCAATTTGCGCAGAAATTTTCCATCGATTTTGAAGCAATCAAATGCCCCTGCGGAGTGTGTGACGGCTTTGGACAGAATCGATTTAAAAACAAATATCAGGCTGGGAAATCGGAAACTGAAAAAACCGAAGCATTTTATCGGTATGAGTATCCTGGAATTCATAAAGCCATCCTCAACAGCTTCAAAGCCGCACAATTTTATGCAAGCCAGACAGGCTACGATATTCCTTATCCGACCAGCGGTTACCGCTGCTGGGTCAACAATGAGCAAAAGAACCGGCAAAGCACCAACCACATGGGCAAGGCGCTGGACATTGATTTTCCGTTAAAACCCACTGAAGATAAACAGGATGATTGCAACCGCTGCAACGCCGTTAGAGGATTGCTTGTTGAAAAATGCGGCTTTCAGATCGGTTGGAGTGCCAACAACATGAAGGCGCTGGAACCCGCTGATATCGCACCTACCTGGATTCACATGGATGTTCGCTGCTATTCCAGAAAATATCTGGATGACAAGTATTTCATTAAAAATAATCAGGAACTGGATGGTCATTTATAGGCCAGTACCAATGCCAACATTTTTCTGTAACCCCAATTTGCAGACCAATAAATTCTGACCAGCGGTAACGAATCAAAATTTCTGCGAACCGAATACATTCCTTTTCCGCAACACCACTTGTTTCAGCAAGATACACGTTACGTTATACAACCAATCTCATGGCAATCACGCCGCAAAAACCAGCGACACAAAAGATTCTGACTCATCCTGCATAATGCCGTTAATAACCAATTGTCAGTTATTACCCGTACGGGTACACTGCAATGGATGCCGTTTCCAGCAAAAAAGGGAACGATAATAATGGATTGTTAACAGGAGTTTTAAATGAGAAAAATGACTAAACTGATTCTTGCGCTGTTCATTCTGATGTTCGGATCTTCACAGGCGATGGCGACGGAACCGTATGGACATAACTATGTCGGCACAGCCAGCACAAAACTGGTCACCGGCGTCGCCAATACCGCCACCGGGTTTTTAGAATTACCCAAGAATATTATTCTGGTCACACAGCGGGATTCCATTCTTCACGGCATGACTTTCGGGCTGGCATCCGGTGTGATGCACTCCGTGGCCCGGACTGTCATTGGTGTTTTTGATGTGGCCACATTCTGGATTCCAACACCGCCATCAGTGCGACCGACCTATATCTGGGAAGACTTTTCAGTAGAAAGCTCTTATTGAGAGAGAGGTTACTACGCGGTACGATAATCGCGTTAAAAATTTGCGAAAAATGCTCATTTACTCCATGTAAACTCCGCTTTTTCGCAAATTTTCGCCTTATTCTCGCACCGCTCATGACACTGTGCAAAGGCCTCTGAGAATAAAAACATCCCAAATCCGGAATCAAAAAACGCCGCATCATGACTTTCGAATGATGCGGTGTTTTTGTGTTGAACCTTTATCCGATCCTAATAACGCGACTCACGCAGTGCAGCAATTCTTTCTTCCAGCGGCGGATGGGACATAAACAGGCTCTTCAGCCCGGAGCTAATTCCACCCGAGATACCGAAGGCCGCCAACTGATCCGGCAGATGCTGTTGATGAACAGACATTTGCAGTCGTTGCAGCGCGGCAATCATTTTCTCCCGCCCGGCCAAGCTGGCGCCGCCCGCATCCGCGCGGAATTCGCGTTGCCGGCTGAACCACATGACGATAATGCTGGCCAGTATGCCCAGCACGATCTCGGCGATGATTGCGGTCACCCAGAAAGCCGGACCATGACCGTTTTCCGTCTTGAAGACAACGCGATCCACCGTGTGGCCAATAACGCGCGACAAAAATATGACGAATGTGTTGACAACACCCTGAATCAGCGCAAGCGTGACCATATCGCCGTTGGCGATATGACTGACTTCATGCGCCAGAACGGCTTCCGCTTCGTCTTCGGTCATCGTGTTAAGCAGTCCTGTGCTGACAGCCACCAGCGCGTCATTTTTTGACATGCCGGTAGCAAAGGCATTGACGTCGGGTGCATGATAAATAGCCACTTCCGGCATACCGATACCCGCTTTTTTGGCCTGCCGTTGCACCGTGGTCAGCAACCAGTGTTCCTGCGCATTGCGCGGCATTTCGATAACCTGCGCGCCGGTGAAACGCTTGGCCGTCCATTTCGACATGGCCAGCGACATCAATGATCCGCCAAAACCGAAAACAGCCGCAAACAGCAACAATGAATTGATATCGAGCCCAGCGCCCTGCTCATCCAATATACGTTCGAATCCCAGCAGTCTCAGCGTAATACTCAGAACAACAACAATAGCCAGATTCGTCGCGAGAAAAAGAAAAACTCTTTTCATTCGATTACTCCATGGGAAAATTTGATCGTTCGATTAACGGAATAAATATACGGCTTGTTGGCTGGTTTTCAAGTGATCGTTCAGAAAAAAGGCTGATCCGATTCGTACCTGGATTTATCGGGTCTGGTTGGCGCGGGCAAAACTTGCCGGTGGTATCGTGCTGGTCGGATTGGTGTCAACGATCTGAAAGAAAATTTCATTTTTCTTGATCATGCCGATGTCGTTACGCGCACGCTCTTCGATGGCGTCTGTTCCCTGCTTCAGATCATTGATTTCCGCATGGAAGATCATGTTGCGGTTCTGCAGCTTGAGATTTTCTTCCTGCGCCTGAACGATATCCTGCTCGAATGTGCTCACCTGCAACCAACTGCCTTTTCCCACCCATAGCGGGTACTGGATCAATGCGATTAAGCCGACGAGCACGATAGCGAGCGATTTCATTTCAACCTAAAAACCTCAGTTGAATGGGGTTTAAAGTGCGTTGATTTTTATTTTTGGCAAGGCACAATGAGACGTAATAACGCGTTATTACAACGAATTGTAACGCAGCAAAAATTAAAAAGCAGCGTGCTATAAACACCATAGTTTGAGTCACCATCTGGGTTAGCCAGAATTACTCTAATTGTTTCATTTAATCATATTGTTAGTCATATCGGATAACGGTCAACCGAGATTTTTAGGTTTAATATTATTTCAGTTGATAAAAAGCGCCCCGCCCCGCATACCGCGCCATGTCGCCAAGATCTTCTTCAATGCGAAGCAGCTGGTTATACTTAGCCAGTCGATCCGAGCGCGAAAGCGAACCTGTCTTGATCTGCAGCGCATTGGTCGCTACCGCGATATCGGCGATAGTCGTATCCTCTGTTTCTCCTGAGCGGTGCGAGATAACCGCAGTATATCCGGCGCACTTGGCCATTTCAATCGCCGCCAGCGTTTCAGTCAACGTGCCGATCTGGTTAACTTTGATCAGAATGGCGTTAGCGATATTCCGCTTGATGCCTTCCTGCAGAATCCGGGTATTGGTCACGAAGATGTCATCGCCAACGAGTTGCACAGCCTTGCCCAGTCGATTGGTCAACAGCTCCCAGCCATTCCAATCCAGTTCGCTCATACCATCTTCAATACTGATAATCGGGTATTTGTCCACCCACGATGCAAGATAGTCTACAAACTGTGCGGAGGTAAGACTCAGGCCGTCCGAAGATAAATGATATTTACCATCGGAAAAATATTCCGAGCTCGCGCAATCAACTGCGATTGCAACGTCACGGCCCGGCTGATAGCCCGCCAGATCGATCGCCTCAACAATCAATTGCAGCGATTCTTCATTGCCATTCAAGTTCGGCGCGAACCCACCTTCGTCACCCACTGTGGTCGGCATATTTCTTTCATTGAGCAGTTTTTTCAAGGCATAAAAAATTTCCGAACCGCAACGAATCGCATCACGGAAATTCCCGATACCGAACGGTACGATCATGAATTCCTGCATGTCAATGTTATTGTTGGCATGCGCGCCGCCGTTAACAAGGTTCATCAATGGCACCGGCATGGACATCATGCCCGCGCCACCGAGGTAGCGGTACAGCGGTAATCCGGATTCTTCAGCGGCGGCTTTCGCCACCGCGAGAGACACCGCAAGAATGGCATTGGCGCCGATGCGCGACTTGTTTTCCGTGCCATCCAGATCGATCATCGCCTGATCGATAAAACTCTGGTCAACTGCATCCAGTCCGATCAATGTTTCGGAAATTTCGGTGTTAACGTTCTCAACGGCTTGCAAAACTCCCTTGCCCAAGTAGCGCTGTGCATCGCCATCCCGCAGTTCGACCGCTTCCCGCGTGCCTACAGAAGCGCCTGATGGAACCGCGGAGCGCCCCAACACGCCGGATTCCAGTAACACATCTGCTTCAATGGTTGGATTACCGCGAGAATCCAGAATCTCGCGCGCGATGACTTCTACTATTGCACTCATGCTTACTTTTTCCCTGTATGATCAGTTTGGCTTTTTGTTACGGATATTAACTTTTTAATATACTTCAAATTCAAATAGCTATTTAATTTTTTTATGTGAAATGCGCATTACCTTATCGCATGACGGCATGTCTGTTGTTTTTGCAACACAGCATGCTGCAATCATGCGATCAAAGTATCATGTTCTGATCGCCGCAGCGGATCTGATCTGCGCCTCTCCGACTGGCTGCTGACTGGCGGCATAATCAATGGCGGCCTTGATAAAGGACTTGAATAACGGATGACCCTGCCGCGGCGTTGACGTAAATTCAGGATGAAACTGACATCCCAGAAACCATGGGTGTTCCGTTTCCGATAATTCAATAATCTCGCACAGGTCTTCATCCATGGATAAACCGCTGACACGAAGCCCGGCTTGCTCCAGTTGAGGCAGATAATCGCTGTTGACCTCATAGCGATGGCGATGACGTTCAGTGATAGTATCTGCACCGTAAGTTCTCCAGGCCAGCGAGTCTTGTTTTAATTGACACTCTTGCCCCCCCAGCCGCATGCTGCCGCCAATATCCGAATTCTCATCGCGTTTCTCGACCCGTCCGTCCTTGGTGCGCCATTCGGTAATCAAACCGATGACGGGATACGGCGTATCCGGATTAAATTCCGTACTGTGCGCACCGGTCATGCCGGTTTTGTTGCGGGCGTACTCGACAACGGCGAGCTGCATGCCAAGGCATATGCCGAGGTAAGGTATACGATGCGTACGAGCATAATGAATCGCGAGTATCTTGCCTTCCACGCCGCGCCTGCCGAATCCGCCCGGCACGAGAATAGCATGCACGCCGCGCAGACTGTCGGTGCCGTTTTTCTCAATCTGTTCGGAATCCATGTAAGTAATATTGATCCTGCTGCACGTGTGAATGCCTGCGTGAATCAGGGCTTCTGACAGCGACTTATACGATTCCGTCAAATCGACATATTTCCCGACGAGTGCAATGGTCACCGCATGCGTCGGATGTTCAAGCGCATAAACCAGTTTCTTCCATACACTCAGGTCAGCAGGCTTGGCCAAAATGCCAAGCTTGTGGCAGATAATTTCATCGAGCATCTGCTCATGCAGCAATGCAGGAATTTTATAAATGCTGTCGACGTCGATGGCGGATATGACAGCCTGCTCCTTGACATTGGTAAACAACGCTATCTTGCGGCGTTCCTCCTTCGGAATTTCACGATCGGAACGGCATAAAATCACATCAGGCTGTATGCCGATCTCCCGCAGTTCCTTGACGGAATGTTGTGTCGGTTTGGTTTTCAATTCACCGGCCGAACCGATGTACGGCAACAACGTCAGGTGAATAAAGCAGGTATCATCGCCGGGCAATTGTGTCGCCATTTGCCGTATGGCTTCAAGAAACGGCAAAGACTCGATATCGCCAACCGTACCGCCAATTTCAATAATGGCGACATCGGCATCACCGACTCCCGCCTGTATATAACGTTTGATCTCATCGGTGATATGTGGAATCACCTGAACGGTTCCACCGAGATAATCACCGCGCCGCTCCTTGCGGATGACGCTTTCATAAATCTGCCCTGTGGTGAAATTGTTGTGACGGGTCATTTTGGTGCTGATAAACCGCTCATAATGACCTAGATCGAGATCGGTTTCCGCGCCGTCTTCGGTAACAAAAACCTCACCATGCTGGAACGGGCTCATGGTACCGGGATCGACATTGATGTAAGGATCCAGCTTCAGCATGGTCACCTTGATTTTTCTGGTTTCCAGCACCGCGGCCAGAGACGCAGCAGCAATACCTTTGCCCAGCGATGACACCACTCCACCGGTTACAAAGACGTACTTGGTCATTGGATACGAAAATGGATAGGCAATTGCTGCCGTGCAGCAAAACAGCGTCCGGTAAATTTGATGAGTATGTTGGATATGTCAGGCATCGCGCTTTTCTGAAATTTTGTATTCTGGCTATACTGCCCTGCCGTCCTCTAACGAATTTCGGCAAGCAAAGTATTCATCATTTGCTCAGCCTGCTGACGATAGCTACCGCCAAACAGATTCAAGTGATTCAGGACATGGTAGAGATTATATAAAACCTTCCGCGTATTATACCCTGAATCCAGTTGATATTCATGTTGATAAGCGGAATAAAACCGCTGCGGAAATCCGCCGAATAATTCGGTCATCGCCAGATCTGCTTCCCGGTCGCCGAAATACACGGCGGGATCGAATAAAACGGGTTCGCTCGTGCCTGTATAGGCATAATTTCCACACCACAAATCACCATGAAGCAGGGATGGGGATGGCTTATAACCGGTAAAAAACTGCTCAACGCACTCCAGCAATTGTTCACCAAGCTGCTGCAACCGGCCACGATAATCATTCTCCAACGCCAGATGCAACTGAAAACCAAGCCGGTGCGTGCGCCAAAATGACACCCAGTCATCCGATCGCGTATTTATCTGCGGCGTGCTGCCGATCGTGTTGTTCCGCAACCAGCCAAACTGATTGCTGCTGCATTGATGCATTGCGGCAAGTCCGCATCCCAGCGCATCCGGATTGCTTGCGGAACGTACGCCAAGATCCAGATACTCAAGCACCAGCCAGGCATGGCCTTCATGCCGCCCCCAGCACACCGGACGCGGAACGCGCAGCGTATGGGAACGATGGATTTCCTCAAGTCCTTCGGCTTCGGCAGCAAACATATCCTCGTTATCCGCCGAATTGATTTTAACAAAGAAACGTTGCCCGCCGCCTGCAATGCGGCAACTCTGACTGATACAACCCCCGCCGACCGCATCAATGGTTTCGGGATGAAACGACTGCCCCGTGACAGCTTGAATCTGTTGCGTTATTTCAGGCCACGGGCTCATTTCCCGGTGCTTGTTTGGTGGTCTCAAGCTGTTGACCGCTCGGCTGACAACCAGTCTTTTGCGCGTGCAATCGCTTTGCGAACCTGCTGTGGCGCGGTTCCACCGATATGGTTTCTGCTTTCGAGCGATCCTTCAAGCGTCAGCACTGAAAAAATATCATGCTCGATATGTTCCGAAAACCGCTGCAATTCGCTCAATTCCAAATCGGCCAGATCGCAGCCTTTTTGCTCGGCGTATTGCACGGAGCGAGCGACGATTTCATGCGCGTCACGAAACGGAATACCTTTTTTAACCAGATAATCGGCCAGATCAGTAGCGGTGGAGAATCCCTGCAATGCAGCTTTTCGCATCGCCGTGGCGTTAACCCGCACGCCAGCCATCATATCGGCATAAATACGTAGCGTATCGATCAACGTGTCGACAGTATCGAAAAGCGGCTCCTTATCCTCCTGGTTGTCCTTGTTGTAGGCCAGCGGCTGTGCTTTCATCAATATCAGCAACGCGACCAGATGACCATTGACACGGCCGGTTTTGCCGCGCACCAGTTCGGGAACATCGGGGTTTTTTTTCTGCGGCATGATCGACGAGCCGGTGCAGAAGCGATCCGCCAGCATAATGAAGCCGACCGCCGGATTCATCCATACGATTAACTCTTCCGACAGGCGTGACAAATGCGTCATGATCAACGCCGCGCAGGCGCAGAATTCGATGGCAAAATCCCGATCGGAAACAGCATCCAGGGAATTTTCGCAAACACCATCAAAGGCAAGTTCACGCGCCACCATTTCACGGTCTATCGGATAACTCGTTCCGGCCAAAGCGGCGGCGCCGAGCGGCAACTGATTGACGCGTTTTCTGCAATCGGACAAACGCCCGGCATCGCGTTTGAGCATTTCGAAATATGCCATCAAATGATGCGCAAAAGATACCGGCTGAGCAACCTGCAAGTGCGTAAAACCGGGCATCACCGTTTCAACATGCTGCTCCGCCAGATCGACAAGCGCTTGTTGCAGCGCACCAACCAGATCGCTAATCTCGTCAATCGCAGCACGCAGATAGAGCCGAATATCGGTAGCCACCTGGTCATTGCGCGAACGGCCGGTGTGCAAACGCTTTCCAGCATCGCCGACGACATCGGTCAACCGTTTTTCAATATTCAGATGCACATCTTCCAATTGCTGCGACCAGTCAAACCGTCCTTCCCGGATTTCGTCGCGTATCTGCCCGAGACCGCGCTCGATTGCCACCAGATCTTCCTGAGTGATAATACCGCGAGCGGCAAGCATGCGCGCATGCGCCAACGAACCTCGGATATCCTCCCCGGCAAGCCGATAATCAAAATGAACCGAAGCGGTGTAACGCTCAACCAGCGCTGAAACAGGCTCACTGAATCGCCCTGACCATGTTTTTTTATTGTTATCCACTGAATTTTTTTCCTGTACTTGATTGAATCCGGATTCCGCCTCAGCGGATTTAAAAGCAACCGCAGTTACAACAGCAGGAACAACCCGCTATTTTTTAACGACTCAACCTATTGCCTCATACCCGTGTTGCTTTTATTCATCACATTCACATTGCGCCCTTAAATTGCATTATAAAACAAAATAAACCGATCGTTATTTGATATACTTTCGAAGTGTCTGCCAGCGTTCTTCCAAAGGAAGAAATCCGGATTTCGAGATGAATCCGAATATCGGGCAGCGCGCTCAATCCGTTCAAGAATCAGTCCGGTCAATTTGACGCGCCAAACAATGGTTCTCATTGATAATGTTTTTTGTCCGGCATTGTGCAGACAATACTAAATTTTAAGGCGCTCTGCTTTTACTTCCATTAGGTTTAGTGGATAATTAGCGCTTTTTTACCTGTCAGCTAAAAATCAAGGAGCTATTCATGACGAGTCAGAACAAGGAAAACGAAACACTGCAATCCAAAGCAGTAACAGTCTACACCATGCTTACCAAGAAATTTGCTGTGCTTGAAGATCTGCCGCAAAAGCAGCTACCCATGAAATACGCATTTATAATGGCAGGTATCATTATTTTTGTCTTTGCCTGGAAAATCATCGCGGTAAACAAAGTCGAATCAGACGCGGAAAAACAAATCGCCAGCGAGCGCACGCTGATCACTCAGCAAGCCCGAGAACAAGCCGACAAACAATACAAAAAAGAAGAAGAACGCTTTGCGCAAGTGCTGTCATGGGCGGTTCGCAGCGAATTGATCCGCAACAACATCGATCAGGTCGGCCTGTATCTCAATGACATCGTCAAGCAACTCAATGCGGAGCGCATTGATCTGATTGGTGAAAAAGGCGAATTGCTGGTATCTACCGACAAACGTCTGGAAGACATCAAAGGCAGCGATCTTTATCCGAAAGAAACTATTAACGAACACAAAGTCGCCATTAAAACAGATGCAAATGGTAAAAAACTGGTGATCGCGCCTGTATCCGATTTCAACAAACGCATTGCGGTACTCGTCATCAGCTACAAGTAAGCACAGCATCAGCCATCCGCACCGAATTCCTCCTGATTATCCAGGAGGAATTCCAATCGCAACGATACTCCGTTATTCCCACTCGACTGTCCGGGTCAAATCACCCGAACTCCCGGCCACGCGCTTGATATGCGCACCCAAAGCGGATAATTTCTCCTCTATCGCTTCATAGCCGCGATCCAGGTGATAAATGCGATCAATGACCGTCACCCCCTGTGCAACCAGCCCCGCGATAACCAGACTGGCTGATGCGCGCAAATCGGTCGCCATGACATTCGCACCGTCGAGCCGGGCAATGCCGCGGATTATGGCGGCATGGCCTTCGACCTTGATGTCGGCGTTCATGCGCTTAAGCTCCTGAACATGCATCAACCGATTTTCGAAAATAGTCTCGGTGATGATTGCCGTGCCATCGGCGATACAATTAAGCGACATGAATTGCGCCTGCATATCCGTCGGAAAGGCCGGATAAGGCGCCGTGCGAAGATTAACGGCGCGCGGCCGGGCGTGCATTTTAAGATGAATCCAGTTTTCACCGGACCGGATACTGGCGCCTGCTTCGGTCAACTTATCCAGCACGGCATCCAGCAGCCGCGCGTCGGTTTCCTTGAGAAAAATATCACCACCCGTGGCGCAGGCAGCGGCCAGAAAAGTGCCCGTTTCAATACGGTCAGGCATGACCGCGTGCACGGCCCCGTGCAGCGCGGAAACGCCCTCGATAGTAATGATATCACTGCCCGCGCCCTGTATTCTTGCACCCATAGCGTTAAGGCAGTTGGCAAGATCAATGATTTCCGGTTCGCGCGCGGCATTCTCGATAATAGTTGTGCCCTGCGCCAGGGTTGCCGCCATCATCAGGTTTTCCGTCCCGGTGACTGTAACGATATCCATGACGACGCGCGCGCCTCGCAGTTTTTTTGCAACCGCATGAATATAACCATGCTTGATCGCAATCTCCGCGCCCATTGCCTCGAGTCCTTTAATATGCTGATCGACAGGCCGCATGCCAATAGCACAGCCGCCGGGCAGTGAGATAGTGGCTTCACCGGCGCGCGCCAGCAGCGGCCCCAGCACGAGAATCGCTGCGCGCATGGTTTTCACCATCTCATAGGGCGCCGTCAAACGGGTAAGATGCTCCGCCGATAATTCAACCGCATTATCGGTTTCCATTTTGACGCCCACACCCATCTGGGCCAGCAGCGCCAACATGGTCGTCACATCGTTCAATTGCGGTATGTTGCGGATAGCGAGTGTTTCACGTGTTAGCAACGCGGCGCACAGGACGGGCAGCGCGGCATTTTTTGCTCCGGAAATGTGTACTTCCCCGCGCAGTGGCTCGCCGCCTTGAATGAGCAGTTTTGGCATGGATTCTTGCATAGCAACATTAAATCATAGCATTCACATAAATTGAATGCCGAATTATATAAGAGTTGTCGCACCATGCTCATGCAAACTGCTCAACAGATTTCTTTTCGTGATTACAACCAGCGCTGTGCGCAATTTTTTTATGCCTAACTAATACGTCCATAATCAGGCGAGTACGCCTTAAATTTGACCGCCAGGATGACGGTTGCAGCATAATGATGGTAAGCTGCCCGATTTTAAGCGCATGCTGTTAAACCACACACAAACGGGAGCCCCCATGAACAAACAAATCATCCAGACACCTCACGCACCCGCCGCAATCGGCACTTACTCTCAGGCAGTAAAAGTCAGTGGCGGCGAGACAGTTTATCTTTCAGGACAAATTGGTCTTGACGCTTCAACCATGCAGATGGTTAATGGCATTGAAGCGCAAATCCAGCAGGTCTTTCTGAATCTCGGAGCGGTTGCGGCAGCAAGCGGCGGAAGTCTGGACGATATCGTCAAACTGAATATTTTTCTGACCGATCTGGCGCATTTTGCGCGAGTCAATGAAATCATGGCCACGTATTTCGAACAACCCTACCCGGCGCGCGCCGCAATTGGCGTCAAGGAGCTGCCACGCGGCGCGCTGGTCGAAATGGACGCGGTAATGGTGCTGCAAGGCTAACACCTGCATCACTTTGCATCGTCCGCGCAACGGACCTGCTGACCATCATGCCCGGTGCAGTTGATACATCGTCCGGTGCGCCCGATCTGCCCGACGCATCAATAACCGCGCTGACTCAGAGTAAAAAAACGCTGGAAAAACTGTTGCGACTCGGCATTCGCACTGAAATGGATCTGGCGTTGCATTTACCGCTGCGCTATGAAGATGAAACACATGTCTTCCCGATTAACGACGCACCAGAAGGTCGATCTGTCCAAGTTGAGGGTGTTATCGTACACGCCGAGGTGCTGTTAAAACCACGGCGTCAGCTGGTTTGTCAGGTAGAAGACGGCAGCGGCAATCTGTACATGCGCTTTCTGAATTTTTACGGCAGTCAGGTCACAGCGTATTCTGCGGGCAAGCGGGTAAGACTGTTTGGCGAAATCCGTCACGGCTTTTTCGGCGCAGAAATGGTGCACCCGAAATGCCGGGTGATCACCCGAAACGAACCCTTATCCGACGCCATGACGCCGGTTTACCCGATAACCGCCGGACTGCATCAACAAACTCTCAGCAAACTGATCAATCAGGTGCTGAATAGTCCGCACGACCCATCATTGTTATCCGAAACATTACCAGTCGGGATTATTCAGCGCATCCGGCTGCCCGGCTTCCGGGAAAGCCTACAGACGCTGCACCATCCCCCGCCGGAAACAGTGGCCACTTCGCTGCAAAACCGCACACATCCGGCCTGGCAACGCGTCAAATTCGATGAACTGCTTGCGCAGCAGCTCTCGATGCGTTTGCATTACCGTCAACGACGCAACCGTAAAGCGCCGCGCCTGGAACGCCATCCGGCCTTGCATGCCGCCTTTATGGCGCAGCTGCCGTTCCAACCGACACAAGCACAGAACCGCGTGATTGCGGAAATCAGCCATGACCTGGATTCGGATCATCCAATGCAACGCCTGTTGCAGGGCGATGTCGGCAGCGGAAAAACTGTCGTAGCCGCTATTGCCGCGTTACAGGCAATCGCCAATGGCTATCAGACGGCGATCATGGCGCCAACCGAAATCCTTGCCGAACAGCATTTTCAGAAATTAAACGCCTGGTTCGCACCCATGCAGATACCGGTAACCTGGCTATCAGGCAGCCAGAAGAAGAAAGATCGCCAGACTGCGCTCGCCGCCATTGAATCCGGCAAAGCCATGCTCGCCGTCGGCACGCACGCCCTGTTTCAGGAACAGGTCAACTTCCACCGACTCGGGCTGGCAGTTATCGATGAACAGCACCGCTTCGGCGTACACCAGCGCCTGGCGTTGCGCATGAAAGGCATGCCGGCGTCAGCGCAGGCGCCGCACCAATTGATGATGAGCGCCACGCCGATTCCACGCACTTTATCGATGAGCTATCTCGCTGACCTTGACGTATCGGTTATCGATGAATTGCCGCAAGGCAGATCGCCGGTGGTCACCAAACTGGTCGCCGACAGCCGCCGCGACGAAGTGATGGAGCGTATTCGGCAGGTGTGCGGACAGGGCAGACAGGTGTACTGGGTGTGTCCGTTGATCGAAGAATCGGAAACACTGCAATTGCAGACCGCGATGGAAACCTATGAAACGCTGTGCAAAATACTTCCCGGCCTGCAAGTCGGTCTGGTGCACGGACGGCTTGCCGCACAGGAAAAAACCGGCGTCATGACGCAGTTCAAGCACGGTGAAATTCAATTGCTGGTCGCGACAACAGTCATCGAGGTCGGCGTCGATGTGCCCAACGCCTCGCTGATGGTGATCGAAAACGCGGAACGCATGGGCCTGTCACAATTGCATCAACTGCGCGGACGCGTCGGGCGCGGCACGGATGCCAGCGTGTGCATCCTAATGTATCAGAAACCGCTGTCGGAGATCGCCCGCAAGCGCCTAAAAATCATTTTTGAACACAACGACGGCTTTGAAATTGCGCGTCAGGATCTGCATCTGCGCGGGCCAGGAGAATTTCTGGGCGCGCGGCAGAGCGGCATTCCAATGCTGCGCTTTGCCGACCTGGAATTGGACGGCGCATTATTGACTGCCGCGCAAGCGGTAGCCGATGAAATGCTCAATCATTACCCGCATCAGGCGCAGCAGCATATCCGACGATGGCTGGGCCAGAAAACCGAGTATTTGCGTGTTTAAGTGTTTAACCTAAAAACCTCAGTTGATCGTTATCCGAAATGACTAACGATATGAATACATGAAACAATTTGATCAATTCTGGTTCATCCAGATGGTGAGTCAAACTATGGTGTTTATAGCACGCCGCTTTTTAATTTTTGCTGCGTTACAATTCGTTGTAATAACGCGTTATTACGCCTCATTGTGCC